>CP076546.1:0-314615 GCA_018889975.1 Bacillus sp. NP157
GTGGCGACATGGCGTCCCCGACCGCCTGCAGCAGCGAGCGGCGGTCGTAAGGCTTGGCCAGGAAGGGCGCCAGGTCACCCAGTCGGTCGCACGCATGCAGGGCGTCGCCGGAGACCACGACGCAACGCACGGGGTTGCCCGCGTTATGCAGCTCCCGCACGAGGTCGATCCCGTCGAGGCGGCCGGGCATGTTCACGTCGGTGAGCACCAGCCCCACCTCAGGGTGATGGGACAGGGTGGCCAACGCTTCGTCCGCGCTCATCGCGGTAAGCACGGCGTATCCGGCGCTCTCGAGCACGAAGCTGGTGATGTCGAGGACATTCTGGTCATCTTCGACCAGCAGGATGGGTGCACAGGCTGGGGGCATGAAGCTCGTCCGTCGGTGCGATGGCCCAGACTCTGGTCGCATGGCCGTCGCCGCGGCGTAAAAAATTCGCCTTGACAGAAAGCGCTTGCACAGCGCGTCATATCGGTATCACGGCCGTCGCAGCGGGCGGCCAGGGGCGTGCCATGGGTGAAGGGGAAGGGCGGTATCGACAGTTCGTCGAGGCCTCCGCCGACTGCATGAAAGAACTGGACCGCGACGGCGTGATCCGCTTCGTCGCCGGGCTTGGCTGCGCATCGCTCGCCCCCGACGGCCCGGATCGGCTGCTCGGCCGGCGCTGGCTCGACCTGTGGCCCGCGGAAGCACGCGACATGGTCGCCCGGCTGCTCGATCGCGCCGCCATGGGCGAGCGCGTCGACTTCGTCGGCCCCCGCCACACCGCCACCGGCATGTCGCGCTGGTGGGAAGTGATGATCGCGCCGGTGGTGGCGGACGACGCGCTGGACCATTACATCGTCATCAGTCGCGACGTCACCGAGCGGGTGGAACTGCAGGCGGCGCTGGAGTCGATCAACGAGGTGTTGCAGCAGCGCCTCAACGAAACGGTCGCGGGTTCCGCCACGGCGTCGACGCGCTACGGCACCCTGCTGGAACGCCTGGAAAGCGAGCACGGCGCGCGCCGCGACGCGGAGACCCTGCTGGCGACCACCAACGAGCAACTGGAGATGGCCAGCCGCGCCCGCGAACTGGCCGAGGCCTCGGCGCGCCAGGCGCAGAAGCAGCAGGCGATCGGCCAGCTGGTCAGCGGCATCGCGCACGACTTCAACAACATGCTGCAGACCGTGATCGTCAGCCTTTCCGGCCTGCAGGACGAAGCGGACGACCTGACCCCGCACCAGCGGCGGATGCTCACCTACGCCGTGGAGGGCTCGCGCCATGCCACGGCGCTGACCCGGCGCCTGCTCGCCTTCGCGCGCAACCAGCCCACCCGCCCCGAACCGATCGACCTGGGCGACCTGGTGGAAAGCTTCGCCGACTTCGCCCGCCACGGCATGGGCGGCCGGATCGGCATCGAGGTGCTGCGCCAGCCCGGCCCGCTGCCGATCTGGATCGACCGGCATGGCCTGGAGCAGGCGCTGATGAACGTCTGCCTCAACGCACGCGACGCGATGCACGGGATGGGCAGCCTGGTGATCGAAGTGGGCGACCGCCTGGCCGACGACGGCGTGGAATCGCCGCTGCGCGACCGCGAGCCGGGCCGGCGGGTGTTCGTCTGCGTCGCCGACACCGGCGGCGGCATCCCCGAAGAGGTCCGCCAGCGCCTGTTCGAGCCGTACTTCACCACCAAGGAGGGCGGCTCGGGGCTCGGCCTCGCCCAGGTCTACGGCACCGTCGCGCAGGCCGGCGGCGGGGTCGAGATCGAGAGCGAGGCGGGAATCGGTACGCGTATTCGGCTGGTCTTCCCGAGGTACGCCGGAGCGCTTAACGACGCGACCTGAATCGTGTAGAAAACGTGACGAACACCCTCAACTTCGCGCCCCTTCGGCCGATAAGGGAGCTGACTGGGAGGAAGTGAAGTCATGTTGGTCATTATTGGTTCGATCATCGTCCTGGTCTCGGTGCTGGGTGGATACGTGCTCTCGCACGGCACCATGGGTGCGCTGTGGCAGCCGTATGAGCTGCTGATCATCTTTGGCGCGGCCATTGGTGCGTTCATCAGCGCCAATTCCATGGAGATCGTCAAGGGCGCCGCCCGCGACGCGATGGGCCTGTTTAAGGGTCCCAAGTACAAGAAGCAGGACTACGTGGACCTGCTGTCCCTGCTGTATGACATCTTCACGAAGATGCGCAAGGACGGCCAGCTGGCCATGGAAGAACATATCGAGAACCCGGAAGCCAGTCCGTTGTTCTCCGCTTACCCGCGCCTGGTCGCGGAGCACCACCTGATCGACTTCATCACGGACTGCCTGCGCCTGATCGTCGGCGGCAGCATGGATCCGCACGAGCTCGAGGCACTGCTCGACGTCGAACTGGAAACCCACCACCACGAGGCCCTCGGTCCCGCCATGGCGGTGCAGAAGATGGCCGACGCGCTGCCGGGCTTCGGCATCGTGGCCGCGGTGCTGGGCATCGTCATCACCATGAAGTCGATCGATGGCGACGCCGCCGTGATCGGCGAACACATCGCGGGCGCGCTGGTCGGTACCTTCCTCGGCATCCTGCTCTCGTACGGTTTCATGGGCCCGCTGTCGGCGGCGATGGAAGCGCGCGCGACCTCGGACGGCAAGGCCTTCGAATGCGTGAAGGTGGCGCTGCTGGCCAACCTGCGCGGCTACAACCCGATGGTGTCGGTGGAATTCGCACGCAAGTCGCTCACCTCGTCCAGCCGTCCCACCTTCCAGGACCTGGAAGGCCACCTCAAGGCGGCCCGGTAAGCGACGATGACCGAGCTCAAGCAAGTCATCATCGTCCGCCGGAAAAAGAAGGGTGGCCATGGCCACCACGGCGGCGCGTGGAAGGTGGCCTACGCCGACTTCGTCACGGCGATGATGGCGTTCTTCCTGGTGATGTGGCTGGTCGGCGCGGGCACCAAGCAGCAGCGCGCGGCGATCTCCGAATACTTCAAGAACCCGAGCCTGACCCAGGGCCAGTCGACCATGGCGCCTTCGGGCAAGATGGGCCCGGGCGGCGCGAGCACCAGCATGATCAAGCTGGGTGGCGCGATGGACCTGCCCAAGGGGCCGGGCGACCAGGACAAGTTCGCCAAGCCGGCGCCGACCGCGGCCGACGTGGACAAGCAGGCCAAGGCGCAGGAAAAGAAGCGCCTCGAGCAGCTCATGAAGGACCTCACCGAGGCCATCGCGAGCAGCCAGGCCATGGCGCCGTACAAGGACCAGCTGCTGCTGGACATCACGTCCGAGGGCCTGCGCATCCAGATCGTGGACAAGCAGAACCGCCCGATGTTCGACACCGGCAGCGGTGCGCTGAAGCCGTACACCGTGCAGATCCTCCACGAGCTGGCCGGCTTCATCAACCAGGTGCCGAACCAGATCAGCATCTCGGGCCATACCGACAGCGCGCCGTATATCCGCGCCGACAGCCAGTACGGCAACTGGGAGCTTTCCGCCGATCGCGCGAATGCCGCGCGGCGCACGCTGACCGATGGTGGCATGCAGCCGGAAAAGGTCGCCCGGGTGGTGGGCCTGGCGGCTTCCGTGCCGTTCGACAAGGCGGATCCGGCGTCCGCGACCAATCGCCGGATCAGCATCGTGGTGATGACCAATGAAGCGGCAAAGGCCGCGCTGTCGAACGAGACGGCGATGGCATCGGCGGGTGGCGCGAACTGACCTTCACGCGGCTTACGTGGTCCAGCCACGCAGGTCACTTGAAACAGTCACCAACCCCCGTCAGTATCGGATGGACCAGGGGGAGGTACAACGCAGTGGAAAATCACAGCAAGTTCAGGGTTGTCGCGCGCGCAGTGAAGTTACAGGATGCCGCCGGTGACCAGGTCTACCGTTCCAGCTATCGGATCCTCGACCACATCGGCGAGGAGATCGAGACAGGCGCCGGCACCATCGAGTTCACCGACGTCACCAGCGCGTATAACGAAGCCTTCGCCCTTGGACGCGAGCGGCTCCGCGAGTTGGCTACCGAAACCATTCAGTAACAGCTCGCGCTTCGGCGCGTTTCGATGTTGCGGCTTCGCCGCCGTGCCTTTGATTCGCGCGCAGGCGCGCTCCTACATGATTGCATCGAGCCATTGTAGGAGCGCGCCTGCGCGCGAATGCTCTACCCAACGATCCCGCGCAACTCATCCAACTGCGCCGGGCTGCCGACGTTCCGCCAGAATCCGTCGAAACGCTCCCCCGACAGCCGCCCCGCGGCGATCGCCCGCCGGTACATCGGTGCGAGCTTGAACACCCCCGGCGTCTCGCCCGCGACCATTTCCGGCCGGTACACCCCCACGTTGCCGAACGTCAGCCGTTGCGCGCCTGCGGGCGCCTCCGCGTCGTGCAGCAGCCCATCGGCCAGCGCGAAATCGCCGGCCGGGTGGAAATCCGGATTGGGCACCATCACCAGGTGCGCCACGCCCGCCGGTTCCCGCGGTAGCGCCGCGTAGTCGATATCGCTCCAGATGTCCGCGCTGACCACGATGAACGGGTCGCTGCCGAGCAGGGGCAGCGCCTTCAGCATGCCGCCACCGGTTTCCAGTGGGGTCGGGCCTTCGTACGAATAACGCAGGCGCACGCCCCAGCGCGATCCGTCGCCGAGCACGTCGGCGAACTGGTCGGCCAGGTGCGAGGTGTTGATCGCGATGTAACGCACGTCGGCCGCGGCCAGCTTTTCGATGTGATGCACGATCAGCGGTTTGCCGTGCACTTCGAGCAATGGCTTGGGCGTGGCGTCGGTCAGTGGCCGCATCCGTTCGCCACGGCCGGCGGCCAGGATCAGCGCGTGCCTCATGCCGCGGCCGGCACGCGGATGTCGCGATCGCCGATCTTCGCGACGATCAGGTCGGCCAGCGGTGCGACGTCGGCGTGGCGCCGCGCGATGTCGAGCACGTACTGCAGCACGCGCGGCATGTCGTTTAGGTAGCCCGGCTTGCCGTCGCGGTAGTAGAGACGGCAGAACAGGCCGAGGATCTTCAGGTGGCGCTGCAGGCTGCACATGTCGAACCAGCGGCGGAAGCGATCGGTGTCGACGGTCTCGTCGAGCAGGCGTGCATCGAGCAGGCGCAGGCGATAGCCCTCCACCCAGCCTTCCACGCGCTCGTTGTCCCACGTGACGTAGGCATCGCGCAGCAGCGAGGCGAGGTCGTAGGTGATCGGCCCGGACATCGCACCCTGGAAGTCGATGACGCCCGGCGAGCGCTCGCTGGTGATCAGCAGGTTGCGGCTGTGGTAGTCGCGGTGCATGAATGCACGCGGCTGCTCCGCGATGGCATGCAGGATCGCACCGAACGCGCCCTCGACGACGTCCCATTCCTCGCACTCGACGAACGCGCCAAGGTGCTTCTGCAGGAACCACGTCGGCATGATCTCCATTTCCATGACCTGCCACTCGCGATCGAACGCGGACAGGCCACGGGTGTCGACCTGCTTCTGCATGCGCAACAGCGCGTCGAGGGCGTCGGCGTACAACGCATCGGCGCTGTCGTCGTTGAGCTCGGGCAGGTAGGTGCGCGTACCGAGGTCCTCGATCAGCAGGAAGCCCTGCTCGAGGTCGGCCACCATCACCGTGGGCGTGTGCAGGCCGGCGTCGTGCAGGCGTGCGCCGATCTCCACCCAGGGCGCGGGGTTTTCTTTTTCCGGCGGCGAGTCCATGACGATGACCGGCTGGCCGTCGACATAGCCGCGCCAGTAGCTGCGGAAGCTGGCGTCGGCCGAGGCCGGTTCGAGGGCCAGCGCGGCTTCGCCGGTGGCATGGCGTGCCCACGCAAGGCGGGCGGCGGAACGGTCGGGGGATGCGGTCATGCAGGCACGCGGAAGGTTCGAATCGAGTGAGCTTAGAACCTTTGCGCAGCGCTGTCATAGCACCACGCCGGTGCATCGTGCGATGGCAGTTGTTGTGCGACGCAACATGTGGCTACTCTGTGACATCGGGGTTGCGAAGGGGTGTGGCATGGGGAGCGAAGACCCGGTTGCGTCGTTGAGCCGACGCGATCTGTTGCGCATGATCGGCATCGCCGGTGGCGGTGCGCTGATGTACCAGGCGATGAACAACCTCGGCTTCGCGGCTGAGTCGACCTATCGCCGTCCGCCACCGTTGCAGGGCTCGGGCAAGGGCGGCACGGTATTGATCCTGGGTGCGGGCCTGGCCGGCCTCGTCGCGGCCTACGAGCTGGGCAAGGCGGGCTACAAGGTGCAGGTGCTCGAATACAACGCGCGCGCCGGCGGCCGTAACTGGACCCTGCGTGGCGGCGACACCTACACCGAACTCGGTGGCCACGAGCAGACCTGTCGCTTCGACAAGGGGCTCTATTTCAATCCGGGGCCGTGGCGCATCCCGTACCACCACACCGGCGTGCTCGATTACTGTCGCCAGTTCGGCGTGCAGCTCGAGCCGTTCGTGCAGGTCAACCACAACGCCTACATGCATAACCCGGACGCGTTCGGCGGCAAGCCGCAACGCCTTCGCGCCGTCCAGGCCGACTGGCATGGCGGCATCGCGGAATTGCTCGCGAAAGCCTCCGGCAAGGGGGCGCTGGACGACGCGGTGACGAAGGAAGATCGCGAGATCCTGCTCGAATCGCTGCGTCAGTTCGGCGGACTGGACAGCGAATTCCGCTACGTCGCCGGCAGTGCCAGCAGCGAACTGCGCGGGTATGCGAAGGATCCCTCCGGTGGCCCGGACGGCAAGCCCGCGTTCTCGCAGCCGGTCGGCGTGTCGGACATCCTGAAGTCGGGGCTGTGGAAGCAGCTCGCGATGAGTTCGATGTACGAATACCAGACCACGCTGATGCAACCCGTCGGTGGCATGGACGCGATCGGCAAGGCGTTCGTCCGCGAGATCGGGCCCAGCGTGATCCGCTACAACAGCAAGGTCACCGCCATCGCCCAGGACGATCGCGGCGTGACCGTGACTTACGAAGACACCGCCAAGCCCGGGCAGGTGCAGACGGCGAAGGCCGACTGGTGCGTGTGTACGATCCCGCTTTCGATCCTCAGCCAGATCCCGACCCAGGTGTCGGCGGAGAAGGCGGCGGCGATCGCAGCGGTGTCGTATTTCGCCTCGGTCAAGGTCGGCCTGCAGTTCAAGCGACGCTTCTGGGAAGAAGACGACCGGATCTATGGTGGCATCAGCACCAGCGATACGCCGATCGCGATGATCGGGTATCCCAGCCACGGCATCGGTACGAAGAAGGGCGTGTTGCTCGGCGCTTATGCCTGGGTCGGCGATGCGTACGAGTTCACGGCGCTGGATCCGGCCGCGCGCATCGCCAAGGCCGTTGAGTTCGGTAGCCAGGTCCATCCGCAGTACAAGGCGGAATTCGAGAACGGCATTGCCGTGGCCTGGCACCGCGTGCCGTCCACGCTGGGTTGCTTCGGCTGGTGGACCGAGAAGACGCGGCAGCAGCACTACGCCAACCTGTGTTCGCTGGATGGGCGCATCGTGCTGGCGGGCGAGCATGCCTCGTACCTGCCCGCATGGCAGGAAGGCGCGATCCTCTCGTCGCTGTCAGCGATCGACCGCCTGCACCGCAAGGCGGTGGCCGGGGGTGCGGCATGAAGCGCGTGCTGGCCGTGTTCCTTGCCGTGGCCGCCCTGCCTGCGTTCGCGCAGGGTAATGATGCGGCCTTCCTCACCCGCGCGCAGTTCAGCCATGCCACCGGCGAACAGATCTTCACCCACGTCTGCCAGGCATGCCACATGCCCGACGCTAAGGGTGCCGTCGGCGCGGGCCACTATCCGGCGCTGGCGTCGAATCTCAAGCTCGCTTCGGCCGCGTATCCCGCGGTGATGGTGATGAACGGGCGTGGTGGCATGCCGCCGTTCGCCATGTTCCTCAGCGATGCGCAGGTGGCCGACGTGGTCAACTACGTGCGCACCCACTTCGGCAACCACTACACCGACGCGATCACCGCCGAACAGGTCAAAGCTTTCCGCCCGCCCCCGGACAAAGACGAGAACGCCCAATGACTAACCTACGCCGCTCCCTCGCCCTGGCCGCCGCCACCTGCCTGCTCGCCGCACCGGCGTTCGCCGCCGAGGTCGTGCGCCACAAGATCCCCAACAGCACCTTCCCGATCTCGGCCGCGGTAGAAGTGCCCGCGGGCAAGACCCTCGTCTTCCTGAGCGGTGCCGTCGCGCCCGTGGCCGATGCAAACGCGCCAAAGGATTCGCCGCAGGCCTATGGCGATACCAAGACCCAGACCGCCGGCGTGCTCACCTCGATCGAGAAGCAGCTCAAGGGCATGGGGCTGACGATGGGCGACGTGGTGAAGATGCAGGTCTTCCTCGTCGGCGACCCCGCCAAGGGCGGCAAGATGGATTTCGCCGGCTTCATGGCCGGCTACACCCAGTTCTTCGGTACGGCGCAGCAACCGAACCTGCCTTCGCGCAGCGCCTTTCAGGTCGCCGCACTGGCCAGTCCGAATTACCTGGTCGAGATCGAGGTCACTGCGGTCCGTCCCTGAAAAAAACCCGGCTTGCACGCCGGGTCGAGCAAAGCCTCGAAAGAGGGGAGATGCGCCGCGCGGTGGGAGGGCCACGCGGCGCGATTGCGATTACAGGTCGTAGCGCACCGAGAAACGGAAGTAGCGCGGTGCGGTATACGAATTGGCACGCTTATAGGTAGCCACGGGGACGCCGGCGGCGTTCTCGCCGACTTCGATGACGCTGGTTTCGCGTTGCTGGCTGAACACGTTGAACATGTCCATGTTGAAACCAAGCTTGTGGTGCGCGAAGGCGGGGCGCCATTCGGCACCCACGTTCAGTTGCTCGGTCCACGGCAGGCGGCCGCGTGAGCCGCGCGGAGAGACCTTGCCGTCGCAGTAGAAGTACGAGGCGCCGTACTGGATCGGATCGCCGGGTGCGAGGCCGATGCAGTTCACCGGGCGGCCCGAGGCGACCACCATGTTCGCGCTGAACAACCACTCCGGGGTCATCTGGTAGAAGCCATACGCCTTGAACTGATGCGTGCGGTCGTTCGGCAGCGGGCCGTTCGCGCCGACCATGATCTCCGGTGCATCCCAGTCCTGGGTGACCGAGGGATCGCGCTGGCCGATGTCCGACTTGAGCATGCCCTCGGAGTTGCCGTAGCTGCGCGAGAACACGTAGTCGAACTTCGCGTACCACTTCTCGTCGAACTGTTTCTCTGCGTAGAGGTTCAGTGCGTAGTACTTGCGCTTCAGGTCGGGGAAGCCGATGCCGTTGTTGGTGAAGTCGGCCTTGGTCAGCGTCACGTCGCGGAAGTTGCCGTTGCCGTCCATGTCGACCTGGAAGGTGTTGTTCTTGCCCGGGTTGAACAGGTAGCAGCCGGAGATCGCCGCGTTGCTCATGTCGACGCCGTTGCGGGTGCCCCAGTTCTCGAAGGCGCGCGAGTCGCAGAAGTCGTCGATCGAGCTCTTCAGCTTGCGATGGGTCGCCTTCGCGCCCACCACCCAGTCGCTGCCCAGCTGCTTGTCGAAGCCGAGGATGTATTCGTCCTGGTAGTACGCATCCATGCCCTTGGCGGCAATCGTCCGTGCATCCGGGTTGGTGCCGTCGTGGCCGTTCGAGGCGTACTCGCGGCCGATCGGGGTGAAGCCGTTCGGCATGCCGGTGACGGGGTCGATGCTGTCGAACGTGCCGAACTGGCGCAGGAAGTAGGAGCCGGAGGCGGCGCGGATGGCCACGTTCGAGGGGATGGCCAGGTGGTAGCGGCCGGCATTACCGTAGACCTTGAGCGACGAATCGCCGAACACGTCCCAGGTGAGGCCGAGTCGCGGCGCCAGCTGGTGGCGCTGCTTGACGTAGACGTCGCCCGCGCCGTTGACGTTCTTGAACTGTTCGTTGCGCAGGCCGATGTAGGCCATCCAGCGGTCGTTGACCTGCCAGCGGTCTTCGATGAACTGCGCCTCCTGCACCGTCTTCACGTTGGACGCCGCGTAGTAGTAAACGCGCTGGACGTAACGCGTGGTGCCCTCGGGGAACAGCACGTCCGGGTAGCCATCGATGGTCCCGTTGGCCGGCGCGTTGCCGTAGCTCCAGTAGTACGCACCGCCGTTCGCACGGCCGGCGTCCGGGCCCTCGTAGGAGTTGCCCGAGAACGACTCCAGCGTCTGGTTGTCGAGGCCGGCGCGCAGGTCGTGGTCGCCCAGCTGGTACTCGACGTCGAGGCGCCAGCCGTGGGTCTTGTCTTCGGCGCCCGGCGCGAGCAGCTGGCCCTGCAGGTAGCAGTTGGCCGGGAAGGTGGCCTTGCCGTTGTCGTTGAAGCTGCCGGTGATCAACGGGCACTCGCCGCCGGCCGAGTTCACCGTCTGCACGTGTTTCGTCGTGCTGTTGCCGTACAGGGCGTTCACCGTCAGGTTGTCGGTGAGGTAGCCGGTGTATTTGCCGATGTAGACGTCGCCGCCCGGGGTGGCGCCGGCCGTGCCGTAGTTCTTGTTGTACAGCGAGCCGCGATACGCGCCGCGCTGGCCGGTGGCGTAGCTATAGCCGTAGATGTCGTTCTGTTCGGTCGTCTTGTCGCTGAAGCCGGTCAGTTCGAGCAGGTGGTTGTCGCTGATGTTCCAGTCGATCTTCGCGAGGTAACGATTCGTCTTCGTCGTGTATTCGGTGGCGGTCGCCGATGCCGTCGAGCCGCGGGTGAAGCCTTCGGTGCGGATGAAATCGCCGGTGGCATACAGGAACAGTTTGTCCTTGACCAGCGGGCCGCTGATGTAGGCGGAATACTCGGTCGACCAGCTCTTGTTCTTCGTCCGGTCCTGGTACAGCTGGCCGTTGGTGAGGTAAATGTCCCGCGGGTCGGCGCGCACGGCCTCGGGGGTGTAGAGCACCTGGCCACCCGCTTTCCACGTGTTGCCGCCGCGCTTGGTGATCATGTTGACCACGCCGCCGGTGGAGCGCCCGTACTCTGCGCCATAGCCGCCGGTGAAGATCTGCTGCTGGTCGATCGCGTCGTAGGGCAGGCTGGTGAGGCCCAGGCCGGTGAGTGCGTTGGTCACGGCATAGCCGTTGACGTAGTACTGGTTTTCCGCCGCCGAGGCGCCGCCGAACGAGGGCACGTTGCCGTAGCGCGAATCGCCGCCGACCGCGCCTGGCGCAAGCAGCGCGGCCGAGGTCACGTCGCGTGCGATGGGCAACTTCTGCAGCTGCTCGGCCGTCAGCACGGTGCGCGAGTCGACCGACGAGACGTCGATCGAAGGCAGGGTGTTACCGGTGACCTGGATGCCTTCCAGCGTGGAGGCATTCGACGCCGAGGCCGCTTCGCTGGCGAACGAGACGTCCGTGCCCGAGCCGATCTGCACCGAGACGTTTTCGCGCGTGCTGATGGTGGCGCCGTCGCGTCGCACCGACACGTTGTAGCGACCGACCGGCAGCGACGAGGCGCGGTAGCGACCGTCGGCATCCACCGCGATGTCGCGGGTGAGCCCGGTGTCCACGTTCTGCAGGTGGACGCTGTTGCCCTGATCGGCGGCGACGCGACCGAACAGGACGCCCGACGCGTTGGACTGTGCCATGGCCGTGCCCGTGGCGGCGAGACCGAGCGCCAGTGCCAGTGCGGTGTGGCGCAGGAACGGACGGGCGGAGTGGTTTTTCGACATGCAAAGCCCCTACCGGGCCCTCGTGGGAAGGGCCCCTTGAGTGATGACGGGTTGTTGCGGGCCCCATGGGGGAAGGCCCGTGCGAGGCACCCGGCGTGCGGCCTTTCGCTTACCCCCGCGAAGGGCCGCCCGTTGGCGGGCGCATGTCGGTTCTATGACAGGAAATTACGAGCGTCAATGCGACGTGAACGACGCAACGCATGGCTCGCGTCGAAGAAAGCCGCTTGATTCAAGGCACTTGCGGACGTTGCGTCGCGTGCGTCGGAACGCAGAAGGCCCGGGAAATTCCCGGGCCTTCGCAGGTTGCAATGTTGAGACACCACTCAAGAAAGGTTGTAGCCGCGCTCCTCATGCAGGGCGAGATCGAGGCCGACCTGCTCGGCCTCTTCGTCCACGCGCAAGCCCATCGTCACGGCGATGCCCTTGAAGATCAGCCAACTCAACACGGCGCTGTAAGCGACGGTGAAGCCGACGCCCTTGCACTGGATCCACAACTGCAGGCCGAGGTCGGTGACCGTGCCGAAGCCGCCAAGCACCGGTGCCGCGAGCGGCCCGGTGAGCAGGGCGCCGAGGATGCCGGCGACGGCGTGCACGCCGAACACATCCAGCGAATCGTCGTAGCCGAGCTTGCGCTTCAGCCGCGTGGCGCAGAAGAAGCAGACCACGCCAGCCGCGAGGCCGAGCACCAGCGCGCCACCGGGACCGCAGGTGCCGGCCGCCGGGGTGATCGCGACCAGGCCGGCCACGGCGCCCGAAGCGATGCCGAGCACGCTGGGCCGGCGATGGGTCAGCCATTCCACGGCGGTCCAGCCGATCGCGGCCGCGGCCGTGGCGATCTGGGTGACCAGCATCGCCATGCCCGCGCTACCGTTCGCGGCGACGGCCGAGCCGGCGTTGAAACCGAACCAGCCCAGCCAGAGCATGCTGGCGCCGACCAGGGTGTAGCCGAGGTTATGCGGCGGCATCGGCGTGGTCGGGTAACCGCGGCGCTTGCCGATGACCAGGCAGCCGACCAGGCCGGCGATGCCCGCGTTGATGTGGACCACCGTGCCGCCGGCGAAATCGAGCACGCCGAGGTCGCCGAGGAACGAACCCGGGCCGCCCCAGACCATGTGCGCGATCGGCAGGTAGACCAGGGTGAACCACAGCGCGGTGAAGACCAGCAGCGCGGAGAACTTCATGCGCTCGGCGATCGCGCCGACGATGAGCGCGGGCGTGATGATCGCGAAGGTCATCTGGAACATGATGAACACCGCTTCGGGCACGGTGTTGTACAGGCTGCCCGGGGCGAGGCCCGACAGCATGGCGTGGCCCATGCCGCCGACGAAGGAATGCAGGCCGGTGCTGCCTGCCGTCATCCCCGTGGTGTCGAAGGCGACGGAGTAGCCGTAGACCACCCACAACACGGTCACCAGGGCGGTGATCGCGAAGCATTGCATCAGCACCGAGAGCAGGTTCTTCGCGCGGACCATGCCGCCGTAGAACAGCGCGAGGCCGGGAATGGTCATCAGCAACACCAGCATCGTCGCGGTGAGCATCCACGCGGTGTCGCCGCTGTCGAGTTTCGCCGGCACGGCGGCCTGGGCGAAGGCGAGGGCGGGGCTTGCGGCCGCGAGGGCGGCCAGCGGGCGGACAAGGTTAGAGCGCATCGCCGTCCACCTCCTGGGTGCGGATGCGGATGGCCTGCTCGAGGTCGATGACGAAGATCTTGCCGTCGCCGATCTTGCCGGTGCGGGCCGCGGTGCTGATCGCCTCGATCGCGCGCTCCAGCTGCTCGTCGGTGACGGCGATCTCGATCTTCAGCTTGGGCAGGAAGTCGACCACGTACTCGGCGCCGCGGTAGAGCTCGGTGTGGCCGTGCTGTCGGCCGAAGCCCTTTACCTCGGTCACGGTCATGCCCTGGATGCCTGCCTCGGCGAGTGCTTCGCGCACGTCGTCCAGGGTGAATGGCTTGATGATCGCGTTGATCCATTTCATGTGCCGCACTTCCCCAGTTCGATTGGCTGCAGGGGAGGGTGCACGATGCGTGCCATCCGTCGTGAGACGCTGGAGGCGTTGCACGCCAACGGATGGATGGGCTGGCGCGGGCGCGTGCAGCGGGCATGGCTGCACCTATGTGGTGCTAGGGTCGGCCCATGATGGTGCCTTTCACGCCTGCGCTTCGATGCCCATCGGCAGGGTGACGCGTACCCGCAGCCCGTCGTTATCGCTGGCTTCCAGGGCAATGTCGCCGCCATGGCCGCGTACGGCCGAACGCACGGCGGCCAGGCCCAGGCCCACGCCGCCGGTCTGCCGGTTGCGCGAGGCCTCGATGCGGAAGAACGGGCGGAACACCTGCTCCTTCAGTGCGTCGGGGATGCCGGGGCCATCGTCGTCGACGACGATCTCCACCGAACCGGCGCTGGCATCGAGCCGGATCGCGGCACGCGTGCCGTACTTCACCGCGTTGTCGACGAGGTTCGCGATGGCGCGGCGCAGGGTGAGGGGGCGGCCGACGTAGGTGACGTGGGGGCCGGCGTCGAAGACGACGTCGTGGCCGGCGTCGCGGAAGTCGTCGACCACGGTGGCGATCAGTTCGGAGAGATGGAAGCGCGTTGCCGGTTCGTGCGCACTGTCGTCGCGGAAGAAATCCAGTGACGCGTCGACCATCGCCTGCATCTCGTCCACGTCGCGGAACAGCTTGCGCTGTTGCTCGTCGTCCTCGATGAACTCGCCACGCAGGCGCATCCGGGTGAGCGGTGCGCGCAGGTCATGCGAAATGGCGGCCAGCATGGTGGTGCGATCGGCGACGTAACGCTGCACGCGCGCCTGCATCTCATTGAACGCTTGTCCGGCCAGGCGTATCTCGATGGGACCCGTCGCCTGCATCGGCGGCGCGTTGACATCGGTGCCGAAGCGCTGCGCCTGGCGGGCGAAGCGTTCCATCGGCCGGGCCAGCCGGCGGCTCGCCAGCGCGGCGACGAGCAGGCTGCAGACGATGGCGAAGGCGCCGGTGAGCAGCGTGCGTTCCATCGGACGCAGGCCCCAGCTGCGCTGCGGCGCGATGAAGCGTACCCAGGAGCCGTCCGACAGCGAGATGGCCAGTCCATAGGTGGTTTCGCGGTGGCCGTGCAGGTCGATGTCGCCGGGCTCGTAGGCAAGGATGCGTGCGGATGGACGGCCAAGCAGGCCGCGCACCTTGGCGCCGCCCGCGCGGAAGCCGGTGGCTGCGTCGATCGGGATGGGCAGCGCCGCGTCGTCCGGGAACCACGTGGTGGTGTACACCTCGTTGCTTGCCGTGGCCGCCAGCCGCGGACGCCACGCGCGCGGCGAGCCGTCGAGCACGCGCGCCACGCCGACGACCTGGTCGATCAGGCCGATCTCTTCCAGCCCGGGCTTGGCCCAGACCCCGGCAAACGCGGCGAACGCGGCATTCATGCCGGCGGCAACGATCACGGCCGCGACGATGTTGATCGCGAACCAGCGGCCGATCGTGTCGGATGCCCAGCGATACAGGCGCATCACAGGCGCTCGACGCTGGCGGAGAACATGTAGCCGACGTTGCGCACGGTGCGGATGATGTCGGGGTCGCTGGGGTCTTCTTCGATCTTGCGGCGCAGCCGGCTCACCTGCACGTCGATGCTGCGGTCGAAGGCTTCGTGGCGCGGCCCGCGCGACATGTCGATCAGCTGCTCGCGGGTGAGCACGCGCCGCGGATGTTGCGCGAACACGACCAGCAGTTCGAACTCCGCGCCGGACAGCGGCGTCAGCGTGTGGTCGGACGAGCGCAGTTCGCGGCGCACGATGTCGAGCCTCCAGCCGCTGAAACCGAGCATCGGCGAATGGCTGGCCGCGGCGGCCGGTGCCTCGCTGCGGCGGAGCACGGCGCGTACGCGGGCGAGCAGTTCGCGGGCATCGAACGGCTTGGTCACGTAGTCGTCGGCGCCCAGCTCCAGGCCGACGATGCGGTCGGTCGCCTCGACGACGCCAGTGACCATGATGATCGCCGTGCCACCGGCGGCGTGCAGTCGCTTGCACAGGCTGAAGCCGTCTTCGTCGGGAAGCATCACATCGAGGATGACCATGTCGTACCGGCCGCGTGCGAGGCGCGCGTCCATCTCGGCACCCGTGGCGGCGGTGTCGGCCTGGAAGCCGTGACGCTGGAAGAATCGCTGGAGGAGGGAGCGAATTTCGTCGTCGTCGTCCACGATGAGGAGGTGCTGCATGCGAGGCCCGGTTCGTTCTGTGCAGGCTCCGTTATAGCCGCTCAGGGCGCGCCGCGGTCGTTTGTTTCCGCCGTGAAACATTGTGAACGGCCGGACGCAAACTGGAAAAACACCGGACGCAGCGAGTGGCGACTCTCGACGGTACCGCCCCCCGCCGAGTACCGCACGATGCCGATCGCAAGCCGCGCCACCGTTCCTTCCG
Organism: Bacillus sp. NP157; assembly: GCA_018889975.1. Lineage (NCBI taxonomy): Bacteria > Bacillati > Bacillota > Bacilli > Caryophanales > Bacillaceae > Bacillus > Bacillus sp. NP157. Next base: position 15,984 of record CP076546.1, read on the forward strand.
CCGACCTGGCCCTCCGTCGCCGCCGTCCCCCGGCATGGCGCAGCGGCATGGTGGCGGTCACCTTGCTGGCGGCCTCGGGCTGCTCGCACGAGGTTAAGAGGGCCCCGCAGCAGCCTACTGTCGCGGCGCCGGCCCGGGACGAGCCGATCAACCGGACCGTGTTCGCGTTCAATCGTGGCCTGGACCGGGTGCTGTTACGCCCGGTGGCCCGCGGTTACTCGCACCTGCCGGCGCCCGTGCGCAGCGGCGTGCGCAACTTCTCGCAGAACCTGCGCGAACCGATCGTCTTCGCCAACGACCTGCTCCAGGCCAACTCGCTGCGCTCGCTGAACACGGCGGGCCGCTTCGTCGTCAACAGTACGGTCGGCGTCGTCGGCATCTTCGACGTCGCCAGCCACTGGGGCATGCCGCGGCATGACGCGGACCTCGGCCAGACCTTCGGGGTGTGGGGCATCGGGCCCGGGCATACGGTGGAGCTGCCGCTGTTCGGGTCGTCCAACGTGCGCGACTCGGTCGGCCGGATCCTCACCCTGGCGTTCAACCACCTGGGCGACAACTCGGACACTGTCTCGACGCTCAACACGGCGGCGACCGTTGGTGGGATCGTCGACGGTCGTGCGCGTGCCTTGCCTTTCACCGATCGCCTCGAACAATCGCCCGACTACTACGCGGCATTGCGCGACAGCGCCGCTGCACGGCGCACGCTGCTGGTGGAGGATGGCCGCCGCGGCGACGTCCACGCCGTCGAAGCCGCGGGCGAAGGCCGTTCGGCCACGGGCCTGCCGGTCAACCCCTGAGGCCGCCACCATGTCCGCCCAACTGCTCTGTGACACGGCGCGCGTGCTCGCCGAAGCCAGCCATATCGAGCCCGACCGCGCACGGCGGCGGGCGTGGTTCACCGACGACCCGATCGCGGCGCTTGGCTATCGCACGGCGGAGGACCTGGTCGAGGCCGGTGAAACTTCGCGCCTCATCGCCATGATCCAGGCGATACGGGCTTACGAGCGCGGCGGCTGATCGTTCGTGGTCAGGTGGGTGTCGCCGGCATCGACGACGAACACCGCCAGCAGCTTCGCCGGCTCGGTGTTGCTGGCATTGCGGCTCACCGAGTGGTGCGCGCCGGGTTCTTCATAGAAGCTCTCGCCCGCCTTGTACGTGTGCTCACCGCCACCGTTGACCTCGCTGACGATGCTCCCGGAGACGACATAGGCGTAGATGAAGGCCGAGCCGGCATGGTGGTGCGGGGCCGACGAGGCGCCTGGCGGATAGACGACCTCGACGGCGGTGAGCTTCTTGCCCGGGACGTTGGGCAGGTCGCGGGAGAAGTTCACGCTGACCGTCTCGGTCGGCGGCAACGGCGTCGTCGCCTGGGCGGCGAGGGGGAGCAGGAAGGCGAGCAGGGCGGGGAGATAGCGGGTCATGGGCGGGCTCCGGTAGGTAGCCGGCAGCATGCGCCGGCGCCGGTACAGGCGAAAGCACCAGGAATGGCGTAATCCCGTGTACCAAGGCAATCGCGCGCAGGCGCGCTCCTACAAGGAGCGGGTGCAGGTGTTCGGGCAGGGGGGCGCGCGGGCGTTGCGTTGCAATATCGGGGTGGAAACAGTACCATTTTGGTCCGGTTTCCCAATTCCCCCCCTGCCGATGCTTCGCGTCAGCCGACTTACCGATTACGCCACCGTGGTGATGACCGTCATCGCCACGCATCCTGTCGACGTTCTGAGCACTGCCCAGATCGCCGAAGAGGCGCGCCTGGAGTTGCCGACGGTGTCCAAGCTACTGAAGCTGCTCGGACATGCCGGCCTGGTCGACTCGTTCCGTGGCGTGAATGGTGGTTACCGCCTGGCCCGCCCGGCCGAGGCGATTAGCCTGGCCGACATCGTCGAAGCGCTGGAGGGGCCCATCGGCCTGACCGAATGCAGCGTCGCCCAGGGCCACTGCGAGCGACAGTCGCAGTGTGGCGTCAGCGGTAGCTGGCGCTCCGTCTCCGGGGCCATTGACGGCGTGCTGCGCGGCATGACCCTGGCACAGATGCTCGCCGGGCGCCCCACGGCGCCGGCAAAGGGCGCGGCTGACACCGCGCAGGCAAACGCATGAACGAGAGCGAAAACATGACACGCGACGTGGCAGACCCCGTGCGCGACAACGCCGAAGTCGTCGAGGCGCTCAACCGCCGCTACGAAGCCGGCTTCGTCACCGACATCGAATCCACCAGCCTGCCGCCCGGCCTCAACGAGGACATCGTCCGCCAGTTGTCCGCCATCAAGGGCGAGCCGGAGTGGATGACCGAGTGGCGCCTGGCCGCCTACCGCCACTGGCTGACCATGCCGGAGCCGGAGTGGGCCAAGCTCGACATCGCGCCGATCGACTACCAGTCGGTGAGCTACTACTCGGCGCCCAAGGCCGGCCCGAAGTCGCTGGACGAAGTGGATCCGAAGCTGCTCGAGACCTACGAGAAGCTCGGCGTGCCGCTCCACGAGCGGGCGCGGCTCGCGGGCGTGGCGGTCGACGCGGTGTTCGATTCGGTATCGGTGGGCACCACCTTCCGCAAGGAACTGGCCGAGGCGGGCGTGATCTTCTGCTCGATGTCCGAAGCCATCCGCGAGCACGGCGACCTGGTCCGCCAGTACCTGGGCAGCGTGGTGCCGGTCGGCGACAACTATTTCGCGGCACTGAATTCGGCCGTGTTTTCCGACGGCAGCTTCGTCTTCATCCCCAAGGGCGTGCGTTGCCCGATGGAGCTGTCGACTTACTTCCGCATCAACGCGGTGAACACCGGGCAGTTCGAGCGCACGCTGATCGTGGCCGAGGACGACAGCTACGTGTCGTACCTGGAAGGCTGCACCGCGCCCATGCGCGACGAAAACCAGCTGCATGCGGCCGTGGTCGAGCTGGTCACGCTGGACCGCGCCCAGATCAAGTACTCCACGGTGCAGAACTGGTATCCGGGTGACGAGAACGGCGTCGGCGGCATCTACAACTTCGTGACCAAGCGCGGCGATTGCCGCGGCGTGGAATCGAAGATCAGCTGGACCCAGGTGGAAACCGGTTCGGCGATCACGTGGAAGTATCCCAGCTGCGTGTTGCGCGGCGATCGCTCGGTCGGCGAGTTCTACTCGGTCGCCCTGACGCATCACCGCCAGCAGGCCGACACCGGCACCAAGATGATCCACATCGGCAAGGGCACCAAGTCGAAGATCGTCGCCAAGGGCATCAGCGCCGGCCGTAGCTCGAACAGCTACCGCGGCCTGGTGAAGATCGAGAAGGGTGCCGACGGCGCGCGCAACTACACCCAGTGCGATTCGCTGCTGATCGGCAAGAAGTGCGGCGCGCACACCTTCCCGTACATGGAAGTGAAGAACCCAGGTGCCATTGTCGAGCACGAGGCGACCACCTCGAAGATTTCCGACGACCAGCTGTTCTACTGCCTGTCGCGCGGCATCGGCGAGGAAGACGCCGTGTCGATGATCGTCGACGGCTTCTGCAAGCAGGTGTTCCGCGAGCTGCCGATGGAGTTCGCCGTGGAAGCCAAGAAGCTGCTGGAAGTGTCGCTCGAAGGCGCGGTGGGCTAAGCGATGGGTATCGCGGGATCCGCCCCGGGCCTTTCCGACCTGCGCGCGCTGCTCGCCGCGCTGGATCCGGAGCTCGACCCGGTGCCGAAGCGTTTTATCCATGTGTCGCACGAGCGTGCACGCGAGCGCATGCTCGATGCACTGATGATGTTCCGCGAGGCCGAAGGCAGCACCCTGATCGTCGACGTGGTCGAGGACGATGCCGGCGGCGATCGCATGCTGTGGGCGCAGATCACGTTGCGCGTGCAGTCCAGCCTTACCGCGGTCGGCATGATGGCCGCCGTTTCCGCCGCGCTCGCAAAGCGCGGCATTCCCTGCAACCCGGTTTCCGCGTTCCTGCACGATCATCTCTTCGTGCCGTGGGACCGCCGCGACGAAGCGCTCGACGCGCTCTCGCACCTGACGCCCTGATGGACAGCACCGCCATGCACATGCTCACGATCGACAACCTCCATGCCCGCGTTGAAGGCAAGGAGATCCTTAAAGGCCTTTCGCTTGCCGTGAAGCCCGGCGAAGTGCACGCCATCATGGGGCCGAACGGCGCGGGCAAGTCCACGCTGGGCAACGTGCTCTCCGGGCGCGACGGCTACGAGGTCAGCGAAGGTTCGGTGACCTTCGACGGCCGCGACCTGCTGGCGCTGGAGCCGGAAGAGCGCGCCGCCATCGGTGTGTTCCTCGCGTTCCAGTACCCGGTCGAGATCCCGGGGGTGAACAACACCTACTTCCTGCGTGCCGCGCTGAACGCGCAGCGCAAGTTCCGCGGCGAAGACGAGCTGGATTCCATGCGCTTCCTGAAGCTCGTGCGCGAAAAGCTGAAGATCATGCAGATCTCCGACGAGCTGCTGCACCGCGCCGTCAACGAAGGCTTCTCCGGCGGCGAAAAGAAGCGCAATGAGATCTTCCAGATGGCCGTGCTCGAGCCGAAGCTGGCGATCCTGGACGAAACCGATTCGGGTCTCGACATCGATGCCCTGAAGCAGGTCGCCGAGGGCGTCAACGCCCTGCGTTCGCCGGAGCGTTCGTTCATCGTCGTCACCCATTACCAGCGCCTGCTCGACTACATCGAGCCGGACTTCGTGCACGTGCTGGCCGGTGGCCGCATCGTGGAGAGCGGTGACAAGTCGCTCGCCCTGAAGCTCGAAGCCGAAGGCTATGCCTGGCTCGCCGATAAGCATCCGCACCTGCGCAAGGCCGACCTGGCCGGAGCGCCGGCATGACCAGCGCGCCGTCCCCGTTCGTGCGGGCGGCACTGGATGCCGCCTCGGGCGTGGCCGCGTCGGGCATCGCCTGGCTGGATGCCGCGCGCCAGGAAAACCTGCAGGCCTTCGCCAAGTCGGGCCTTCCCGAAGGCCGCAACGAAGCGTGGAAATACACCCCGTTGCGTGCGCTCGCCCAGCGTGCGTTCGCGCTGGCCGATGCCGGCGTCGCTGCTGCCGCGTCGGTCGACGCCGCGCTGTTCGCCCTGCCGGGCGTCGACGGCGCCCGCGTGGTGTTCGTCGACGGCGTGTTCCGCGCCGACCTCTCCTCGCTCGATGCCGGTGATGGCGTCGAACTCGCGCCGCTGCAGGTGGCCCTCGCGGCGCAGCCGGAGCCGCTGCGCTTCGCGCTGGCCAACCGCTATCGCCGCGGTGCCGCCGACGCGTTCGCCCACCTGAATGCCGCGCTCGCCACCGACGGTGTCGTGCTGCGCGTGGCCGACGGCACCCAGGTCGCCCGGCCGGTCCACATCGTGCACGCATCAAGCGGTGCACAGGCCGACACGGCGTGGCACGCCCGCGTCCTCGTCGAGGCGGGGAAGGGCGCGCGCGTCGACGTCGTCGAGCACTTCGTGTCCGCGGGCGATGCCGCCCAGCTGGGCACCGTGGTCGCCGACTACGTGGCGCGCGAAGGCGCGACGCTGGGCCTGGCGATCGTCCAGGACACCTCGGCCACGACGACGCTGGTCCGCCGCGGCCATATCCGCCTGGATGCCGATGCCGCCGTGACCGTGCATGCGCTGGAACTGGGCGGTGGCCTGGTCCGGCATGAACTCACGGCCGACATCGTCGGCGACCGCGCGCGCTTCGATACCCGCGGCGTGTTCGCCCTTGCCGGTCGCCAGCACGTCGACACCCAGCTGGAAGTGCATCACAAGGCTCGCGATTCCGTTTCCGAAGCGCTCTGGCGTGGCATTGCCGACGGGCGCTCGCGTGGCGTGTTCCGCGGCGCGATCGTCGTCGCCGAAGGCGCGGACGGTACCGACGCTTCGCTGAGCAACAAGAACCTGTTGCTGTCCGCTTCGGCGGAAATCGATACCAAGCCCGAGCTGGAAATCTACGCCGACGAAGTGAAGGCGGCACACGGCGCCACCATCGGCCAGCTGGACGACCGCTCGCTGTTCTACCTGCGTTCGCGCGGCATCCCGCTGGTCCAGGCGCGTAGCCTGCTGACCCTGGCGTTCTGCCGCGCCGCGCTGGAATCGCTCGGCAATGAAGCGCTGCGTGACCATCTCGGCGATCTGTTGGTGGCGCACCTGCCGACCAGCGTCGCCCACGACTAAGCCCGGAGCCACGCCATGAACGCCAGGGTCGACACCGCCCCCGCCCCGCTGGACATCGAGCGCATCCGTGCCGATTTCCCGCTGCTGTCGCGCACCGTGCACGGCAAGCCGCTGATCTACTTCGACAACGCCAACACCTCGCAGAAGCCGGTGTCGGTGATCGAAGCGGTGGATCGGCATTACCGCGAACACAACGCGAACGTCGCGCGTGCCGTCCACACGCTGGGCGAGGAAGCGACCGCGTCGTACGAAGGCGCGCGCGACGCGCTGGCGCGCTTCATCAATGCGCCGTCGCGCGACGAGGTGATCCTCACCTCCGGTACCACCCAGGCGATCAACCTGGTCGCCTACAGCTACGCGTTGCCGCGCCTGAAGCCCGGCGATGCGATCGTTACCACGGTGATGGAGCACCACGCCAACATCGTGCCGTGGCAGCTGGTCGCCGAACGCACGGGTGCGACGGTGAAGGCGGCGCCGATCGACGCTAATGGCGAGCTGATCCTCGAGGAATACTTCAAGCTGCTCACCCCCGAGGTGAAGCTGGCCTGCGTCGGCCACGTGTCGAACGTGCTCGGCACGGTGAACCCGGTGCGCGAGATTGCCCGCGAGTGCCGCAAGCGCGGGATCCCGCTGCTGGTCGACGGTTCGCAGGCCGTGCCGCATCGGCCGGTGGATGTGCAGGCGCTCGGCTGTGATTTCTACGCGATCACCGGCCACAAGATGCTGGCGCCAACCGGCACCGGCGCGCTGTGGGCGAAGCGCGAGCACCTGATGGCAATGCCGCCATTCTTCGGCGGTGGCGAGATGATCCGCGAGGTGCGCTTCGAAGGCACCGTGTTCGCCGACCCGCCGCACCGCTTCGAGGCCGGCACGCCGAACATCGCCGGTTTCGCTGGCATGAAGGCGGCCATCGACTACATCCAGGGCATCGGTTTCGATCGCCTGCAGGCGCGCGAGCAGGAACTGCTTGCCTATGCCACCCAGGCCATCGAAAGCCTGCCCGGCGTGCGGATCTTCGGCACGGCGAAGGAAAAGGAACCGGTCATTTCGTTCCTGCTCGACGGCGCCCATGCCAATGACATGGCCACGCTGCTCGACCTGCAGGGCGTCGCCGTGCGCTCCGGGCATCATTGCGCACATCCGCTGATGCAGTGCTTTGGCGTGCCGGCCACGCTGCGTGCGTCGCTGGCGTTCTACAACACGACGGCCGAGGTGGATGGGTTCATCGAGGCGGTGGGGCGGGTGCGTAAGCTGTTGCTTTGAGGGGATAGGGGCACCGCGTTCGCGCGCGGGCGCGCTCCTACAGGGGGACGGCAATCGCGCGCGGGCGCGCTCCTACAGGGCTGCGGCGACCATGTGCGCGACTACCCTGTAGGAGCGCGCCTGCGCGCGATGCTTTTCCAGCGCTAGAATCCCCCGCATGACCCCGAAACACACCTTCCGCTCCGCTACCCACGCCGACGCCGCCGTCATCGCGTCGCTGGTCGAGTCCGCCTACCGTGGCGACGCCAGCCGTGCCGGCTGGACCACCGAGGCCGATTTCCTGCTCGGCCGGCGCACCGACGTCACCGAGATCGAAGAGCTGGTCACCGGCCCGAACGGGCGCTTCGTGCTGTTCGAGCGCGACGGCATGGTCGGCGCGTCCTGCTACATCGAACACCAGGACGACACCTGCTACTTCGGCATGTTCTCGGTGCATCCGCCGTTCCAGGGCAGCGGCATCGGCCGCCTCGTGATCGAAGAGGTGGAACGCATCGCCCGCGAGGAATGGCAGTGCCGCCGCGTGGAAATGACCGTCATCGACATCCGCGCCGAACTGATCGCGTGGTACGAGCGCCGTGGCTACGTCCGCACGGGCCGCACCAAGCCCTTCCCGTACGGCGACGAGCGCTTCGGCATCCCCCAGCGCGACGATCTCCGCTTCGAATATCTGGTGAAGGAGCTGGTCGCGTGAACGGCTGGATCCGGGTCGGTACCCGCAGCGAGCTCCTCCCCGGCGAATTCCGCGTAGCCTGGGACGGCGACACGGCCATCGCCGTCTACAACATCGACGGCGACCTCTACGCCATCGAAGACGTCTGCACGCACGACGGCGGCGAACTGGCCGGTGGCCCCGTGCTCGGCTTCGAAGTCGAATGCGTCCGCCACGGCGCGCGCTTCGACCTGCGCACAGGCGAGGTCACCTGCCCGCCGGCGTACGAGCCGGTCACCGTGTTCCCGGTGCGGGAAGCCGACGGCGCCATCTGGACCCGCGACGACCGCTGATCGATCGCGCCGGCCTATGGCGCGCAAGGGCTTCCGGCCCTAAGCTGTGCGCGCGCCAATCGTTACCGGGGAATCCATGCCAGTCGTCGACCGCAAGCGCGTCGTGATCGCGTTCGCCGTCCTGTTCGCCCTTTACCAGGGGGCGGTGGGGATCGGCGGGCATGTGTTGCACAGCCAAACGGTGTCCGGCGTGTTCCTCGTGGCCATGCTCGCCGCGGCCTGGCCGCTCGGGCGCTGGCTCGGCTTCAAAGGCTACGACGCCTACGCGCTGGAGTGGCGCCGCAGCACCGCGCTGCTGCTGAGCGGCGGGGTGGTCCTCGCCCTCCTGCTGAAATACGTCACCGTCTGCGTCGGCATGGCCCTGGGCGTGTATATCGCGCGGGCCCCGGATACGACGGCCGCGGCAGCCATGTCGTTCGCCACCACGCTGCCCATGGCCTTGCTGGTCACCTTCGTCCCGTCCGTCGCCGAAGACCTGCTGACCCGCGGCTTCATCTACCGGGCGACCCGGCTCGCGTGGACACCATGGCTGTTCGTGGCCGTGTCCGCCGTGGTCTGCCTTCTCAACCACGTCGGCCGCCTGGGCCATGGCCCGGGCGAATGGGTGATGTTGCTGTGCTTCGGGCTTGCGTATGCGACGGCGGTGGTGCGCACGGGCTCGCTCTGGCTCGCCGTGGGCCTGCACTGGGGCTGGAACCTTGCCAACCAGCTGATCGACACCGTCTTGCCCTACGACATCGCCTCGCCGGGCTGGTCGCCCTTCCTGTCGGGCGCAGCGCACCTGGTGATGCTCGGCGTGTTGTTCGCCATCCCGACCAACCTCGAAGGCGACGATCTCCACGCGGATCCCGCCTGACGCAGGGCGGCCCGCACGGCCTCGACCGCATCCGCTCAGAAGTGGACGACGAAGGCCAGCGTGGTGGTGAGCTGGCGCCGCGCGCCGAAGTCGCGCACCAGCGGGCTATCGGCCGCGTTGCCGTAGAGGCGGGCATACGACACTGCCACGGCGAAGCCGGTTTTTTCCGAGGTCGGCACGAAGGCGTCGTACTCGAGGTTGGCCGAATGCCAGCCCGCGCCAGGCTGGTAGGGCGCGGTGCCGATGGCCTGCGCTTCGCCCGGCGTCACACCGAAGAAGCGGTTCATGCCCGCGCCGTTCATCCCTTCCACCTGCAATTCCAGCGAGTGCTGGATGTACCAGACATCCGGTAGCTGCCAGTCCGCATACAACGCCGCATAGGCACCCGCGCCGCTGGTGTCGTGGGCGAGGTGCGTGCCCACGCTGAATTTCTTCGTGAACGCGTATTCGAGGTAGCCGCCGCCCTGCCAGCGCGGCGACAGCGATGCGACCTTGCCGCCCAGCCGCGGCCCGAGCTCGTTATGCGTGCGGCCCCACAGCCAGTTGCCATACAGGCCACCGTGCCAGTGCTCGCCGTGGATCAGGTCGATGGTGAGGCCGTCGGTCGTCGACAGTTCGCCGACGCCGGGCAGCTCGATGTCGATGTAAGGCACCGGCTGGTTGCGCGTGTCCTTCGAACCCTGCCACGCGGGCATGCGCTGTACGCCCGCCCCGAATGCATAGGTCGGGGCGTCGTCGTCGGCATGCGCGGCAGGGCAGGCAGCGAGCGCAAGAATCAGGCAAAGGCACGTACGGCGCATGCGTAAGAAAGCGGCGGCGGAGGCCGGATGGTGCCATACGGTGCTTACAAGTTGCTTTCACCAAAGGGAAAGGGATCGGAAAGGATTTGCTCCTAGCCTTCGCAACATCTCGGACACCGGCTCTTTTCGACGTGCTGACTTCGCCTGCCTGGAACATCCTTTGCGACTTCGACGGAACGATTGCCGTGGAAGACGTCATCGACTCGCTGCTCGATCGTTACGGCCGTCCCGGCTGGGAAGTGCTCGAGCGCGACTGGCGCGCCGGCGTGATCGGTTCGGCCGTCTGCATGGCTGGCCAGGTCGCACTGCTGGACATGAGCCATGCCGAGCTCACGACGCACCTTGACGGCCTGCACATCGACCACGGCTTCGCCGCCTTCGTGAAGTCGACGATCGAGCTGGGCATCCCCATGGAGATCGTCAGCGACGGCCTCGACCATGCGATCCACGCGATCCTGAAGAACCACGGCATCGACAGCCTGCCCACCGTCGCCAACCGTCTGCAGCAGTCCGGCCCGCGCGAGTGGAACCTGACCTCGCCATTCAGCGCCGACGGCTGCCGCAGCGGCACCTGCAAATGCGCCCGCGTCGAACATGCGCGTACGCGCGGCGGCAAGACGCTGCTGATCGGCGACGGCGCATCGGACTTCTGCGCCGCCGACCGCGTCGACTTCGTCTTCGCGAAGAACCGCCTGATCGAACACTGCCGCGCCGCCGGCATTCCCTATGCGCCGATCGCCAGCTTCGACGAGGCGCTCGCGCTGCTCCCCGACCTGCTCGACGGCCGCCTGCCGCCGAAGACCGTCCTGCCCACCTCCGTGCCGAACACCGTGGAACTGCCTGCATGAACATCCTGTCCCGCAACCCCGATATCGTGATCGACGACGCCGCCCTGCTGGCCGACGAAGCGAAGTACTGCTCGTTCGGCGACACCGTGCATTACGTCGATCCGCCGAAGATCTTCCGCCATGCGGAAGGCAGCTACATCTACGACAGCGAGAACGTGCCGTTCCTCGACCTGCAGATGTGGTACTCGGCCGTGAACTTCGGCTATGGCAACAAGCGCCTCAACGATCGCCTGAAGTCGCAGATCGACCTGCTCCCGCAGGTGGCCAGCCAGTACCTGCACCAGGGCAAGATCGAGCTGGCCAAGACGATCGCCGTGGATGCGAAGAAGAAGTTCGGCCTGGACGGTCGCTGCCACTTCAACGTGGGCGGCGCGCAGGCGGTGGAAGATTCGCTGAAGCTGGTGCGTAACGCGCGCGGCGGCAAGAGCCTGATGTTCGCCTTCGAAGGCGGCTACCACGGCCGTACGCTGGGCGCCTCGTCGATCACCTCCAGCTATCGCTACCGCCGCCGCTTCGGCCACTTCGGCGAGCGCGCGCAGTTCATCCCGTTCCCGTATCCGTTCCGCCGCCCGAAGGGCATGACCCCGGAAGAGTATTCCGACGCCTGCGTGCGCCAGTTCGAGCGCCTGTTCGAAACCGAATACAACGGCGTGTGGGATCCGAAGGTGGGCGAGGCCGAATACGCCGCGTTCTACGTCGAACCGATCCAGGGCACGGGTGGCTACGTCATCCCGCCGAAGAACTTCTTCATCGACCTGAAGAAGGTGCTCGACAAGTACGGCATCCTGATGGTGGTCGACGAAATCCAGATGGGCTTCTGGCGCACCGGCAAGCTGTGGTCGATCGAGCATTTCGGCGTGACGCCGGACGTGCTTGTGTTCGGCAAGGCGCTGACCAACGGCCTGAACCCGCTGTCCGGTATCTGGGCGCGCGAAGAGCTGATCAACCCGACCATCTTCCCGCCGGGTGCCACCCACTCCACGTTCAACTCGAACCCGCTCGGCACCGCGCTGGGCCTGGAAGTCATCCAGATGGGTTACGAGCTGGATTACGAGACCAGGGTTGCGGAGAAGGGTAAGCACTTCCTCGACGGCCTGCGCGACCTGCAGAAGCGTCACAAGGAGATCGGCGACGTGGACGGCCTCGGCCTCGCGCTGCGCGCGGAGATCTGCACCGACGATGGCTTCACGCCGAACAAGGCGCTGCTCGACCGCATGGTCGACATCGGCCTGGCCGGCGGCCTGACTCACGAAGGGAAAAAGATCGGTCTCGTGCTCGATGTCGGCGGCTGGTACAAGAACGTGATCACGTTCGCGCCGTCGCTCGACATCAGTCACGACGAAATCGACCTCGCCATCGCGTTGCTTGACCAGCTGCTCACGCTGGCCAAGCGCGGCTGACATTCCGGGTTGGTATTCCGGTGGCGTTCGTGAACCAGCTCGAGCCGGATGCGCTGCTCGAGCATTTCGGGCGCCATCCACCCCACGGGTTCACCCCGATCCGTGGGACGGATGGCGCACCGCTTTTCATCGCTCCCTTCGACCTCATGACCACGGCGGACGATGACCTGCGCAAGCGCGTGGCGTCGTTGCCCCTGCAGCGGCTGCTCAAGCGGCTGTTGACCGTGCGAACGTGCTTCGCCGGCACCACGGTGTCGGAGTACGCTTTGTTCAATGGCGCAAGCCATCCCGCCGCTGTTGCCCAGGATCTCGTACAGCGGCAGGGCCGCCAGCATCCCTTGCTGGTCGTCAAGGACCTGGCCCTGGATTCGCCGCTGACCTCGCTGGCCGAGCGCTCGTGGACGGCACGCTTCGTTGACGCGGCACGCAATGCCGGCTTCATCATCATCGAAGGCCAGGCGCTTGCCTACGTCCCCATCGACTTCGCCTCCATCGATGAATTCCTTGGCCGGCTTTCGGCATCGCGCCGGAAGAACCTGAGGCGCAAGCTGCGCTCGCGTGCGCAGCTGGATGTCGAGGTGCTGCCCACGGGCGTCGCGTTCACCGACGATGCCGTGGTCGATGCCTACTACGCGCTGTTCGAGAACGTCTACGCACAGGGCGACGTCCAGTTCGACAAGCTTTCCCGCGACTTTTTCGCGGCCACCCTGCGCACGCGTGGCGGGGTGGTATTTACCTATCGGCATGCTGGCCGCCTGATCGGCTGGAACCTCTGCTACGAGCATGGCGGCAAGCTGCTCGACAAATACGTCGGCTTTGCCTATCCGGATGCGCGCGAGTTCGACCTCTACTTCGTCAGCTGGTTCGTGAACCTGGAATACGCGCTCGAGCGTGGCCTCAGCCACTATGTGGCTGGCTGGACCGATCCCGCGGTGAAGGCGAGCCTCGGTGCGACCTTCCATCTCACCCGGCACGCGGTCTACCTGCGCAACCCGATCCTGCGCGCCGTGCTCGCGCGCTTCGCACACCATTTCGAATCCGACAGCCACTGGGCCACCGATGACGCAGCCATCCATCGTCCTTGACCTCGACGGTTCCGTCGGGAGCCTGCCGGGCGGTGTCGTGCTGCCCCTGCGCGAGCACGAGGAGGGCGTCCGCTTCGGCTGCTCGCTGCGGCGCATGCGCAAGGTCGCCCGGTTGCTCGATCAGTCGATGCCACGCGACCACGGCACGGTGTTCCTGGGCAGTGGCGACTTCCATCACCTGACCTGGCCGCTGGTGGAGCGGGTGCCGGGCCACCAGGCCTTCGACGTGGTGGTGCTGGACAACCATCCGGACAACATGCGCTTTCCCTTCGGCGTGCATTGCGGTTCGTGGGTGCGCCGGGTGGCGATGCTGCCTCGGGTCAGCCACGTGCACGTCATCGGGATCACCTCGCAGGACATCGGCCGCAGCCATGCATGGGAAAACTACCTGGGCCCGCTGCGCGCCGGGAAGCTCACCTACTGGTCGCATGCGGTGGACGTGGCATGGGCCGGGCGGCTTGGGCTGGGCAGCGCGTTCCGCTCGTTCGGTACGTCGGCGGCGATGGTCGATGCCTTCACCTCGACCCAGTCGCGCGCCGGCAAGCCGGTGTACCTGTCGATCGACAAGGATGCCTTCGCGCCCGACGTGGCGATGACCAACTGGGACCAGGGCCAGCTGAGCGAAGACGGCGGCGCGGCGATCGTGCACAGCCTGCGCGGGCGAATCCTCGCCAGCGACATCACCGGCGACATTTCCCGCTATACGTACAAGGCCTGGTGGAAGCGCCGGCTCAGCGCGATGGACGAGCAACCGGAGATCGATCCGCAGCGCCTGCGTGGCTGGCAAGACCAGCAGCACGCACTCAACCTGCGCCTGCTCACGGCGATCCACGCCTGACGCCTTACGTGGCTCAAGCGGGCTGGCGCAGGGCAAGCACGGCGTTCAGGCCGCCGAAGGCGAACGAGTTGCTCAGCGCGGCGCGCACGCGCATGCGCCGTGCCTCGCCCACCACGACGTCGAGGTCGCACGCCGGGTCGCGATCCAGGAAGTTCGCCGTCGGCGGGACGATGCCCTCGCGCAGCGCGCCCAGCGTAGCGACCAGTTCCAGCGCGCCAGCGGCACCCAGGGCGTGGCCATGCATGGACTTGGTCGAGGTCACGGCGATGCGTCCGGCGTGGGTACCGAAGGCGGCATGGATCGCACGCGTTTCCGTGACGTCGTTCGCCGCCGTGCCGGTGCCGTGTGCGTTGATGTGGTCGATGTCGCCCGGCGCCATGCCGGCGTCGGCGAGCGCAGCCTGCATGGCGATGGCCGCCCCGTCGGACGAGGGCGCCACGATGTCGCCGGCATCCGAACTCATGCCGACGCCGGCCAGCTCGGCGAGCGGCGAGGCACCGCGACGCCCGGCATGCGCCGCGGGTTCGATCACGAACATCCCCGCGCCCTCGCCGAGCACGAGGCCTCGTCGCTGCTCGCAGAACGGCCGGCAGGTGTCGTCGGCGAGCACCCGCATCGCCTCCCAGGCGCGCAGCACGGCATAGCCGAGGCAGGCCTCCGAACCACCCGCGATGACAACGTCGGCCATGCCGGCGCGGATCAGCAGCGCGGCCTGTGCGATGGCGTGGTTGGCCGATGCGCAGGCACTGGTGACGGCGAACACGGGCCCCTTCGCGCCGAATGCGGTGGCGATGTGGCTGGCGGGTGCGCTTGCCATCGAGCGGACGATGCTGAGCGGATGGACACGCACCGCCCCCTCGGCGTACAGCCTGCGGCTTTCTTCGTCGCGGCTGGTTTCGCCACCCACGCCGGTGCCCACGATCACGGCGATCCGCGTCGGCGCCACGGTGGATATATCGAGCCCGGCCTGTGCGACGGCTTCCCGTGCGGCGACGAAGGCGAACTGGGAAACCCGGTCCATCAGGGCCAGCGAGCGCGCATCGATGGAGGCGGCCGGATCGAACCCGCGCACCTGGGCGGCGACGTGCACGCGTAGTTCCGCGGCCCGCGGGTGTTCCAGCGCACCGATGCCACTACGGCCTGCCACGAGGCCCTGCCAGAACGTCGGTGCGTCGTGGCCGAGTGCGCCGATCGCGCCCATGCCGGTGATGACGACGGCCGGTCGTGAACCACGTGGCACGGGTGCGTACGGGCTGGCGCTGGCCATGGTCAGGCGGCGTGGGCGGGTGGATCGTTCGCGGTGGCCACGGCGGCTTCCACCGCATCGATCAGGTTCTGCAGGCTTTCGTTGTCCCCGCGACCCTGGTCGTCCGCCAGCTGGATGCCGAAGGCCTCCTCGATCTCGAACACGATCTCGATGGCCTCGAGGGAGTCTACGTCGAGGTCCTTCAGCGTGGTGGCGGTGGTAAGCGTCGAGCGATCCTTGCCGCTCTGCTTTGCAACGATATCCAGGACCCGAGCTTCGACGGCAGCGTTCATGGTGGCCTCCCCGGCAAGATGGGCCGGCGCCCGGCAAACCCGCCGTGCGGCCCAGTGAAAACCACTCTAGGCCGCGTGGCTTTTCCGGAGCTTTCGGGGCGGGTCCATGCTGCCTCGGCCTATCGCTACGGCTTCGCTTCGCTATCGGCGATGACCAGGGAGGCGAGTGCCAGTAGCTGGGTCGCCTCATCGATACAGTCCCGAACGAGGGCGTCGTTGACCAGGTCACCCGAATAGCTGATGAGGTGGCGCTTCTTACGCAAGACGTCCAGGGTGATCAGGGTCTCGCCGGAGATGGCGAGCGTCCAGGTCAGGCACTGGATGGCCAGCTGGTGATGGCCTGGCTGGTTCGACGACGAGCGCATCCCCTGGGCGGCGAGTGCCGCGATGGCAACGTGCATGATGCTGTTATAGGCAGCGTCGAAGCGCGTCTCGTTGCTGATGGCGGCCGACGATGCGTCGACCAGCGTTCGCCGCGCCGCAGTCATGGACTGCGCGATGTAGGCTGGATTAGGCGGAATCTGCTGGAGCCGTCCGATCGACACCAAATTGTCCAAGGTCATGTTCGCTTCCAAGCACGAAGAGTTTCGGTTGGGCGATCACTTCGCAGAGGAAGGTATCGCCAGCCGTCACCTTCGCCTGAAACTCCGCATGGCTGTAGAGGCTTGGATTGACTTCGCGGGTAAGCATCGTCTGACACGCGTGTAGGGCAGCGACAAGCGAACGAAAGGACACGTCGCCGATGACCATGACGTCGATATCGCTCTGGGGAGTCGCCGAACCTTTCGCCGTTGACCCAAAGACGAATGCCGCCGTGATCAACGGTGCGAGGGGCGCGAGGTGGTCGCGCAACATGGCCGGGATACCGACGGTTTTCTGGAATATCGCCGTCAGCTCGCTGTAGACGCTGCACGCCGGATTCGCGCGATACAACACCTGATTGCCCTGGGCATCGCGGGTCAGTAGCCCGGCTTCTGCCAGCCGGGCGAGTTCGCGGTGCAGCGAGCCGGCGTGGGTGCCGGTTGCCCGGGCGATCTCGCGTACGTGCGATGGCGCGCCATCACGGAGATAGAGGTAGGCCAGCGCCTTCTGGCGCTGGCCGTCGAACAAGGCGTCGAGAACCGAGGTCATGTAGCGAATTTTGCTACAACCGTAGCGAAATAGGCTACGACTACCACCGTCCGATCAGGTGCTGGACCACCAGGCTGGTGGTGGCCACCGCCGCCCAGACGCCCAGGCCGAGCAGGATCGGGCGCGGCCCGGTTTTCGCCATGCGGCGCAGGTCGGCGGAAAGGCCGATGGCGGTGAGTGCGACGATGATCAGGCACTCGGCGATGAAGTGGATCGCCGGCAGGATCGCCACCGGGACCAGCCCTGCGGTGCGAACACCCGACGCGACCAGGAACCACAGGATGAACCAGGGGAAGATCTTCGCGAGGCTGAAGTCGCTGGCGCCGCTGCGCTTCTCGCGCCAGGCGACGATCAACGCGATGCCGAGGCTGATCGGGATGATCAGCGTCGCGCGGGTGAGCTTGACGATGGTGGCGAAGTCGCCGGCGGCGTGGCTGTAGCTGTAACCCGCGGCGACCACCGACGAGGTGTCGTTGATCGCGGTGCCGGCCCACAGGCCGAAGCCGAGGTCGGACAGGCCCATGGCGTGGCCGAGCAACGGGAACAGCAACACCGCCACGAGGTTGAACAGGAAGATGGTGGAGATCGCGAAGGCGGTGTCGTGCTCGTCGGGCTTGATGATCGGCACGATGGCGGCGATGGCCGAGCCACCGCAGATCGCCGTGCCCACGCCGATCAGCAGCTTCAGCTTGTCGTGCACGCGCAGCACGCGGCCAAGGATCCATGCGGCGAGGCCGGCCGCGGCCACCGTGGCGAGGGTGACCGAGAGCGATTCCATGCCCGTCTTTGCCACCTGGTCGAGGCTGAGGCCGAAGCCGAGCGCGATGATCGACCACTGCAGCACCTGCTTGCCGGCGAAGCGGATGCCGGGCTGGAAGCGCGCTGACGGCGCGGCGAAGTGGCGAACGAGGATGCCGAGGACGATCCCGCAGACGGCGCCGCCCACCAGTGGCATCAGGTGGCCGAGGCCAAAGGCAACGGCGGCCACGGCCAGCGCGAGGAGGATGCCTGGCAGGAGCGAAGACTCGGGGAGGGGGCAGCGGCAACGGTAGACACTGGGAGGGCCTGTGCGAACGACCGGGCTATTGTCGATGCTCGCTATCGATAAGCATATTGAAGATGATTGATCGGGTGTATAAATTTCACTTATGCACTCGTTCAGTCCCCGCCAGCTCGAGGTTTTCGTCGACATCGCCACCACGGGCAGTGTCCGCGCGGCCAGTGAACGGCTGCACCTGAGCCAGCCGGCGGCCTCGATGGCGCTGGGCGAACTGGAACGACAGATCGGCGAGCCGCTGTTCGATCGCGAGCGCGGCCGCCTGCGACTCAACGACCGCGGCCGCAACCTGCTGCCCCTGGCCCGCGAGCTGGTGGAGCGCCATGCCGAATTCGCACGCACGGCCTCGGGCGAGGTCACGGCGCTTGCCGGCGAGCTGCGCGTGGGTGCGAGCAACACGGTCGGCAACTACCTCGTGGGTGACCTCGTCGGGCCTTTCGTCGACAACCACCCCTCGGTAGCCTTGCGCCTCACCGTCGCCAATACCGATCGCATCGCCCAGTGCGTGCTCGACCACGATGTCGACATCGGTTGCGTGGAGGGCCCCGTCGCGCACGCGGCCATCGAAGCACGGCCATGGCGCGAGGATCGGCTGGTGGTCTGTGCACGGCCCGGGCATCCGCTCACCGCACGCAAGCGCCTCAGGCGGGCGGACTTCGCCGGCGAACGCTGGGTGCTTCGCGAGCGTGGTTCGGCCACGCGAGCGCTGAGCGAGCGGGCGCTGGCGGAGTTACCCGGGGGACGCACGGTGCTGGAGCTGGATCAGTCCGAGGCGATCAAGCAGGCGGTGATCGCCGGGCTGGGTATCGCCTGCCTGCCCGAGGTCGCGGTTGCCGATGCGGTTGCGACGGGGCGGCTGGCGGTGTTGCCGACGCCGTTCCTCGACCTGCGTCGTACACTTTCGGTGTTGCTGCACCGGCAGAGGTACCGCGGGGCGGTACTGGACGCCTTCCTGGGGTCCAGCAGCATGCCAACGGCGTGAATCGCGCGCGGACGATCCTGCCTCAGCGCAGCACGCAGCGGTTCTTGCCGCCGCGCTTGGCCTCGTACATCGCCTCGTCCGCCGTCGACACCAGGCGGTCGTAGATGTCGCCCGGCTGGTACATCGTCACGCCGATGCTGGCGCCGATCTTCGCGGGAATGCGCAGGTCGGCGACGGTCAGCGTATAGGGCTCGGCGATCGCGTCGCAGAGCGCCTGGCAGCGGACCAGGGCGGCGGGACCATCGGTGGCGTCGTGCAGCAGCACGGCGAACTCGTCGCCGCCGAGGCGGGCGACGGTGTCGCTGCCGCGCGTGCGTGCGTCGACGCGGGCGGCGATCGCCTTCAGCAGCTCGTCGCCCGCGGCATGGCCGTGGCCATCGTTCACGCCCTTGAACCCGTCGATGTCGATGTAGGCGAGGGCGAACGACGCACCGCCCGCGTTACCGGCCGCCAGCGCGGCTTCGAGCCGCTCGCGGAACAGCACGCGGTTGGGCAGGCCGGTGAGCGCATCGTGCGTGGCCTGGTGGCGCACCAGCTGTTCCATCCGGGTGCGCTCGGCGACCTCGGTGGTGAGCTGCTGGTTGCGCAACGAGAGCTCGTCCAGCGCGTTCTGGAGCAACGCACGGGCGCGGTACAGCTCGAGGAAGATCTTCACCTTCGACTGCAGGATCACGTCGTCGATCGGCTTGGCGATGTAATCCACCGCGCCGGCCGTGTAACCGCGCATGCGATTGATATCGTCGGCGTAGGCGGCCGTGACGAAGATGATCGGCGTCTCGCGCAGGTGCTCGGTCTCCGAGATGATCTCGGCGACCTCGAAGCCATCCATCACCGGCATGTTCACGTCGAGCAGCACCAGCGCGAACTGATGGTCGAGGCACAGCGCGAGGGCATCGTTGCCGTTGGTCGCCTCGAAGATGTCCGCCTCGGTGCGTGCGAGCAGGCGACGCATGGCGACGAGGTTGGCGGGGGTGTCGTCGACGACGAGGATCTTGGGTCGTATCGGGGTCATGTCAGGCAAAGTTCGTTGAGTCGTTGCGCGATGGCATCGAGCGGAAGGCAGGCGTCTGCACCTGCGATGTCGAGGCCAGCGCGTGGCATCACGTCGGATTCGGCGTTGGCGGGGTCCTGCACGATGGCGTAACCACCGGCGCGACGGACGGCGAGCAGGCCTTTGGCGCCATCCGAATTGGCACCGGTCATCAGCACCGCCACCAGGCCGTCTTTCCAGGCACCGGCCGCGGTTTCGAAGAGTACGTCGATCGAGGGCCGCGCGTAGGCGACCTTCGCATCCACGCTGAGGGAGAAGTGCGCATGCGGCTCGACCAGCAGGTGGTAGCCGCTGGGCGCGACATGGACCACGCCCGGGTCGGCCGGTGCGCGTTCGGCGGCCTCGGCGACGGGTAGCGCGGAATGCCGTGCCAGCAGTTCCACCAGCAGCGACACGTCGGACGAGCCGGTGTGGCAGCACACCACGATGGGCACGGCAAGGCGCGGGTCCAGCGCCGGCAGCACGTGCTGGAGCGCGGCAAGCCCGCCCGCGCTGCAGCCCATCGCGATGGCCACGCGCCGGCTCATCGCGCGAGCGCCCTCGCACCGGCGCCGCCGGCCTGGTAGATGCGCAAGCCCTGGTCGACGTCGGTGAAGCTGGCGGCGGCCGGGGAGAAATCGATGTTCTCGCGCGTACCCAGGCAGAGGAAACCGCCGCGGACCAGGCTGGAGCGGAACAGGCCGAGCGTGCGGTCCTGCAAGCTGTTGTTGAAGTAGATCAGCACGTTCCGGCAGAGGATCAGGTGCGCCTCGCAGAACACTTCGTCGGTCACCAGGTTGTGGTTGAAGAAGGTGACGTTGCGGCGCAGCCGCTGGTCCAGCTTGATGAAGTCGTAGCGCGCGCTGTAGTAGTCGCTGAGCGACTTCTGGCCGCCTCCCTCAATGTAATTGCGCGACCAGTCGCGGGCGTCGCGGGTGGCGTAGATGCCTTCGCCGGCGACGGCGAGCGCGGCATCGTTGAAGTCGGTCGCGTAGATCCGGCTGCGTTCGTACAGGCCGGCTTCCTCGAGCAGGATCGCCAGCGAATACACTTCCTGCCCGTGCGCGCAGCCCGCCTGCCAGATGTTGATCTCGGGGTACGAGGCCAGCACGGGCAGCACCTTGTCGCGCAGCGCGCGGAACACCGGCGGGTCGCGGAACATCTCAGACACCGGCACCGACAGGCCTTCGATCACGCGGGTATCGAAGCCCGGCTCGTGCAGGACGCGGCGATTCAGCTCGCTGATCGTCCCGGTGTCGTGAGTGCGTACGAGCTGCTGCACGCGACGCTTCAGCGACGCCGGTGCGTATTCGCTGAAGTCGTGGCCGTGGCGCAACTGCATGGCGCGCACGAACAGCTCGATTTCGATGTCCTCGACGTCCACCTCAGTTCCTTGCCGGCAGCCACACGCGGATCATCGACAGCAGGCGGTCGACGTCGATCGGCTTGGACAGGTAATCGTTCGCGCCCGCTTCCAGGCACTTCTCGCGGTCGCCACGCATCGCCTTCGCGGTCAGCGCGATGATCGGCACCTTCGCCACCGCCGGCTTCGCACGGATCGCGCGCATGGTGTCGTAGCCGTCCATCACCGGCATCATGATGTCCATCAGGACCAGTTCCAGCGCGGGATCCTTGTCCAGCGCGTCGAGGGCCTTCTGCCCATCCTGCGCCATCACCACGTCGACGCCCTTGCCGCGCAGCACCTTCGACAGGGCGAACAGGTTGCGCATGTCGTCGTCGACCAGCAGTACGCGGCGGCCGCGCAAGCCGGCTTCGTCGACGCCGGTGGCCGCGGTCGGCTTCTCGCTCGCCGGCACGCTGCCACCGTGGCGGATGGAGTGCAGGAACAGGCTGACTTCGTCGAGCAGGCGGTCGGGCGAGCGGGCCCCCTTCACTACGATGCTGTCGGTGTACTGGCGGATCTTCATGCTCTCCTCGCGGGAGAGGTCGCGGCCGGAATACACCACCACCGGCGGGGTATGCCCGGACTGCGACAGCCGCTCGAGGAATTCCATGCCGGACATGCCGGGCAGGCCGAGGTCGAGCACGATGCAGTCGTAGGCGGTGTCGTTGGTCTTCGCCAGGGCTTCCTCGCCACTGGCGGCTTCCTCGATCACCACGTTGTCGTCTTTCAGCAGCGTGCGCACGGCGGCGCGGGCGCTGCTGTCGTCGTCGACCACCAGCAGGTGGCGCGTGCGGCCTTCGGCGAAGTGGAGCAGGCGGTCGAATGCCGTGCCGATCGATTCGCGGCTGACCGGCTTGGTCAGGAAGCCCACCGCGCCCAGCTCGAGGCCGCGGGTGGCGTCGTCGGTGGCCGAGATGAAGTGCACCGGGATATGCCGCGTGGCGACGTCGCCCTTCAGCCGCTCGATCACCGTCCAGCCATCCATGCCCGGCAGCATCACGTCGAGCAGGATGCCGGTGGGGCGGTACTGGCGGGCCAGCGCGAGGCCGGTCTCGCCGTCGGCCGCCGCGAGCACGCGGTGGCCCTTGCGATGGATCATGTCGGCGAGGATGCGTGCGAACGCCGGGTCGTCCTCCACCACGAGGATGATGGTGTCGCCCGGACCGATCGCCCGGCGGTCGTCGTCGATGGATTCGGCGAGCAGGCCGGGCGACAGCGGCAGCGTCGCTTCGGCGGCGGCCTGTTCCAGCGGCACGGCCACGGCGCGCTGGCCGGTGTCCGGCGCAACCTCGGGAAGGAACAGGGTGAACGTGCTGCCACGGCCCACTTCGCTGTCCAGCACGATGTCGCCGCCCAGCAGCATGGCGATGCGGCGGGAAATGGCGAGGCCCAGGCCGGTGCCGCCGTACTGGCGGCTGGTGCTCGCGTCGACCTGTTCGAAGGCGTGGAACACGCGCTGGAACTTGTCGGGGGCGATGCCGATGCCCGAGTCGGTGACCGCGATGGCGATGGCGTGGGCCGCGTCCAGGCCGGCGGGCAGGGTGGTCCCCGCCGCCGGACGGCCGATGCGGGCGCGCACGCTACCGTTCGCGGTGAACTTGAAGGCGTTGCTCAGCAGGTTGTTGACCACCTGCTCGAGCTTGCCTGCGTCGGTGTTGATCGTGGCCGGCAGGCCGTCTTCCACCGTGATCTCGAACGCGAGTTTCTTTTCCTGCGCCACGTGGTTGAACGTGCGGCGCAGCGTGCGCGACAGGTCGGCCAGCGCGAAGTCGTCAGTCATCAACTCCATCTTGCCGGCTTCGACCTTGGACAGGTCGAGGATGTCGTTGATCAGGCGCAGCAGGTTGGAACCGGCATCGTGGATGATCCGCGCGGACTCGACCTGTTCGCCGGTCAGGTTCTCTTCGTCGTTGTCGGCCAGGCTGCGCGACAGGATCAGCAGGCTGTTCAGCGGCGTGCGCAGTTCATGCGACATGTTGGCCAGGAACTCGGACTTGTACTGGCTGGCGCGGGCGAGTTCCTCGGCCTTTTCCTGGGTCTCTTCCTGCAGCGCCTCGAGGGCGTCCTTCTGCTGGTTGAGGGTGACGCCCTTCTCGCGCAATTCTTCGTTCGACGCGTGCAGTTCCTCGGTCTGGACGCGCAGCTCTTCCTCCGACGCGATCAGGCGTTGCGACTGCTCCTGCAGTTCGGCGGTTTTCGCGTGCAGCTCGCTGTTGGTGGCCTGGAGGGCGTCCTGCTGGCCGCGTAGCGCTTCCTCGGAGGCGCGCAGCTCGTCGGCCTGGCTCTGGGTCTTGTCGAGCAGGTCGCGGGTGCTGAGCGCGCGGGAGAGGTTTTCCAGCGACAAGGCGACGATCGGCACGAGCTCGTCGAGCAGGCGTTCCTGCAGCGAGGTGAGCTGGCTGAAGCTGGCGATCTCGATCACGCCGAGCAGGGCGTCGCGCGACTGCACGGGCACCACGGTGATGCTGCGCGGCGAGGCTTCGCCGGTGCCGGAGTGGATCCGCGTGTAGTCGTCCGGCACGTCCTGCAGGACGATCGTCTGGCGATTGGCGGCGGCCTGTCCGACCAGGCCTTCACCCAGCGCGTATTCGCTGGTGACGTGGCGGCGCTGGCGGAAGCCGTGGCTGCCGGCCAGCTCGAGCCGGCCGATGTCTTCGCGGAACAGGTAGAACACGCCGACGCCGGCTTGCAGCGTGGTGACCAGCTCGGTCACCAGCACGTCGGCGAAGTCGCGGTAGGTCTCGCAGCCCTGCAGGCGATTGGACACGTGGGAGACGCTGGACTTCAGCCAGGTCTGCCCGGCCGTCTCGATCGACATCTCCTTGAACACCTGCAGCGCGCGGGCGATCTCGCCGATTTCATCGCGGCGCTTCAGCTGGCGCACTTCGATGCCGTGGTCGTGGTTGGCCAGGCGGGTCATCAGCTCGGTCATGCGCACCAGCGGGCGCGTGATCAGGCGGAAGGTCATCGCGATCACCAGCGCACCGACCACGAGGCACAGCACCAGCGACAGGATGTCGATGGCGCGGGTGGTCGACAGCGTGGTATCGAGCGCGGCGTTGCGTTCGGTGAGCAGCACGCGCTCGGTCGCCGACATCTCGGCGACCAGCTTCTGGATCTCGGCCATTAGCACCGTGCGGCGGGCGAAGTAGTCGCGGCGGATCCCGTCGCGCGCTTCGGCGCCTTCGGCGGTCACGGACGAGCCGATCGCGCGCATGGGTTCCAGGCCATTCTTCAGCGCCTCGACCTTCCATCGATCGAGCATGTCCTGCAGGCGGTCGATGCGCGACTGCTGCAGGGGATTGTCCGCCGTGAGCCGGCGCAGGCTCGCCAGGCTGTTGACCAGTGCACGGTCGGCGCTCTCGAAATCCGCGTACTCGTTGTCCGACTGGTTCAGCATGAAGCCGCGCGCGGCGACCTGGCGCTGCTGCGCGTCGGCGCCCACCTCGCCCAGGGTCAGCAGCACCACGTAGGTGTGTTCGGACCAGGCCCGGGTCTCCGTTTCCCGGCCCAGCGAGACCAGGTTGGCGACGCAGGCCGCCACGAACAGGAACAGCAGGGCGCCAATGGCGAGGATGATCTTGCGCTGCAGGGGTTGGTCTGCGAGCCAGTGGTGCTGCTTTTCGGTAGAAGACATGCGCTGACCGGTAGTGGGCGGGGGCGGGCGTGGCAGCCCTAGGTAGTACAACGAATCCGTGTCGGCCTTCCATGGCCGACGGCACATTATCGGCAGCTGGCTAGCCGGCCTTAATGGCCCGGCGGCGCCAGAACGGCGCGACCAGCGTCCCCCGGCGGATGGCGACGGCGAGTAATACGGCTGTCAGGGTCGAACAGATGCACAGCGCGACCACCGAGGCCTCGGCACCGAATTCGCCGCCGGTGAGCCAGTCCGGCCCCTGCAGGCGCGAGGCGAGCCAGCCCTTGAGCTCGAAGCCGGAAACCGGGATCCCGTAGAACGGGCCCTGGGCGACGTTCCAGGCGGCGTGGACGCCCATGCAGATCCACAGCGAGCGGGTCACGTTATAGATCAGCCCGAACAGCAGGCCGGCCTCGAGGGCGATGGCCATGGCGCTCCAGGCGGTCGCATGCGGGTTCCAGATGTGCATGAAGCCGAAGAACGCGGCGGACAGCAGCAGGGAGATCCAGGTGCCCAGGCCCTCCTCGACGATCCGGAACAGCACCCCGCGGCTGATGATTTCCTCGCCCACGCCGGCGCCGACGCCGAGCACCAGGACCAGGCCCTTCCAGGGTACGTCCGCATTCGTGCCAGCCACCGTATAGGCACCCAACGCCCAGAGCGCGCCGACCACCAGCGAGAACAGCGCGAAGCCGCCGAGCAGGCCGACCAGGACGTGGGGGACGAACTTGCGCGGGGCCAGCTCGTCCATCCTTCGGTTTTCGATGGCGCGAACGACCAGCCAGTAGGCCAGGACCACCGGCAGCAGGCGCGAGGCCTCGAGCAGGAAGGTGGTGTCGCCGAAGGCGATCTGGCCGTGCGGCAGGCCCAGCGCCAACCAGACCCGGTTGACGGTGAAGCCGATGGCCGCGGCCAGCACGGCGAAGGCCACGATGCGGCCGACCGGCGAACGCAGGATGCGCAGCGCGAGTGGGGTGACGGGCTCGGGCAGGGGTGCAACGGTATCTGTCGTCGTCATGGGCTCGGTCGGTTGGCGGATGCGCAGGCAAGTCTACGCAGGCATGATGGTGCACCGATACAAGATCATGCCGTCGCGCCACGGTATCGTCCCTGCCTCGGGGCGAACCGGCCCCATTGACCCCCGAATACAGCGGAGTGCCGATGTCGAAGCCGCAAGACAACGATCCGTCGAGCCCGATGAACCGGACGGCGCAGACCTTCCCGCGGCTTGACGACGACATGGCCGCCCGGGTCGCCCATTACGGGGTGGAGGAGCAGGTGCCGAAGGGCACGATGCTGTTCCAGCGCGGCCAGCGCCGGGTCGACTATTTCTTCGTGCTGGACGGCACCATCGAGGTCTATGACCTGGACAAGGACGGCCAGCCGCAGATCGTGGTCGTGCATGGCCGGCACCAGTTCACCGGCGAGGTGGACCTGTTCAGTGGCCGCCAGACGATGGTCAATGGCCGCACGGGTAGCGACGCACGGATCGTCCGGGTCGACCCGGCGCATTTCCGTCGGCTGGTAGCGGGTGAGCCGGACATCGGCGAGATCATCATGCGCGCCTTCATCCTGCGCCGGGTCGGCCTGATCCAGAGCGGGCAGGGCGGTGTGTGGCTGGCCGGCTCCGCGCATGCGGCCGATACGGTTCGCCTGCGCAGCTTCCTGATCCGCAATGGCTACCCGCACAAGTTGCTCGACACCGACATCGATGAAGACGCGCGGCACCTGATCGAAGGCTTCGGCCTGCAGCCGGACGAATGCCCGGTGGTGATCCTGCCGGATCGCCGCGTGTTGCGTTGCCCGACCACGACCGACCTCGCCGACGAGTTGGGCATCACGATCGAGCTGGACAGCGAGCACGTCTACGACGTGGCGGTGATCGGCGCCGGTCCGGCCGGCCTCGCCGCCGCGGTGTATGCGGCGTCGGAAGGCCTGGACACCGTGGTGCTGGAAGCGCTGGCCCCGGGTGGCCAGGCCGGTACCAGTTCGAAGATCGAAAACTACCTTGGCTTCCCGACCGGCATTTCCGGCCAGGCGCTGGCGGGGCGTGCGCAGGTGCAGGCGATGAAGTTCGGCGCGCACATGGCGATCGCCCGTGAAGTGCGCAGCATGGATTGCGGCAGCCATCCGTATCGTTTGCACCTGGATAACGATACGACGGTGACGGCGCGTTCGGTGGTGATCGCCACCGGTGCCCGCTATCGCAAGCTGGCCCAGGTGGATTACGAGCGTTTCGAAGGGCAGGGCATCCAGTACGCCGCCACGGCGATGGAGGCCACGCTGTGCGCGGGTGAGGAAGTGGTGGTGGTCGGCGGCGGCAATAGCGCCGGCCAGGCGGCGGTGTTCCTGGCGCGCACGGCGTCGCACGTGCATATCCTGGTGCGTGGCGAGGGGCTGGCGGCGACGATGTCGGATTACCTGGTGCAGCGCATCGCGCAGTCGCCGCGGATCACGTTGCATCCGTATTGCGAGATCGATCACCTGGATGGCGATGCGTACCTGCGTGAGGTGGGTTGGTATTGCATGCGTACGGAGGTGCAGGAGCGGCGCAAGGTGGCGAGCCTGTTCGTGATGATCGGCGCGGAGCCGAACACGGCGTGGCTGCAGGGTTGTCTGGACCTGGATAAGAAGGGTTTCGTGCTGACGGGGCGTGATGCGGATGGTTATGCGACGCCGTCGCCGTATGCGACGACGTTGCGTGGTGTGTTTGCGGTGGGGGATGTGCGTTCGGGTTCGGTGAAGCGGGTGGCGGCGGGCGTGGGCGAGGGTTCGGTGGTGGTCCACGCGATCCACCGCTTCCTGCATCCGTCACCGGTGTAACGGCTGCAGCGGTTGCCGCTTCGCGGCCATGCCTGACGGCCTCCGGCCGAACCGCCGCCCTGTAGGAGCGCGCCTGCGCGCGATGGTCGTCCGCGCGGCGCTCGTACCTGGCCGCAGGACAGCCCTCGGTGCCTACCCTCGCTGCTCAGACAGGTCCTCCGCGCTCGATAAGGTTGGCCGCAGCCGCGGCCCATGTACTTATTGCCCTACGGGCGCTCGCTTGTGCGGAACTCGCCTCGAGGGTAGGCACCGAGGGCTCTCTTCATCCGTGCCGCAAGCTGGGTGGGACAGCGACGCCGTTGGCATCCCCGACGCAGCGGCGGCTCGTGTAGGAGCGCGCCTGCGCGCGAACAGCCAACAGCGCGGTGATGCAGGAGCGTGAGTCATCGTCCTTGCCGAATGCCTTCGAACCAAGTCGGAGACGTGCGCTGGTTTCATCGCTTCCATGAGCCATGAACAACGATGTGGTCGGGTGAACCGCTGGCCTGCATCAATCCATAGCCTCATTCGCCCGAAGCCATGCTGAGGGTTCGCGCGCGGGCGCGCTCCTACAGGAGCCGGTGCTGCGGCTCTCCACCCCAGCTCACGTCAAGGTTGAAGACAGCCCTCGGTGCCTACCCTCGAGGCGAGTTCGTGGCGGCGAGGGGGCCGGGCGGAAGAAGCCCGAAGGGGGCCGGCCACGATGGCCGGCCGTTCTTGCCGAGGCAGGATGCCGAGTCAAGAACCTCCGCCCGGCACCCGGTGCGCGGCCGTAGGCCAGATAGGAAACGGGCTGCGGAGCAGCCCCTCCTTTTCGCACGCCAGAACGCTGTCTGAGCAGCGAGGGTAGGCACCGAGGGCTGTCCTGCGACCACGCCCGAGCGCCGCGCAGAGGTGCGTCACAGCGGCGCGCAGGCCTGGCGTCAGACTTCGACGGAGGCGGCGTGTTCGCGGGTGGCGGAGAAGCGGACCTGGGGCCAGCGTTCCTGGGCGAGCTGGAGGTTGACGCGGGTGGGGGCGAGGTAGACGAGTTCGCCGGCGGCATCGATGGCGAGGTTGCCGGCGTTCTTCTCCTTGAATTCTTCCAGCTTCTTCGCGTCGTCGCAGTGGACCCAGCGGGCGGTCGCGACGCCGACCTGTTCGAAGATGGAGTCGACGTTGTATTCGTCCTTGAGGCGGTAGGCCACGACGTCGAACTGCAGCACGCCGACGGCGCCGAGGATAAGGTCGTTGGACATCAGCGGCCGGAAGAACTGGGTGGCGCCTTCTTCGGAGAGCTGGGCGAGGCCTTTTTGCAGGGCCTTCATCTTCATCGGGTCGCGCAGGCGTGCGCGGCGGAAAAGTTCGGGTGCGAAGTTGGGGATGCCGGTGAACGACAGGCCTTCGCCTTCGGTGAAGGTGTCGCCGATGGTGATGGTGCCGTGGTTGTGCAGGCCGATCACATCGCCAGGGTAGGCGCGTTCGACGATCTCGCGGTCGCTGGCCATGAAGGTCAGGGCGTTGGCGATGCGGACTTCCTTCCCGGTGCGGGTCTGCTGCATCTTCATGCCGGCGGTGTAGGTGCCCGAGCAGATGCGCATGAAGGCGACGCGGTCGCGGTGGGCCGGATCCATGTTGGCCTGGATCTTGAACACGAAGCCGGTGAGCTTTTCTTCCGCCGGCAGCACTTCGCGCGACAGCGTGTCGCGCGGGCGCGGCGAGGGTGCGTGTTCGACGAAGTGTTCGAGCAGCAGTTCGACGCCGAAGTTGTTCACGGC
Source organism: Bacillus sp. NP157 (assembly GCA_018889975.1). Classification (NCBI taxonomy): domain Bacteria; kingdom Bacillati; phylum Bacillota; class Bacilli; order Caryophanales; family Bacillaceae; genus Bacillus; species Bacillus sp. NP157. The sequence continues at coordinate 45,524 of CP076546.1, forward strand.
GGAGCCGAAGAACACCGGCGTCTGCTTGCCGGCGAGGTAGCTTTCCACGTCGAACGGATTGGATGCGCCGAGCACGAGTTCCAGTTCGTCGCGTACTTCGGCGAGGGCTTCCTCGCCGATGCGTGCGGCGAGTTCCGGGTTGTCGAGGCCCTTGAAGATCGTCGAATCCTGGCGGGTGAAGTTCTTGCCCGGCTCGAAGATGTGCACTTCGTCGAGCAGCACGTGGTACACGCCCTTCAGGCGCGAGCCCATGCCGATCGGCCAGGTCACCGGTGCGCAGGCGATGCCGAGCACGGATTCCACTTCGTCGAGCAGGTCGATCGGCGAGCGGCCTTCGCGGTCGAGCTTGTTGATGAAGGTCATGATCGGCGTGTCGCGCAGGCGGCACACTTCCATGAGCTTGATGGTGCGTTCCTCGACGCCCTTGGCGCAGTCGATCACCATCAGGGCCGAGTCGACCGCCGTGAGCACGCGGTAGGTGTCTTCCGAGAAGTCAGCGTGGCCCGGGGTGTCCAGCAGGTTCACGATGGCCCCGTTGTACGGGAACTGCATCACCGAGGACGTCACCGAGATGCCGCGCTCCTTTTCCAGCGCCATCCAGTCGGACGTCGCGTGGCGGGCGGCCTTGCGGCTCTTCACCGAGCCGGCCATCTGGATCGCGCCACCGAACAGCAGCAGCTTTTCGGTCAGCGTCGTCTTGCCCGCGTCAGGGTGGCTGACGATGGCGAAGCTGCGCCGGCGGCGGGTTTCGGTGAGATGGCTGGACATGGCAAGGGTCGCTGGGGGCTAACCGGGCATTGTAGCAAGGAGAGGGGGTGGGGGATGGGAAGTGGGGGCGCCGGCCCATGCCCAGGGAGGACCGGCAGCGCCCATCCCTGCGCCCCACTTCCCAACTCCCATCTCCGGTATTCAGTCCCCGCTGAACGCCCGCGCGAGCCAGTCCGGCACCGGAATCCCCTTTCCGCGCAGGAATCCCGGGTTGAACAGCTTCGCCTGGTAGCGCATGCCGCTGTCGCAGAGCACCGTCACCACCGTGTGGCCGGGGCCGAGGTGGCGGGCGAGGCGGATGGCGCCGGCGATGTTCACGCCGCTGGAAAGGCCGACGCAGTAGCCCTCGTGGTGGAGCAGGTCGTGGATTTCGGGGATCGACTCGGTATCCGGGATGGACCAGGCGAGGTCGATCGGGGCGTCGAGGAAATTGGCGGTGAGCCGGCCGTTGCCGATGCCTTCGGTGATCGAGCTGCCCTCGGCCTTGAGTTCGCCCGTGAGGACGTGGCTGGCCAGGGCGGAGCCGGCCGGGTCGGCGAGGGCCACCAGGATGCCTGCACGACGGGCCTTCAGTGCCCGGCCGACGCCGGCGATGGTGCCGCCGGTGCCCGAGGCGCAGGCGAAGCCGTCGACCCTGCCACCGGTCTGTTCCCAGATTTCCACGCCGGTGTGGGCTTCGTGCCACTCGCGGTTGGCCAGGTTGTCGAACTGGTTGGCGAACCAGGCGCTGCCGGGCTCGCGTTCGTTCATCTCGGCGGCGAGGCGGCGGGCGGTGGCGGCGTAGTGGTTGGGGTCGGTCCAGGGCCCGGCTGGCACCAGGCGGACGTCCGCCCCGGCGGCACGCAGGGCATCGATCTTTTCGCGGCTCTGGGTGTCCGGCATGACGATGAGCGAGCAATAGCCCCGGCTGTTGCCCAGCAGGGCCAGGCCGATGCCGGTGTTGCCCGCCGTGCCCTCGACCAGGGTGGCCCCGGGCCGGAGCAGGCCCAGCCGCTCCGCGTCGTCCAGCAGGCCCAGTGCCGTGCGGTCCTTCACCGAGCCGCCAGGGTTGAGGAATTCGGCCTTGGCCAGGATCTCGCAGCCCGTGGCCTCCGAGGCCCGGCGCAGGCGCAACAGGGGAGTCTGGCCGATGCCGGCGCTGAGGGTGTCGTAGGTGGTCATGGGGGTGATGTTAACTGCGGGGACGTGGATTCGTCGCTTTGTCCGGGCGAATGTCAGGCGGCCGCTGGCGCGGCCTGTGAGTCGGTCGATGGCGCGGCCTTTGGAACCGTGAATATTGGCTGCGCGGGCGCTGAATGTTTCGAAGGAAACTGTCGCGCGCAGGCGCGATCCTACATTTACCGTTCGCAGCGGCCATGGGCCGCGTCTGCCAGGCCGCGCAAGCGGCCGACTCACGGCCATCCAGATGTATAGACGTCTATACGGCTGTTGACAGGCCATGGATCGGCGCGTATCGTCGATTCCACTCATCGAGACCGGCTGAGGGACAGGCCCTTTGAAGCCGGGGCAACCTGCGGATTTCCGCGACGGTGCCAACTCCTGCGGTGCGTGGTTCGCCACGCAAGCCGATAGATGGGAATGTCCGTGCCGGTCGCGTTTCTTCGCGTCGCCGTGCAGGGCAGTCCGGCTACAGGTATCCGCAGGGCTCGAACCCGACTGGAACCCCGGACATGCCCGCAGAGCCCCTCACCGTGATCTCCCTCCCCGAACAGGCCGTGGCCACCGCGCCGCGTGGCGCCGCCGATCTCACCGAGCAGCGTGGTACCCGCCGCGTGTCGTTCCTGCCCAAGTACGGCAGCGAGCCGGTGGCCGTGGATGTCCGCTACCTCTGGTGCGGCGCGCCCCACGCCCCCACGGTCGCCGTGCAGGGTGGCATCTCGGCCACCCGCGACGTCTGCGCCGGCCGCGATCGCCAGGGCTGGTGGCAGGAGCTGGTCGGCCCCGGTTCGGCCGTCGACCTGGAGCATTGCCGGGTGCTTTCGATCGACTGGCTGGTGCCCGACGATGTCGAAGGCATCGATTCCATCTCCAGCGAGGACCAGGCCGCGGCGCTTGCCGCGCTGGTGGACGAACTCGGCATCGGTCGCCTGCATGCCTTCGTGGGCTCGTCGTACGGCGCCATGACGGGCCTGGCTTTCGCGGCCAACCACCCGGACAAGGTCGGTGCGCTGGTGTTGCTCGCCGGTGCCCATCGTCCGCACCCGCTGTCGACGGCGCAGCGCTCCGTGCAGCGCGGCATCGTCCGGCTTGGCATCGAGTCGGGCCGCACCGACGAAGCGCTGGCGCTGGCTCGCCAGCTGGCGATGACCACCTACCGCGGCAGCGAGGAATTCTCCCGTCGCTTCGCCGCCGGCCCGGAACTGCGCGATGGCCGCTTCTATTTTCCGGTGGAGGATTACCTGGAGCACGCAGGCCGCCGTTTCGTCGAGCGCTTCGATCCGCTGCGTTTCCTCGCGCTGTCCGAATCGATCGACCTGCACGACATCGCCCCGGAGCGTGTCCACGCACCGACCACCCTGGTCGGCTTCCCGTCCGACCGTCTCGTGCCGCTGTCCGACCTGTGCGAATTGCAGCGTCGCATCGGCGGTACCGCCACCCTCGAAGTCGTGGATTCGCCGTATGGCCACGACGCCTTCCTCAAAGAAACCGTGCAGCTCGCCCCCGTGCTGCGTCACGCACTCAACGACTGTCGCGGAGACCGCTAACCATGACTCGTGAAACCCGCCTGTGTACCCGCGCCGTTCGCGCCGGCATTGAATCCGACACCCAGCATGGCGCCGTCGTGCCGCCGCTGCACCTGTCCACCAACTATGCCTTCGAAGGATTCGGTCGCAAGCGCGCCTACGACTACTCGCGCAGTGGCAACCCGACCCGCGACCTGCTCGCCGAAGCGCTGACCGAGCTGGAAGAAGGCGCCGGTGCCGTGGTCACCAACACCGGTATGTCCGCGGTCGCGCTTGCGCTCGAGCTGGTCCCCGCGGGTGGCCTCGTGATCGCTTCGCACGATTGCTATGGCGGGACCTGGCGCCTGCTCGATGCATGGGCGAAGAAGGGCCGCTTCAGCGTCCGCTTCGTCAACTTCAACGATCCCACCGCGCTGGCCGATGGCCTGGCCGCGAAGCCGGCCCTGGTCTGGATCGAAACGCCGTCGAACCCGCTGCTGCGTATCACCGACGTGCGCCACGTGGCCCAGGCAGCGCATGCCGTCGGCGCGCTGGTGCTGGTCGACAACACCTTCCTGTCGCCGGCCTTGCAGCAGCCGCTGAAGCTCGGCGCCGACGTGGTGCTGCATTCCACCACCAAGTACATCAATGGCCACAGCGACGTGGTCGGTGGTGCGGTGATCGCTGCCGATCCGGCCGTGGCCGAGCAGCTGAAGTGGTGGGGCAACTGCAACGGCCAGACCGGCTCGCCGTTCGACAGCTTCCTCACCCTGCGCGGCGTGCGTACGCTCGCCGTCCGCCTGCGCGCCCATGAAGAGAATGCACGTCGCGTCGCCGACCGCCTCGAAGGACACGAAGCCGTTGAGCGGATCTACTACCCGGGGCTGGCCTCGCACCCGGGCCATGCACTGGCGCAGCGCCAGCAGAAGGGCTTCGGCGCGATGCTGAGTTTCGAGCTTGCCGGTGGCGATGCCGCGATCGAAGCGTTCGTCGACGGGCTGCAGTACTTCTCGCTTGCCGAGTCGCTGGGCGGCGTGGAAAGCCTGGTGGCGCACCCGGCCACGATGACCCATGCGGCGATGGCGCCGGAAGCACGTCGGACGGCCGGCATCGCCGACAACCTGCTGCGCCTGTCGATCGGTATCGAAGACGGCGACGACCTGATCGACGACCTGGAAGCGGGCCTGACGCGTGCCGTGGCGGTCACCAAGGCTTCGTCGAAACGCAAGGTCGGCGCATGAGCGCCGTGGCGGTGTCACCCCTCGCTGCGCAGGCACCGCGTACCGCCGTCGTGCTGTTGGGCACCGGCGTGGTCGGCCGGGCGCTCCTGACCTTGCTGGCCACACCCGCGGCTGACTCGCTGCGCCTCGTAGGCGCGGCCAATTCGCGCCGCCAGCACGTCTTCGCCGACGGCCTGCGCCCGGGCGACGTCGCCGACGCGCTGACCCGCGCACGCGATGGCCGCGACAACGCGCCGTTACTCGCGGCGCTCGACGCCACGGGTGCGGCGCGCAAGGTGGTGATCGACGCGACCGCTTGTGCCATCGAAGCCACTCGCCATGCGGACTGGCTGACCCGGGGTTACCACGTGGTCACCGCGAACAAGGCGCTGGCTGGCGGCCACCTGCAGGGCTGGCGTGCGCTGCAGGCGGCGTCGTCCAGCGGCGCGGTCTATGGCGATGCCGCGACCGTCGGCGCGGGCCTGCCGGTGCTGTCCACCCTGCGCCGCCTGCGTCGCTGCGGCGACAGCCTGCTCACCCTCGAGGGCGTGTTTTCCGGTTCGCTGTCGTGGTTGTTCAACCAGTACGATGGCTCACAGCCGTTCTCGGCACTATTGCGCGATGCACGCCGTCTCGGTTTCACCGAGCCCGATCCGCGTTCGGATCTGTCAGGCGAGGACGTTGCGCGCAAGCTGTTGATCATCGCGCGCCATGCCGGCTTCGCCCTGGGTAGCGACGAGGTGGAAGTCGAGAGCCTCGTGCCCGAATCCCTGCGCGGTGTCGAGACCAAGGTGTTCCTCGATCGCCTCGAAGAGCTCGACGAGCCGCTGGCACGGCGCCACGCTCAGGCGAAGGCCAACGGCAAGGTGCTGCGTTACCTCGCCCGGCTGAACCAGCGTGGACGTGCACGCGTCGGCCTGGTCGAGGTGGGCCTGGATCATCCGGCCTCGCGGCTGTCGGGGACCGACAACCAGTTCGCGCTGACCACGACGCGCTATCACTCCACGCCGCTGGTTATCCAGGGGCCGGGTGCGGGTCCGGAGATCACGGCGCAGGCGTTGTTGGGGGATGTGCTGGGGCTCTGAGCGAGGGCGCCGGCGGAAAGGTGACGCGGACCAGGGTGCCGCCGTCGCTGGCATCGAGGATGCTGGCGTGGCCCTTGTGGTGTGACATCACCTGTTGCACGAGGTGAAGGCCCAGGCCGGTACCCGAGGAGCGCGGGCGCAGTCGATGGAAAGCTTCGAACACCCGCTCGCGTTCGTCGGCGGGAATGCCCGCGCCGTTGTCTTCGACCTCGATCGTGCTGCCTTCGACGCGCACGGTGATCTGCTTGCCGCCGTGTTCGACCGCGTTCTGGATCAGGTTGGTGAGCACGCGTTCGATGGCACCGGCGTTGCCGCTGATCGGCGCAGGCCGGTGGGTCACGACTTCGATGGATTTGTCCGCGGCGATGAGCAGCGGGGCGAGGTCGGCGGCGACACGACGGGCGATGGCGGCGGGATCGATCGCTTCGAACGGCGCACCGTTCTCGAGCCGATGCAGGTCGAGCAGCTGTTCGGATAGCGTGGACAGGCGCGACACATCCGCCGCAAGGCCGCGCAAGGCGGGATCGCTGCTTGCTTCGACCTTCATCCGCAGGATGGCGATGGGCGTGCGCAGTTCATGCGCGGCGGAGGCGATGAACCGGCGTTGTTGCTCATGGCCGTCGTCGAGTCGGCCGAGCGCATCGTTCACCGCGCGAACCAGTGGCGTGATCTCCCGCGGCAGCTGGTCTTCCGGCAGGCGGATGCCCTGGCTTCCCACCTTGATGTTCTCGGCCTCGCGCGCCGTGCGTACGACGCCTGCCAGTGCGCGACGGACGATCCACGGTGTCGCGACGATGGAAACCAGCGCGAGGGCGAGGAACAGCGGAACGGCGATGAGGTTGGATGCGAGCGCGATCAGCAGCGTGAGCGGCCGCACGATGCCGTGCGCGGCGATCATCATGTTGCCGGCCGGCCCTGTCGCGTGCCGGACGACGGCGGACGTCGTGTAGGGCGCCGACTTGCCGCGGAAATCCGCGGACGTGAAGGCATCGAGGTGGGGCAGTAGGGGGCGAAGTGCGTCGGGTACCGTGCCGTAGGTGACGTACGATCCGTCGTCCAGTTTCGCGGCGAACCACAGGTCGGTGGAGTCCTTGCGCAGCTCGTCCAGTGCGGGCGTCTCGCGGACGACGGCGTGTCCTTGCGCGTCGCGGACGATGGCCTTCGCCGCCACGTGCACGAGCACGTCGTCGGCATACATGCCATTCACGCTCGAATGCAGGATCAGCAGTACCAGCACGCCGGCCGAGGCCACCAGGGTGAGGAACTGCAGGATGAGCGGCTGGACGATGAGGCGCGTCTTCAGCGAGAACGGGCGCCGGCTCATGGCGTCGCCTTCAACAGATAGCCGACCCCGCGGATAACGTGGATCTCGACCCCTGCCTCGGCGTCGGCGAGCTTGCGGCGCAGGCGCGACACATGCGAGTCCAGGCTGTTGGACTGGATCTCGTCGTCGAAACCATAAACGGCCTCCTCCAGCGATTCGCGCAGCACGGTGCGGCCGCGTCGGCGGAGCAGGGCGGCCAGGACGCGGATCTCGCGACGCGGCAGGTCCAGGCGCTGGCCACGGATGCTGGCCTCGCCGTGGGCGAGGTCGAAGACGAGATGTCCCACGGTGACTTCGTCGGCGGCCAGTTCGTTGGGCCGGCGTTGTATCGCGCGGATGCGGGCGAACAGCTCTTCCAGCTCGAACGGCTTGACCAGGTAGTCGTCGGCACCGGTATCGAGGCCGGCGACGCGGTCGGTCAGTTCACCGCGCGCGCTCAACACGATGATGGCTACGCCCGGGCAGTGGGCGCGTAGCACGGGGATCAGGCCGAGGCCGTCGCCGTCGGGAAGCGTGCGGTCCAGGAGCACCAGCTGGTGTGCACGCGCGCGGATCGCTTCGCTGGCGAGCGCCACGCTATCGACCCAGTCGACGATGAATTGCTCGCGCTCGAGCACGCCGCGCATGGCGCCGGCGAATTCGACCTCGTCCTCGACCAGCAAGATTCTCATCAATTTGGCTCCTGCCCCAGCATAGCCGCAACCCTGCACGGCATGCATTGCGCCAACGTTGCGCCGCACCCTGGCGGGCCTTGCAGGCGTTTCGAGCCGACCACCGCGGCCTGCCGCTGTCGGTGGCAGACGCCATGTTGGCGCAACCTCACCCATGTTCCCTTACGCATACCCCGCCATGGCTAGAGGAGTGTGCACGATGTTCAACACGACAGGTCGATCATTGATGCTGGCGGCCGCACTGGCCCAGTGCTGCCTCGTGGCATACCCGGGCGTCGCCAGCGCGCAGCGCTGGGCCGACCACCACGACGGCTGGCGTTCCGACCGCCAGCAGCGCGACCACGACCAGTGGGAGCGCGACCGCGAGCGCAAGCGTCGTAGCGACGCGAAGCGCGACGGCGTGGTCGCGGGTGTCGTCGGCACCGCGGTGGTCGTCGGCATCATCGCCGCGGTCGCGAACGCGAAGAAAGACAACCGCCCGGACGAGTGCCGGGACGACTACGGCAACGTCTATCGCTGCCGCTGACACAAGGCTGCGTGATGCAAGCCCCGTGATCTCCAACGTTTCCGAATGAGGTGAACCGATGTTCAAGAGCATGCTTTTCGCGGCCTCGCTGGCCATTCCCGTAGCCGCCGGTGCCGCCACCACGGATCCGCGCCAGGCGACCATCGACAGGAATTTCGCCGCCATGGATACCAATCACGACGGCAAGATCGACAAGGCCGAATACGCGGCGTTCCAGACCGCTCGCTTCGACCGCCAGGCGCAGTCGGTCGACGGTGCATTCAACGAACTGGACACGAACAAGGACGGCAAGATCAGCAAGGCGGAAGCCGCCGCCGTCCCCGCCATCGCGACCTACTTCGATGCGCTCGACATCAACAAGGACGGCTCGCTGTCGCGCGAGGAAATGCAGAAGGCGATTGTCGCCGCGCAGACCGCCGAGGCAGCTGATACGCCTGCTGCGAAGTAGTCTGTAGGCGATCCGGCGGATCGCGATGACGACGGGCCGCCATGCAGCGGCCTGTTTTCGTTTCCGGGGGCGTAGCGTAGCCGTCGCTACGCGGGCACGGCCGGATAGATATCGAGCGATAGCGAGAGGCCGAGGTCGGCCAATCGTTGCATCATTGCCGGTCTCAGCGATTCGCCGCCGCTGCGTTCAAGGAACCATCCAACGAAGAGTTCGAGATCCACGCCGTTGGCACGGAATTCGTCGAGGCGCTGCCGATGCGGTTCCAGCATGTCCAGGCATCGACCGATCGCGTCGGAGAGCCAGGCGCGTTCGGTCGGCAAGATCTTCAGGGCGATGTACGACTCGGTGCGGATGCCCTCCAGCGGCGTTCCGCGCGGCGTCGTCCGGGCTTCTCCAGCCTGCCACTGGGCGGAAGCGGGCAGGGATAAGGCCATCGCCAGGCTGCCGAGGTCACCAGCCGGGGCCGTGGCCCGAAGCGACACCGTGACCGTCATCGGGATATCGTCCTGCTCCATTGCCGTGGATTTCCTTTGGCAGCAAAAGAAAAGGCGCCCCGTGGGCGCCTTTCTCGTGTCAGTGGCGGCCGGTCGCCCGGTCGGCTTCATCCGCGCTGGGCGGCAACACCGGCTCGCTGCCGTCGCCTTCCTCGTGGTGGAAGCGCGCGGCCTCGACCATCGGGGTGCGCCAGCCGGAAGCGACGCCCCAGAAGTAGAACACCGTGCCGAAGACGGCAACGAGGGCGAGGTCCCAGCCATACGGGATGTAATCGTGGCCACCGAAGGTCTTGCTGCCGGCCCACGAGATCGCGGCGATGACGGGCAGGTAGACGATCAGCCACCACGCACCCTTCAGGTGGCGCTGGAAGTCTTCCCAGCCGCTCTTGGCGGTGTAGTAGAAGTAGATCGGCAACGCGACGACCATCAGCAGGATGATTTCGCCGGTGAGCGGCCACTTCGCCCAGTACAGCAGCTCGGTGGCGAAGATGAAGGCCAGCGCGGCGAGGACCGGCAGGGCGGCGATGCGCAGCGGGCGCTTCAGTTCGGGCGCGGTGCGACGCAGGGTCATCACGCTCACCGGGCCGGTGAGGTAGGAAATGATCGTCGAGACCGAGATCACCGCCGCCAGCGTGCCCCAGCCGCGGAAGAAGAACAGGAAGATGAAGCTCACCACGAGGTTGAGCCACATCGCCGGACGCGGGATGCCGAAGCGTGGGTTGATGTGGCCGAAGATCTTCGGCAGCTGCCCGTTGCGCTCCATCGCGTAGATCATGCGCGCGGTGGTGGCGGTGTAGGTGGCACCGGTGCCGCTCGGGCTGACGAAGGCGTCGGCATAGAGCAGGATCGCCATCCAGTTGATCATCAGCGCCGTGGCGAGCTGGGCGAACGGCGAGGCGTACTGCAGGCCGGCCCAGCCCTTGCCGAGCTGGTCGGGCGGCACCGCGCCGATGAAGGCGACCTGGAGCAGCACGTAGACCACGGTGGCCAGCAGGATCGAACCGATCACCGCGAACGGCACGCTGCGGCCCGGGTTGCGTGCTTCGCCGGCGAGGTTCACCGGGCTCTGGAAGCCGTTGAAGCTGAAGACGATGCCCGAGATCGCCACGGCGGTGAGGATCGACGAGATGTCGATCGCGTGCGTGCCGCCATGCGCGCCGATGTTGAAGTTACCCGGGTTGTAGCTGGTGTACATCAGCGCGATGCCGGTGGCCGCCGGCACGACGAGCTTGAAGACGGTGATCGCCGTGTTGCTCTTGGCGAACAGCTTCACGCTCCAGAAGTTCAGGAAGAAATACACCATGACCAGGACGGCGGCGATGGCCAGGCCCGGATGGGTCAGTTCGCCATGGTCGGCGCCCGGCGCGACGTAGTACAGCTCCTTGGTCCACTGGGCCCATTCCCACGGCCAGGAGGCCATGTACTGGACCGAAGCCTCGGCTTCGACCGGGATCACCGAGACGATCGCGATCCAGTTGGCCCAGCCGGCGATGAAGCCGACCAGCGAGCCATGCGAATAGTGGCCGTAGCGCACCATGCCGCCGGATTCCGGGAACATCGCGCCCAGTTCCGCGTAGGTGAGGGCGATGAACAGGATGATGACGGCGCCGATGATCCAGGCGTAGACGGCGCCGGGGCCGGCAAGCTGGGCGGCATGCCAGGCGCCGAACAGCCAGCCTGAGCCGATGATCGAGCCCAGGCCGGTAAGCATCAGGGCGAAGGCGCCGACATCGCGGCGAATATGGTGATGGGACATGATGACTCCGGTCGGACGGACCGGGGGTTCCCCGGCCCAGGGCGGCACAAGAGCCGGATGATGACAGCCCGGGGCCCCTGTGTCAGCCAGCGCACGCCCCTTGCCCAAACCACCTTCACATCGATATACACTGACCGATGCGGTAAGGAAGAGGGGTTCGGATGCGATCGAAGCTAGTCGTCAACGGCATATGGCTCGCTGCCATATCGGTATGCGGCATTGCCGCAGCCGAGACGCCGTGGAGCGACAAGGGCCGGCAGATCGATTCGGAGTCATATGACCGTACTGCCAAGGGTTTTTACTTCACCCTGTACCCTGGCGAAGACCCGGTCGAATCGGTGCGGCGCTGCGCCATAACCATGCGCGAACTGGGGCATCTCGCCTCGGTTTCGTGCTTTGCCTATACCAGCAAGCAGCGCTTCGACACCCGCAAGGGCAAGCTCCGCATCTGCTACACGGCCGTGGCCAACTGGTGGGGCCAGGACGAACCCGTCCGCGTCGAGACGGTTGAGCGCCTGCCCAGGGCCTGCCCCGCCAAATAAACGGGGCGCCCCCTCAGCACTCGATAACGTTCACCGCCAACCCGCCGCGCGAGGTTTCCTTGTACTTGTCCTTCATGTCGCGGCCGGTGTCGCGCATGGTGGCGATGACCTTGTCCAGCGACACGTGGTGCTTGCCGTCGCTCTTGAGCGCCATGCGGCTGGCGTTGATCGCCTTCACCGCGCCCATCGCGTTGCGCTCGATGCAGGGGATCTGCACGAGGCCGCCGATCGGATCGCAGGTGAGGCCCAGGTTGTGCTCCATGCCGATCTCGGCGGCGTTCTCCACCTGGGTGACACTGCCGCCCAGTGTCGCGGCGAGGCCACCGGCGGCCATCGAGCAGGCGACGCCGACCTCGCCCTGGCAACCCACCTCGGCACCGGAGATCGAGGCGTTTTCCTTGTAGAGGATACCGATGGCGCCCGCGGTGAGCAGGAAGGTGATGACGCCATCTTCCGAGGCGTTCGGGCAGAAATGCCGGTAATAGTGCAGCACGGCGGGGACGATGCCGGCCGCGCCGTTGGTCGGCGCGGTCACCACGCTGCCACCGGCGGCGTTCTCTTCGTTGACCGCCAGCGCGTACAGGTTCACCCAGTCGAGGATGGTCAGCGGATCGCGCAGGGCGGCTTCGGGCTGGCCACGCAGTTCGGCGGCCATGGCCGGTGCGCGGCGATTCACCTTCAGCCCGCCGGGAAGCACGCCCGGCGAACGCAGGCCGCGTGCCACGCAATCCTGCATCGCTTTCCAGATCTTCAGCAGGCCGGCGCGCGTTTCCGCTTCCGGGCGCCAGATGCTTTCGTTGTGCATCATCAGCTCGGCGATGCTGAGCTGGTGTTCGGCGCACAGCGCCAGCAGCTGGTCGCCGGTGGAGAACGGGAAGGGCTGCTCGCTGGTATCGGCCACGATGCGGTCTTCCGCCGCCTCGTCCGGGTTGACTACGAAGCCACCGCCGACCGAGTAATAGTCGCGGGTGGCCAGCTCGTTGCCGGCAGCGTCGTACGCGGAGAAGCGCATGCCGTTGGTGTGGAACGGGAGCTTCTGGCGTTTGTTGAAGACCAGGTCGGCTTTTTCGTCGAAGGCGATCTCGTGCCGGCCGAGGATGCGGATGCGCTTGCTGGCGCGGATGCGCTCCAGCGTGGCCGGGATGCTGTCCGGATCGACGCGGTCGGGCCATTCGCCTTCGAAGCCGAGCAGGACGGCCTTGTCGGTGCCGTGGCCGCGGCCGGTCATCGCCAGCGAACCGAACAGTTCGCAGCGCACCCGCGCCACGCGTTCGAGCACGCCTTTCTCCTCCAGCCAGTGCTCGGCAAAGCGCGCGCCTGCGCGCATCGGACCGACGGTGTGCGACGAAGACGGGCCGATGCCGATCTTGAAAAGGTCGAAAACGCTGACTGCCATGGCTGGAGTGGGGTTGGCTATGGGGAATAGCCGGCTATTCTACGCCCGACGGCCCCGCCACCCCATACACCACCGCATGCAAGCATTCACACTCTTCCAGCGCGACGACTGCCACCTCTGCGACCAGGCACTTGGCCTGCTCGCCAGCGTGCGTTTCCCGGAGTTCTCCTCCGTGTGGATCGATGACGACGAGGCGCTGGAAGCGCGCTACGGCGCGCGCGTGCCCGTGCTGCGCCGCAGCGACGGGCTGGAACTGGACTGGCCGTTCGATGCCGAAGCCCTCAAGGAACTCGTGTAGGAGCGCGCCTGCGCGCGAATTGGGGTGGGTGGAACAAACCAGACTGACCGCTATATCGTTCTGGAACAACCCGGAATGACCGCTAGATCGTTTCAGAACAACCCAAGCTGACCGCTACACCGTTCCATTGGCTTTTCGCGCGCAGGCGCGCTCCTACAGAAGCGGTCGCACGTGCGGTTTATTTGCGCAGGCGCGCCAGGATTTCTTCGCGCGCTTCGCGCAGGATCGAATCGCGGTCGAGGCTGGCGACGACGTCGGCGACGGCGCGCTTGGCGCCTTGCTCGCCCCAGGACTTGCCGGCGACGAGGTAGCGTTCCGCGGCGCGGCCGATCAGCACGGTGGCGTACCAGCCCAGCGCGCCCTGGGCGGCCGCGGTGACCACGATCGACAGGCCGCCGCTGATGCCCTTGAGCGCGGACGCGACCAACTGCACGCCCCAGACCGCGCCCATCAGCGCGGCCAGCTGGGTGCTGATGACCGCGACGAGGCGTCCGGATTCCGCGCGGGTGAGTGGCAGGCCGTAAACCCGGCTTAGCTGCACCACCATGGCCGCGTCCAGGCCGCCGGCGAGCAGCAGATCGGCCACCGGGATCGGATTCAATGCCACCGCGACCGACTTCGCGATGCAGTACTGGCGGATGACGCCGCTGGCGGCGTCGCGACGGGTGGCCGCGATGCGTGCGCTGATCTGGTCGGTGAGCTTGCCGGCGAACAGGCCGGCATGGATCGCGGAGAGCGCCTTGCCTTCGCGCTCGGCGATGGCGACCAGCCGGGCCTTGAGCGCGGCGACGTCGGCTTCGCGCGGTTCGCTGCGTCGCTGTTCACGGCCGAGTGCGTCGACCTCGACGACCAGTCGCGGTGCCGGCCGCGCCGCCACGGCGAGGACGTCCTCGCGACGCACCAGGCCATTGGCATGTTCGCGCAGACGGTCGAGCAGGCCGTCGCGTTCGTCGTCGGCGTATCGATCGGACTTGTTGAGCACCAGCAGCAACGGCCGGCTGGTCGCGGCGAGCGTGCGCAGGGCGTCGCGTTCTTCGCGGGTGAGGTCGCCGTCGGCGACGAAGACGATCAGGTCGCTGACTTCGGCCACGTCGAAGGCGAGCTTTTCGCGCGCTTCGCCACCGAGTTCGTTGATGCCCGGCGTATCGATAAGGACCAGGCCGGCATGCGCCGCTTCATCGAGGCGCACCGCGTCGGCTTCGGTGGTCGTGCCGTGCAGCACGCCCATGGCGAAGGCGTCGCGCCCGAGCAGGGCGTTGCCCAGTGCCGACTTGCCCGCGGAGACGCGGCCAAAGACAGCCACGTGCAGTTCTTCGCGCTCGATCCGCTCGAGCATGTCTTCCACGCGGCGGAAATCCGCGGCCATCGCCGCGCGAACATCCGCGGGGATGGCCGGATCGTCGAGCAGGCCGCGCAGGCTGGCGCCCACGGCACCGCCACGCGTGTCCGCCGCGGGCGCGTCGACGCGGCCTCGGCGGAAGCGGCCGGCGAAGCCGCGCAGGCGATCGCGCCAGCCTTCGGTCATCGCTTACTTCGGCTGCAGGTTGAGCGTGCCGTTGACCAGCACTTCGTCGGCGATCGTCGACGTGTCCTTGTACTGGCCGCTGCCCACGCCGAAGTCGAGGCGCTTCAGGGTGCCGGTGACCGACAGGCGTGCACCGCCAGCGGCCGGGTTGAACACGACCTTCAGCTGCAGCGGCTTGGTCACGCCATGCAGGGTGAGGTTACCGTTGGCGATGACGTCGCCCTTGGCGTCCTTGCTGAAGCCGGTGGTGACGTAATGCGCCTTGGGAAACTTCGACGTGTCGAAGAAGTCCGCGGTGGGCAGCGCGCTGTCGCGGTCGCCGTCGCCGGTCTTCGCGGTCGCGACGTCCACGGTGACGTCGAACTTCGCCGTGGCGACGTTCGCCGGGTCGTAGCTGATGGCCGCATCGAACTTGCCGAACGAGCCGTCGAACTGCTGGCCCTGGAACTTGCCGCTGAAGCCGAGCGTGCTACCCGGGCCGACCTTGTAATCCGCCGCGGTGGCGGCAAGCGGCAGGGCGAGCGCGAGGGCCAGCGCGGTCAGGCGGCGAACGGACGGGATCATGGCGTGTCTCCGGAAGGGGTGGGGGTGTTTCGCTTCGCACGTCCGAACGGGAGCATGCGCCGCAGGGTGTCGTCACGGTCGATGAAGTGGTGTTTCAGCGCGCCGCCGACATGGGCGACCAGCACCAGCAACAGCAGCCAGAACAGGTAGACGTGCACCGTGCCGAGCAGGTTGGACAGGTCTTCGTTCTTGTCGACCAGCGCCGGCAGGTTGAACTGCTTGAAGTACTGCAGCGGGAATCCGTGCGCCGAGTTGAAGGCCCAGCCGCTGAGCGGGATCGACACGATCAACACATACAGGAAGCCATGCACCACGTGCGCGGCAAGCTGTTGCCAGCGTGGTGCGGGCTCGTCCGGCGGGCGCTTGTCGATCGCGCGCCACAGCAGGCGCAGCAGGAACAGCGCGAGCACGGTCAGGCCGATCGACTTGTGCAGGGCGAACATGTTGATCTTGTTGAGCGACGGCTTAAGGCCGTCCATCCAGAAGGCGAACGCGCCATTGCCGAGGATCAACAGCGCCATCAACCAGTGGAAGGTCTTGGCGACGGTGCTCCAGCGGGTGGGCTCACTGCGCGTGGGCATCGGGGGTGTCCTTGTCGTGGCTGGCGGGCGCGTCGGCACCGCGGATGGCTTCGATTTCCAGCCAGACCGACACCGGGGTGCCGATCGAGCCGGTGTTGGATGTCATGCCGAACGTCGTGCGGTCGATGACGATGTTGGAGGAAAAGCCGGCCGTGGTGTGCAGCCCGTAGATCGTCTTGCCGACCCGGTTGACCCTGAAGGGCAGGTCGAGCGGGCGGGTGATGCCGCGCAGGGTGAGCTTGCCGTGCACCACGCCTTCCTCGTCGCTGCGCTTCTCCACCGAGTCGCTGGTGAAGCGCGCGGTCCGTCCGCGATCCGCATCGAGCAGGCTGCTGCCACGCACGGCCTTGTCCCAGTCCGGATCGCCCATGTCGACCGACGACAGGTCGACCGTGGCATCCACCGAGGAGGCCGGCCAGTTGTCCGGATCGAAGCGGATCGTGCCGTCGGTGATGCGCAGGCGGCCGAACGAGCGGGAAAAACCATTGTGGTCCACGTTGAATACCACGGCGCTATGCACCGGATCGATCCGGTACACCTGGGGTGACGCATGGGCAGTGCCGGTCCATGCAGCGAGGACGAGCATGCCGGGAAGGAGGGCGTGGCGCATTGTGGGAACCTGCTCCATCACGGGGCCAGGTGGGCGGCCGGTGGGAAAGAGTGTGGCCGACGGCGCCGGCCTTGTCAGCCTGCGCGCCGCGAACGGATCGTTCACTCAGCGATGGCGCAGGGCATCCGTGGTGAGTTCCGCCAGCTGGCGCAACCGGTTGCCCCGGGTGTCGTCGAGCAATTCACGCATGCGCTCCGCGGCCGTGGCCTGGTCCAGCTCCTGCCGCTCGGCGAGGGTGGCGGCCAGCGCCTTGCCCAGGCTGTCGAAGATCAGCGCGTAGGCAAAGGCGTGCAAGACGCCGCCGCCCAGCGTGCCCAGGCCCGGGAACGCCTTCAGCGCGTTGCCTGCCACGGCCAGCACCACGGACGTGCCGGTTCGCAAGGTCATGCGTACCTGGCGGAGCAGGCCTTCGATTTCCACGTCGGTGATACGCACGTTGTAAACCGCCGCCAGCGCGCGGACCATGCCCGTGGCCAGGGCGCCCTGGATCACCAGGTCGGTGCCGGGGGCCACGGCGGCCATCGCGCCGACGATCGCCCGGCGTGCATAGCGCGCGACGATGCGTTCGGCTTCTGCGGCGCGCTGGGCCTGTTCGAGCACGGCGGTGCGCTCGTGCAGCCCGGCGAGCACCGCGTTCTCCCGCGCGGGTTCCAGCGCCGTGGGGCCCGCCGCCAGCAACCGGCGCAGCGCGGCGATGAGTTCGTCGACCTGGGGCTTGCGCCGGCGCCGCACGTCTTCGCTGCTGCCGTCGGCCAGGCGCCGGGTGAACTGCTCTTCGCCACCCGCGCTCAGCATCACGATCGCATCGGGCACGCCATCCGCATGCGCATGCAGGTGGCGCAGGATCTGTGCACGTTCGTCGTCGTGCCACTGGTCGGCCTTGTTGACGGCGAGCACCAGCGGCTTGCCGAAATCGCCGAGCCAGCGCAGTTCGCTTGCCTGCGCGCGGGTCAGGTCGCCGGCGCAGACGTAGACCACCGCGTGTGCGCGCAGCGCTTCTTCGCGGGCCATCCGCTCGCGTGAATCGCCGTCGGCTTCGGCCGTGCCGGGCACGTCGGCCACCGTCCAGGCCTGGCCATCCGGTGCGTTGCCTTCGAAATGCCCGACCACGCGCGTGGTGCCACCGCGTGCATCGCTGTGCACCGTCGCGCCGGGCACCAGTGCGGCGACCAGCGCGGACTTGCCCGTGGATATCTCGCCGAACACGGCAATGTAAAGGCGTTCGCTGCCGCGACGATGATCGAGTTCGGTCAGTTCGCTGCGAAGTTCCTCAACACCGGGTGCATCTTCGCGCAGGGCCGATAGCCGTACTTCGAGGCTGGGTCGGTCCGGTGCCTGAATGGGCGCGCGTGGTTTGCGCGGCCGCAACCACCAGATGCCGGCGGCGACGCCTGCGCACAGCAAGGCCAGCAGCAACGTGCCGAGGAGCCAGCGCAGGCCCTCCGGCAAACCCATGAAGCGCTCGGCCAGGGCCAGCGCACGCTCCAGCGTGGCGAAGGAGAGCCAGGCCAGGGCGGCGATGCCGATGGCCGCGACGAGCAGGCGGAGTCGGGATGACATGCCCGCATTCTAGGGCTAGCGATCAGCGAAGGCCTACATGAACACGTGGGCGCCGCCATCTCGGCCCCGCGCTGACTGCATGCCATCATCGTCTTCACATTCAGGACATCGGCGTAGGCAGTCACGTCATGACGAGATGGATTCTCGCAGCGATCGCATACGCGGCGCTCGTTTTTAAACCCGTACACGCCGGCATGCCGCCGGTGCCCACCCCGCAGTTCCGTAGCTACGGACTGCACGAAGGCCTGCCCAGCAGCAAGGTCAACGTGGTGGTGCAGGATGCCCAGGGTTTCGTCTGGGTCGGCACCGCGTCGGGCCTTGCCCGGTTCGATGGCGTCTCGTTTACTGTGCCTGCACTCGGGCAGGCAGGCGGCCAGTCCCTTCCCGGGATGGCGGTTTCCGCGCTCATGGTCGACCGCACCGCCCGGGTATGGATGGGTGGCCCCGAACTCGGGCTGGCCCGCTACGACCCCGCAAGCGCCGCCTTCGTCCACTGGCGTGATGGCCTGGTCGATCCCGACGTGCGCGCGATTGCCGAGGCCGGGGACGGCTCGGTGTGGATCGGCACCGCCGATGGGCTTGACCGGATCCACCCTGACGGATCGCTCGAGCACGTGGCGCCGGGCCCACGCGGGCTGGCGTCCGTTTCCGTACAGGCGTTGCATGCCGACGCCTCCGGCCGGGTCTGGGTCGGCGGGGACGGCGGCATCGACATCGTCGCCGCCGATGGCAGCGTGGCGCGGGCATCGTTCGAGGAATCTTCGCCGCCGCGCGTGCTGCACATCGACGCCCGTGGTGACGAGCTCACGGTCTCGACCGTGCGCGGACTTTACCGACGTGGCGCCGACGGCACCTTCAGGCGCGATCGCCGCGTGCCGGACACGCCGATCTATGCGGCGTTCGCCGACAGCCACGGCACCACCTGGGTGGCCAGCCTCGACGGCCTGTTGATGCTGGATCGCCACGGCCGGATCCACCCGGTCGCCGGTGTATGGACGGCGCAGGGCGGGCTGCCCGGCCGCTCCGTGCGCGGCATCATGGAAGACGGCGAGCACGGGATGTGGTTCGCACTGAACGACGGTGGCCTCGGTTACCTGGGGCCGAGCTGGGAGGACTTCACCCGCTTCGCCCACGTGGCGACGGATCCCTCCAGCCTGCCGGGGCGCACGGTGACGGCGGTGGCCGCGCATGGCGACGACCAGCTGTGGGTTGGCGGCCTGCGCGGCTGGATCCGCTCGTTCGATCCGGCCACCGGTCGCACCGGCGAGGCATACGACGTCGGGCCCATGCGCATCCAGGCCCTGCTGGAAACGCGCGCGGGCGACGTCCTCGCCGGGACGGTCGAAGGGCTCACCCGGATCCATCGCGGGCATGCGGCACCGTGGCTGCGCAGCGAAATCAGGCACGCAGTGACCAGCCTGACCGAGGCACCGGATGGGAAGGTGTATGTGGCGGCGCTGGGCGCCGGCGTCTTCGTGCTCGACCCGGCATTGCGCCATGCCGCGCCCCTGGCGTTCGCCGAGGCACGTCGCGGTTCCACCGATACCCGGCAGATCGAAATCGTCGGCGGCGATCTCTGGCAGGCCAGCGTGGCCGGCCTCGCGCGACGCGATCGTGGCGACGGGCGCATGCACTATATCGAGGGCGTCGCGCCTGGCCGGATCAGCGCGTTCGAACCGGACGACGACGGGTTCTGGGTCGTGCGGCCGGACGCGCTCCAGCACTACACGTGGGAAGGCACGCGTGCACTGCTCGATCGCACGCTCGGCGGCGCACAGGGCTACCCATCGGCCGACATCCTGAATATCCGTCGCGACATCGGCGGGCGGCTATGGCTGTACGGGCAGACGGGGGTATGGCGCTTCGATCCACGCACCGGCACGTTCAGGCCCTTCGGCCTCGCCGACGGCCTCGCCAACGGCGAGTTCACCCACGCCACGACTGTCCGCCTTGCCGATGGCACGATGTACGGTGCGACCCTGGGTGGACTGGTCGGATTCCGGCCGGACCAGCAGCGCGACCATTCCCGGCGGCCGGGTATCGCCTTGCTGGGTGCGAGTGTCCTGCGCGGCGGCACGCGCATGGCATTGCCGGCGACGGGCGACACCCTGCACGTCGCCTGGAACGATCGGGAGTTGGTCGTGCGTGCCCGCACCCTTTCCTACGTCAATCCGGATCGTAACCACCTGGCCTTTACGCTCGAGCGTGACGGGCGCTCTTCGGTGGTGCATGCAGGCAAGGAAGGCGACGGCACCCTCCCGCCGCTGGCGCCCGGTACCTATCGGTTGGCCATCGCCGGACGCGGCCGCGATGGTGTGGACGGCCAGCTGGCTCGTCCGCTCTCCGTCGAGGTGCAGGCGCCGCCATGGCTGCGCTGGTGGGCGTGGCTGGGTTACGCCGTCGCGGCGCTCGCGTCCATCGCCACCGGCGTCCACGCGACGCGTTTCCGGCTGCGCCAGGCCATGCGCGTGCAGCTGGCCGAGCAACAGCGACGGCTGGCCGAAGAGGCGAATGCCGCGAAGACCGACTTCATGGCCACGCTGGGCCACGAGATACGCACGCCCATGACCGGCGTGCTTGGGATGGCCGAACTGATGGCGCGCACGCCGCTCGACGATACCCAGCGTGGCTACATCGAAGCCGTGCGTCGTTCGGGCACCATGTTGCTGCGGCTGGTCAACGACGCGCTGGACCTGACCCGCATCGAGGCGCGCCGGCTGGTGCTCGAACCCGAATGCGTTTCGCTACGATCGATCGCGGCGGCGGCAGTGGATCTCGCATCCGCGGCCGCCAAAGCCAAGGGCCTGTCGCTGTCGATGGTCGTGGAAGCGTCGGTGCCGCGCGCGGTACGCGCGGACCCGGTCCGGCTGCGCCAGGTACTGCAAAACCTCGTCAACAACGCGGTGAAGTTCACCGAACGCGGTGGGGTGTCCGTGCATGTCGGTGGCGAAGCAGGGCGCTTGCTGCTCAGCGTGCGCGATACCGGGCCGGGCATGGACGACGCCCTGATGGGCCGACTGTTCTCGCGCTTCGAGCAGGGCGGCACGCGGCAACGCGGCGAAGGCTCTGGCCTGGGCCTGGCGATCTGTCACGAGCTCTGTGCCCTGATGGGCGGCAGCATCGCCGTCGAGAGCCAGCCCGGCATGGGCAGCACCTTCATGGTCACCCTGCCGCTGCCCGCCTGCACCTGCGCAGGGGGAGCATGCATCGTGCCCGTGCTTGCCGACCCCGCGACGCAAGGCCACCGCGTGCTGCTCGTCGAGGACGACGCGGTGGTCGCCGAAGTGATCGCCGGGCTGCTAAGCCAGCGCGGCCACGATGTGACGGTGCTGGCGGATGGCCTCGTCGCGCTGGCCGAACTGGCGATCACGCCCTTCGATGCCATGCTGCTCGATCTCGACTTGCCCGTCGTGGATGGCTTCCAGGTGGCGCGGATGGCCCGGCGCATGGAGCGCTGTGCTGCCATGCCGATCGTCGCGGTGACGGCGCGATCGGCAGGCGACGAGCTGGATGCGATCCGCGCGGCAGGCATGGATGCGCTGCTGCGCAAGCCCCTGACCGGCGATGACCTCGCCGCGGTGCTGGAGGCTGTCGTGTAAGTTGGCTAGCCGAATCGTTTGAAGTAGCCCAGCGCGCCGACCACCAGCAACACCGTTGGCAGCAGGTTCGCCATCAGCGGTGGCAAGCCGTACACGGTACCGAAGTTCACCATCGCGCCCTGCAGGAAGTACCAGCCGATCGCGAGGATGATGCCGATGAACAGGCGCTTGCCGAAACCGCCCGAGCGCAGCGAGCCGAAGGCGAACGGCATGGCGCAGAGGACCAGCACCAGCACGTTGAGCGGGAAGATCACGCGGCCCCAGAACGCCACCGCATAGGCGCCCGGGTTCTGGCCGTTCGATTCCAGGTAGCGCATGTTGCGGCGCAGGTCGGACATCGATAGGTATTCGGGGTGGATGATCGACTGTTCCAGCACGTGCGGGTTCAGGCGCGACTGCCACGTCTGCGTCGGCGCGGTGATCGAATGGACGCCAGCGTCGTTGCGCGTGCTCGTGCGCACGTTGGTCATGATCCACTGGCTGCCATCGTGGATCGCGCTGTCGCCGTGCGAGAACTCGGCGACCTCGCCATCGGGCGAGAAGGTGTACACGCGCACGTCGACCAGCTTGACCGTGGTGCGGTCACCGTCCTGGGTGGCGATGGCGCTCTTGGCATTGATGATCTTGCCGGCGTCGCGCGCCCACAGGCCACTGCTGGTCGAACCCAGGTTGCTGGAGCGCATGCGCACCTGGATCGCCTGGGCATGCTGGTCGCCGTACGGGGCCACTGTCTCGCCCATGATCACGACGAGCACCGTCATCACCGCCACGATGCCCACCGCCGACACGGCGATGCGCAGCTTGGACATGCCCGCGGCACGCAACGCGGTGAGCTCCCCCGTGGCCGCCAGGCCGCCGAGGCCCAGCAGGCCGCCGATCAGCGCCGCGTTGCTGAACATCTGGTAGAGGCGCCGCGGCACCGTCAGCATGATGTAGGCGATGGCGTCGTAGAGGCTGAAACCGTTTTTGCCGATGTTGCCGAGCTGGCGAACGAACTGCTGCAGCGAATCGAAACCGGTCAGCACCAGCCACACCAGCAGCAGGGTGCCGAGGACGCTGGCGCCGATCAGCCGGTCGGCGCGCTTGATGGTCAGCGTGGCCATCATGCGGCTCCCTTCACGCGCCGCGGGGCGTTCTGTTTCCAGAAGAACCAGGCCGCGATGGCGAACACGATGGCATGCAGCACCCAGATCGGCACCGAGGTATGCAGGTGTCCCTTGATGATCTGCGTGCGGGCGATCAGCTGCCACACCACGTAAAGGAAGTACGACAGCACGGCGACCAGCAGGCGGCCATAGCGCGCATCGCGCGGCGCCTGGCGGGACATCGGCAGCACCATCATCATCAGGACCAGGGTGGAGACCGGCGCGGCGAAGCGCGACACCAGTTCGCCCAGGGCGTCGGCAGTGCCGGCCTTGAACAGCGCCACCGTGGTGGACTCGTGGGCCGGATCGGTATCGTCGTCGTCATCGCTGATGTTCGACAGCGAAACGTCGTTGCGCTCGTATTTCATACGCCGCCAGTTGTCGCCGCCCAGGGGGATCTCGAACTGCCAGCCGTCGAACAGGGCGAGGAAGCGGTCCTGGCCGTTGCTCTCCTGGTACATCTGGCCATGTTTGGCATTGACCACGCGCACCTGGGGGTTGCCGTCCGAATCCACCCGGTCGGTGGCCAGGAAGGTCTTGCCCAGCACCGTGCCGTCGCGGCTGAGGGTGTCGACGAAGATGATCCCGCCCTTGCCGGGCAGCTCGGTGAAGCGGCCGGCGTCGAGGCCGGCGGCGATCACCGACTTGTTGGCCGCGGCGATGGCCTGGTCGGCGGTGCGGGCGGACCAGGGGCCCAGCCACAGGGACAGCATGCCGACCAGGATCGTGGTGATGGCGGCGAGCAGGACCACCGGGCGCAGCATGCCGCGCGGGCCCATGCCGGAGGAGGCCAGGACGTGCATCTCGCTTTCGCGATACATCCGGCCCAGGGCGATCAGGGTGCCGAGGAAGGCGGCCATGGGCAGCAGGGTCGAGAGCAGGTCCAGCATCTGCAGGCCGAGCACTTCGAACATGATGCTGGGCTGGATGCTGCCGTTGGCGACCTTCTGCAAAACGCCCGCGAAGGCGCCGCCGGCGAAGATCACCAGGAGCACCACGGCGGTCGCCAGGATGCCGTAGGCAAGTTCGCGAAGGAAGTAACGGTCGAGGATGCTGAGCATTTGGTAGAATTCGCGGTTCGTGCCGCGCCAGTCCCAGCCGGCAAACCTTAAGTCTAGCCTGTCCGGGCCCCGGCAGGCTTTCGCAGGACGGTAAGTCATGACGGTTCAGTTCAGCCTTGGTTCCAACGCTCCCGAGTCCGCAGCCACCCCCGTGGCGGTGGTCGGTGTCTATGAGAACGGTGTCCTGACCAGCGCCGCGGCGCGGATCGACACCGCCGCCAGCGGGGCGATCAAGCGCCTGGTCGAGGCCGGGGACATCACCGGCAAGGTCGGCAACGTCGTGACCCTGCTCCATCCGGCAGGCATCGCCGCCGCCCGCGTGCTGGTGGTGGGCCTCGGCGCCCAGAAGACCTTCGACACCGCCCGCTACCAGCGGGTGACCCTGGAAGCCGCCCGCGCCATCGGCCGCTTGCCGGTGACCGAGGCCAGCAGCTGGCTCACCGAGGTGGATGTGCCGGGCCGCGACGCCGCCTGGAAGGCCCGCGTGGCCGCGCTCGCCACCGACCATGCCGCCTATCGCTACACCGCCACCCTGAAGCCGCGCGACAAGGCTCAGCCCGAACTGGCTTCGGTCAGCTTCGCCGGTCCGGCCGACGCCGAGGCCGGCCTGGCCCAGGCCCGCGCCATCGCCGAGGGCGTCCGCTTCGCCCGCGAGCTGGGCAACCTGCCGCCGAACATCTGCAACCCGGATTACATCGCCGACCAGGCCCGGGCCTTCGCCGAGGCCCATGAAGGCGTCACCTTCGAGGCGCTCGATCGCGCCGACATGGAGCGCGAAGGCTTCGGCTCGCTGCTGGCCGTGGCCCGTGGCTCGGCCAACCAGCCGCGCCTGGTCATCCTGCAGTGGAACGGCGGCAAGGACGGCGAGAAGCCGTACGCCTTCGTCGGCAAGGGCATCACCTTCGACACCGGCGGCATCAGCATCAAGCCGGGCCCGGGCATGGAGGAGATGAAGTTCGACATGTGCGGCGCCGCCGGCGTGCTGGGCGCCTTCGCCGCCGCGGTGAAGATGAAGCTGCCGGTGAACCTGGTCTGCGTCGTCCCGGCCGTGGAAAACATGCCGGACGGCAACAGCTACCGCCCGGGCGACGTGCTGACCAGCCTGGCCGGGATCACCATCGAGGTGCTGAACACCGACGCCGAAGGCCGCCTGATCCTTTGCGACGCGCTGACCTACACCGGCAAGCGCTTCGACCCGCACACCATTATCGACGCCGCCACCCTGACCGGTGCCTGCGTCGTCGCCCTGGGCAAGCACGCCACGGGCCTGATGACCAAGGATGAGTCGCTGTCGGCCGAACTGCTGGCCGCCGGCGAAGAAACCCTCGACCGCGCCTGGCGCCTGCCGCTGTGGGATGACTACCAGTCGCAGCTGGAATCGGGTTTCGCCGACGTGGCCAACATCGGCGGCAAGTACGCCGGTGCGATCACCGCGGGCTGCTTCCTGGCGCGCTTCACCGAAGGCCGTCGCTGGGCCCACCTGGATATCGCGGGCACGGCATGGGACGAAGGCCGCAAGGGCATGGCCACCGGCCGCCCGGTGCCGCTGCTGGCGCAGTGGCTGCTCGATCGCGCGGCCGGCTGATCGCTGACGATGCCGCGCGCCGACTTCTACCTGATCGATAAGCCGCGTTTCCGCGAGGATCCCCTGCTGCTGGTCTGCGAACTCGCCAGGCGCGCGTTCGGGGCCCAGCAGCCGACCCTGATCCTGGCGCGGGATTTCGAGCAGGCGGAGGCGATCGACGAGTACCTGTGGGCATTCGACGAGGATGCGTTCATTCCCCACCAGCTGGCGGGGGATGACGACGATGCGAATACGGCGGTGCTGATCGTGCCGCCGGGGGTGGAGGTCGCGGATCGTCCGATGGTGATCAACCTGCGCGATACCTGCGCGCCGGGGCAGTTCGATCGCGTGCTGGAAGTCGTCGCGGCGGATCCGGCGGAACGCGAGGGCTCGCGCGCCCGCTGGACCGAGTACAAACGCGGCGGCTTCGACGTCACCAAGCACGACATGTAATCAAGCGGTTGCCGCCTTCGGCGGCCATGCCTGACGGCCTCCGGCCGAACCTCGGCCCCTGTACGCGTCTGCGCGTGGTGGCCGTCCGCGCGGCGCTCGGGCGTGGTCGCAGGACAGCCCTCGGTGCCTACCCTCGCTGCTCAGACAGGTCCTCCGCGCTCGATAAGGTTGGCCGCAGCCGCGGCCCATGTACTTATTGCCCTACGGGCGCTCGCTTGTGCGGAACTCGCCTCGAGGGTAGGCACCGAGGGCTCTCTTCATCCGTGTCGTAAGCCGGATTGGACAGCCACGCCACCGGCCGGCGGCTCGTGTAGGAGCGCGCCTGCGCGCGAACAGCCAACAGCGCGGTGATGCAGGAGCGTGAGTCATCGTCCTTGCCGAATGCCTTCGAACCAAGTCGGAGACGTGCGCTGGTTTCACCGCTTCCATAACCCACGAACAACGATGTGGTCGGGTGAACCGCTGGCCTGCATCAATCCATAGCCTCATTCGCCCGAAGCGAAGCAGTCGGTTCGCGCGCAGGCACGCTCCTACGTACAAATCTCGCGGCAAGGATGAGGAGAGCCCTCGGTGCCTGCCCTCGAGGCGAGTTCGTGGCGGCGAGGGGGCCGGGCGGAAGAAGCCCGAAGGGGGCCGGCCAGGACGGCCGGCCGTTTCTGCCGAGACAGGAGTCGAGTCAGAAACCTCCGCCCGGCACCCGGTGCGCGGCCGACGGCCAAATAAAGAAACGGGCTGCGGAGCAGCCCCTCCCTGTCGCACGCCAGAACGCTGTCTGAGCAGCGAGGGTAGGCACCGAGGGCTGTCCTGCGACCACGTACGAGCGCCGCGCGGAGCAGGGCCGCCCGAGCGCGGCCCGTCAGTTCAGTCCTCAGGCGCCCAGCTTGCGGGCCTGCTCACGCATGGCATCGGCCTGGCGGGTCCAGTCGGTGATGCGCTGGCGTTCCTGTTCGACGACTTCGGCCGGGGCGTTGGCGACGAAGTTGGCGTTGCCGAGCTTGGCTTCGCATTTGCGGACTTCGCCTTCGATGCGGGCGATTTCCTTGGCGAGGCGGGTCTTCTCGGCGCCGACGTCGATGAGGCCTTCCAGCGGGATCAGCGCGCGCATGCCACCGATGACGGCGGCGGCCGCGGCGGGTTCCTCGCCGTCGACCCAGGCCGGCGTTTCGACGCGACCGAGGAAGGCGATCTGGGCGGAGAACTTGTCGGCACGCGCACGATCGGCGGCATCGCCGTCGGCGAACAGCAGCGGGATGACCTTGCCCGGGGCGATGTTCATCTCGGCGCGGATGCGGCGGACGCCGGTGAGCACGTCCTTGATCCATTCCACTTCCGCGGTGGCGGTGGCATCGCCTTCGATCTCGTCGGCTTCCGGGTACGGGCGCAGCATGATCGTCTCGCCGTCGATGCTGAGCAGCGGGCGGACGTTCTGCCAGATCTCTTCGGTGACGAACGGGATCAGCGGATGCAGGGCGCGCAGCAGCGTCTCCAGCACGTGGGCCAGGGTGTAGCGGGTCGAAGCGATGGCGCTTTCGTCGGTGCCGTTGAGCGCGGGCTTGGACAGCTCGAGGAACCAGTCGCAGAACTCGTTCCAGGTGAACTCGTACAGCGCCTGCGAGGCGAGGTCGAAGCGGTACAGCGCGAGCTGTTCCTTCACCGTGGCCAGCGTGTCGCGCAGGCGGGTGAGGATCCAGCGCTCGGCTTCGGTGGACGGCGGGACCTTCGCGACCGGGCCGTCGCCGAGGTTCATCAGCACGAAGCGCGAGGCGTTCCAGAGCTTGTTGACGAAGGCCTTGTAGCCGGCGGCGCGCTCGAGGTCGAACTTGATGTCGCGGCCATGCGTGGCGAGCGAGGCGAAGGTGAAGCGCAGCGCGTCGGCGCCGAAGGCGGGGATGCCTTCGGCGAATTCCTTGCGCGTGGCCTTCTCGATCTTCTCCGCCATCTTCGGCTGCATGAGGCCACGCGTGCGCTTGGCCAGCAGGTCATCCAGGGTGATGCCGTCGATGATGTCGAGCGGATCGAGCACATTGCCCTTCGACTTCGACATCTTCTGGCCGTCCTTGTCGCGGATCAGGCCCGTGAAGTAGACGTCCTTGAACGGCACTTCGCCGGTGAAGTGGTCGGTCATCATGATCATCCGGGCGACCCAGAAGAAGATGATGTCGAAACCGGTGACCAGCACGCTGGTCGGCAGGTAGCGATCGAAGCCGCGTTCGGCCTGTGCCTGCGGATCGGGCCAGCCCAGCGTGCTGTGGCTCCACAGCGCCGAGGAGAACCAGGTTTCCAGCACGTCGGCATCGCGGCGCAGGGCGCCGGTGTAACCCTGCGCGGCGGCGAGCTTGGCTGCCTCGGCCTCGTCGTGGGCGACGATGATCGAACCTTCGTCGGTGTACCACGCCGGGATCTGGTGGCCCCAGGTGAGCTGGCGGCTGATGCACCAGTCCTGGATGTTGGTCATCCAGTGGCGGTAGGTGTTGATCCAGTTTTCCGGGACGAGGCGGACCTTGCCTTCCTCGACGATCTCGAGGCCACGTGCGGCCAGCGTGTCCATTTTCACGAACCACTGCCAGGTGAGGTAGGGCTCGATGACCTGGCCGGTGCGGTCGCCGCGCGGGACCTGCAGCTTGTGCTTCTTCGTCTCGACCAGCAGTTCCTGCGCCTCGAGGTCGGCGAGCACGGCCTTGCGCGCGACATAGCGATCCATGCCGCGGTATTTCTCCGGCGCGGCGTCGTTGATCGCGGCCTCGTCGGTGAGGATGTTGATCATCGGCAGGTTGTGGCGCTGGCCGATCGCGTAGTCGTTGAAATCGTGCGCCGGGGTGATCTTCACGCAGCCGGTGCCGAAATCCTTTTCGACGTAGTCGTCGCCGATGATCGGGATCTGGCGATCGGAGAGCGGCAGGGCGAGCATCTTGCCGATGAGGTGCGCGTAGCGCTCGTCGTCCGGATGCACGGCCACGGCGACATCGCCCAGCATGGTTTCCGGGCGCGTGGTGGCGACGATGAGCTCACCCGAGCCATCGGCCAGCGGGTAGCGGATCGACCACATCGAGCCGTCTTCTTCCTCGCTCACCACCTCGAGGTCGGACACGGCCGTCTTCAGCACCGGATCCCAGTTCACCAGCTTCTGGCCGCGGTAGATCAGGCCTTCTTCGTGCAGGCGCACGAAGGTTTCGAGGACGGCCTTCGACGGGCCTTCGTCCATGGTGAAGACTTCGCGGCTCCAGTCGCCGGACACGCCCATGCGGCGCATCTGGCGGCCGATGGTGCCGCCGGATTCCTTCTTCCACTCCCACACGCGGGCGATGAACGCGTCACGATCGAAATCGGAGCGTTGCTTGCCTTCGGCGTTGAGCTGGCGGGTGACGACCATTTCGGTCGCGATGCCGGCGTGGTCGGTGCCGAGCTGCCACAGGGTGTCGTAGCCGCGCATGCGGTGGTAGCGCACCAGGGTGTCCATGATGGTGTGCTGGAACGCATGGCCCATGTGCAGCGTGCCGGTGACGTTGGGCGGCGGCAGCATGATGGTGTAGGGCGTGCCCTTGCCGGACGGCTTGAAGTAGCCGTTGGCTTCCCACTGGGCATACCACTTCGACTCGATCTGGCTGGGTTCGAAACTCTTGTCCATGCTGGGGTTCCCGGCGCGGGCCGCGTGGGCGTCGCGATTTGGCAGGCGAAAAGGGAATATTGTAGTTTTTTCAGGGGCCCACGGCGAGGCGCGGGGGGCCGACTTCCGCTCGGCGCTCGGGCGTTGCGGCGGGAAGAGCCCTCGGCGCCTACCCTCGCTGCTCAAACAGCGTTCTGGCGTGCGATAGGGAGGGGCTGCTCCGCAGCCCGTCTTCTTATTGGCCTGCGGCCGCGCACCGGGTGCCGGGCGGAGGTTTCTGACTCGACATCCTGTCTCGGCAGAAACGGCCGGCCATCGTGGCCGGCCCCCTTCGGGCTTCTTCCGCCCGGCCCCCTCGCCGCCACGAACTCGCCTCGAGGGTAGGCGCCGAGGGCTCTTCCTCCACGTTCCCGCAAGCTGGGTTGGACGGCCCGACGCCACGGCGGCCCTTGTAGGAGCGCGCCTGCGCGCGAATAGGGTTGCTTAAACACAGCAGGTGCCGGCGCCCAGGATCATCATTTCAATGTGATTCGATGGCGTCCGCATGAATCGGTGAACTAGGTCCCATCATTCCCGCTACGTTGGATTTTCGCGCGCAGGCGCGCTCCTACACGCAAATCTCGCGCGAGCTGCAAGAACAGCCCTGGGCGCCCACCCTCGAGGCGAGTTCCGCACAAGAGAGCGCCCGCAGGGCAATCAAATACATGGGCCGCGGCTGCGGCCAACCTTATCGAACGCGGAGGACCTGTCTGAGCAGCGAGGGTGGGCGCCCAGGGCTGGTCCTGCGACCACGCACGAGCGCCGCGGGTCGGCGCCTACAGCGCGGTGGCCGCGTTGTAGGTGATACTTGTGCGATGACTGAACTCGATGTGGCCGCGATCCTCGGCGCGGAGGGCCCATTCGCCCGCGAAGTACCCGGATTCGCGCCACGCGAAGCCCAACAACGCATGGCCTCCGCCGTCGCGGACGCCATCGACCAGCGCGAGCTACTCATCGCCGAAGCCGGCACCGGCACAGGCAAGACCTTCGCGTACCTCGTCCCCGCGCTCGCCTCCGGCCGCAAAGTCATCGTCTCCACCGGCACCAAGGCCCTGCAGGACCAGCTGTTCTTCCGCGACCTCCCGCGCGTCCACCACGTGCTCGGCAGCCGCGCCAAGACCAGCCTGCTCAAGGGCCGCGCCAACTACCTCTGCCTGCACCGGCTCGACCAGGCCGTGCGCGAGGGCAACCCGGACCGCCAGCTGGCCACCCAGCTGTCGGCGATCCGGGCCTGGTCGGCACGCACCCGGCGTGGCGACCGCATGGAGATGATCGACATCCCCGAGGATTCCCCGGTCTGGCCACGGGTCACCTCCACGCCCGAGAACTGCCTGGGCAGCGAGTGCCCGTTCTTCGACGACTGCCACGTCGTCAAGGCCCGACGCGAGGCGATGGAGGCCGACGTGGTGGTGGTCAACCACCACCTGCTGCTGGCCGACCTCGCCCTCAAGCAGGAAGGCTTCGGCGAGATCCTCCCGGGCGCCGACGCGTTCATCCTCGACGAAGCCCACCAGATCCCCGAGCTGGCCGGCCAGTTCTTCTCGCAGAGCGTCGGTTCGCGCCAGCTGGTCGACCTGGGCCAGGACGCCCTGGCCGAGGCCCAGGGTGTCACCGGCGCGACCAGCCAGTTGCTGGAGCCGGTGGAGGCCGTGCAGGACCTGGTCAAGCGCCTGCGCCTGGCGATGGACCCGCTGCCGCCCAAGGGGCCGTTCGGCGCGCTGGAGCGCGACAGCGGCGTCCACGACCTGCTCGGCGAACTGCGTGACGTCGTTGCCGCCATGTCGGACCTGCTGGCCGGCCTGGGTGAGCGGTCGCGTGGCCTGGCCAACGTGCACGAGCGCGCGCAGATGCTCAGCCTGCGGCTGGACCGCATCGCCGAGGAACACTCCGCCGCCGACGTGCGCTGGTACGAGACCTGGCCGCGCGGTTTTGCCCTGCACGCCACGCCGCTGGACCTGGCCTCGCCGCTGCGGGCGATGCGGATGGCCACCAACGCGGCATGGATCCATACCTCCGCCACGCTGTCGATCGCCGGGGACTTCCAGCACTTCGCCCGCCAGCTTGGTATCGAGGACCCGGTCACCCTGAATGTCGAAAGCCCGTTCGACTACGGGCGGCAGGCGCTGGCCTACCTGCCGAAGGACCTGCCGGATCCCTCGGCGCGCGATCACACCGACAAGGTGATCGCCGCGATCCGCCCGGTGCTGGATGCATCCGACGGCCGGGCGTTCCTGCTGTTCACCTCGCACCGTGCGTTGCGCCGCGCGGCCGAACTGCTGGAGGGGCGCGTGCCGTGGCCGCTGTTCGTCCAGGGCACGGCACCACGGCATCGCCTGCTCGAAGAATTCCGCCTCAGCGGGCGCGGCGTATTGCTCGGTGCGGCGAGCTTCTGGGAGGGCGTGGACGTGGCCGGCGAAGCGCTCAGCGTGGTCGTCATCGACAAGCTGCCCTTCGCGATGCCGGACGATCCGGTCCTGCAGGCACGGCTGGAAGCGCTGGAAGAGGCGGGGATCAATCCCTTCATGGGCTGGCAGGTGCCGACGGCGGTGATCGCCCTGAAACAGGGAGCCGGCCGGCTGATCCGCGACGTGCACGACCACGGGGTGCTGGTGCTGTGCGACCCGCGCCTCACCACCAAGGGCTACGGCCGGCTGTTCCTCAACAGCCTGCCGCCGATGCCGCGCACCCGCGAACTCGGCGACGTCACCGCGTTCTTCGACAGCCGAAAACCCGACGCCGCCCCTTCCGCGCCCTGATTTGCCCGATACCCGGCCGCGAAGCCGCCGCCGGCCCGCGCAGCATCCTCCCCACATTCGCCAAGGGAGGAGCCCCATGTTTCGCTGGACGCAATCGATCACCGCCAAGGTGCTGGGCATCGGGGTGCTTGCCCTGTTGATGATGATTCCACTGACCCAGGCCGACGGCCTGGTGCGTGAGCGCATGAGCATGCGCGACACCGCCATCAAGCGGGTGTCCGACGGGTGGGGTGGGCCGCAGGGGATCGGTGGCTTCGTCATCGCCGTGCCCTCGATCGAGCCGGTGCGCGACCCGCGCAGCGGCACGCCGGCCACGCGCGACAGCGTACGCATCGTGCTGGCCGACGAACTCGCCACCACCGCCGACCTGGCCGTGAGCAAGCGCCGCAGTGGCATGTACGAGGTGCCGGTCTACACCAGCGATGTGACCATCCGTGGGCGCTTCGTGGCCGCCGACATCGAGCGTGCCGCCACCGCCAGCGGGGCGACGTTGTATCCGGATCGCGCCGAGCTGCGCCTGCTGATCGCCGACACCCGCGGCCTGCAGGGGATCACCGCCGCCACGGTCGACGGCCGCCCGGTGCGGCTGGCCTCGTCGTCGGCACGCATGGGTCCATACAGCGTGCTCTCCGTGCCGTTCCCGATCGATACCACGCGCAGCACGCCGATCGACTTCGCGCTGACCCTGCGCGTCGCCGGTACCGAAGCGTTCTCGGCGTTGCCGCTGGCCCGTTCCAGCACGCTGCGGCTGCGCTCGGGCTGGTCGGATCCGTCGTTCCAGGGCGCGATGCTGCCGGGCAAGAGCTCGGTGACTGCGAACGGTTTCGACGCCACGTGGCAGGCCCTCGACCTCAACCGCTCCTACGGCCAGCACTGGGACGGTAGCGACCAGGAGGTCAACGGCCGGCTGGCGAGCTCCGCCTTCGGCGTACGCCTGGTCGAGCCGGGCAGCGTGTACCAGCAGAACGATCGCGCCGGGAAATACGGCTTGCTGTTCATCGCCCTGACCTTCGTCGCCTTCTTCCTGTTCGAGGTGCTCAAGGGGCTGCGCCTGCATCCGGTGCAATACCTGCTGGTCGGCGCGGCCATGGTCAGCTTCTACGTCCTGTTGCTGGCGTTCTCCGAGCAGATCGGTTTCGGGCCGGCCTACCTGGTGGCGGCGGGTACCGTGGTCCTGATCGTGGGTGGCTACGCGGCGGCCGTGTTGCGTGCCCGCACCGCCGGCATGGTGCTCGGCGGCGTGCTGGGGCTGGTTTACGCCATACTGTATGGACTGATCGGCGCGGAACAGTACGCGCTGCTGATCGGCTCGGTCGTGCTCGTGGCGGTCATCGCGCTGCTGATGTACCTGACCCGCCGCATCGACTGGTACGCCTATGGCGTGCCCTTCAACAGCCAGACGGATTCGCCATGAACTTCCTCGCCATCGAAACCTCCACCGAAGCCTGTTCCGTCGCACTCGTCCATGGCGACGAAGTGATCGAACGCAGCGAGATCGCGCCGCGCCGCCACGCCGAGCTGGTCCTGCCGATGGCCGACGCACTGCTGGCCGAGGCGGGGCTGTCACGCAACGCGCTCAACGGCATCGCCGTCGGTCGCGGCCCGGGTGCGTTCACCGGCGTGC
Organism: Bacillus sp. NP157; assembly: GCA_018889975.1. Taxonomy (NCBI): domain Bacteria; kingdom Bacillati; phylum Bacillota; class Bacilli; order Caryophanales; family Bacillaceae; genus Bacillus; species Bacillus sp. NP157. The sequence goes on from CP076546.1 coordinate 79,400, forward strand.
GCCTGGGCGTCTCGCTGGCCCAGGGCATGGCCATGGCGCTGGACGTCCCGGTCGTGACGGTGTCCTCGCTGGAGGCGCTGGCCCTGGAAGCACCCGAGGACGATGCGGCGATCCTGTCGGTGATCGACGCGCGCATGGGCGAGATCTACGTGGCCGCCTGGCGGCGCGAAGACGACGGTAGCGTCAGCCTCATGGACCACGAGCGGGTCGACACCGCGGCGGCCCTCGTGCTGCCCGAAGCGATCGCCTGGCACGTGGTCGGCACCGGCTGGGCCACGTACGAAGCGGTGCTGCGCGAACGGATCACCGCACCGATCCGCTCGGCGGACGGCGCGCGCTTCCCGCAGGCCCGGCACATCGCCGAGGTCGCCGCCCGTCGTTTCCGCGATGGAGGTGCCGTGGCGCCCGAGCTTGCGCTGCCTGTCTATCTTCGCGACAAGGTCGCCCTGACGTTGGTCGAGCAGGGCAAGCCGCGGCCGGTGTAATAACCCAGGAGGAGGGGCGTGTGGGGACACTCAGGGTCGTAGGCGCCACCGTTGTGTTCGCGCTTTTCCAGCAGGCCGCGATGGCGGCCACGAGCGAGCCGAGCGCGCCCTCGGGTGTCATCCTGGACCCGCTCTTCGGTATCCCGGTGGCGTGGGGCGCGGTCCCGTACGACCGCGCGCCCGACCTCGTCTACGCGTGCGACTCACTGGGCAAGCAGCCGCGCGGGTATCTGTTCCTCTTCGGCAGCACGACCCGGGACGGCGTGACCTACGCGCTCGTCCATGGGTGGGAGCGCGTGCCGGACGGGTCGGGTGTCGACGGCGCAGGGCCCTTCGAGCAGGATGTGACGGCCACGATCGTCGTCGTGAAGGCGGGGCGGTGTATCGGCACCATGGCGGATGGCTACGCCTGGAGCAGAAGCCAGCGTGATCGCTCGATCGCGGCGAGCTATGGCATCACGGATGCCGTGGTCACTGCGCTGCTCGACGACGGGTTCGAACGGACGTTACGGGCCTATGGAGGCCCGCGCCCCTTTTTGAAAGCGCTGAACGAGAATGCACCGGCCACAGGCCTCGGGCGATTGGATTACCTGGCAAGGAAGGTGGAATCCCTGCGTAAATCGGCCGGCATGGGTGGCGCTGGGGCCATGTAGGCGTTCGCCTACAGACATCGCCTTCCTGATTAATTAACGTCCGTACCGCCTTCACTCGTGGTGTCCGTGAAGCCTTCTTGACTCGCCCGTAGGACGCGCGCTCCTGGGTGCGTGACGGATTCCGTGTAATCGCTACCGAAACGGCGACGATGGTTTCTTCGACGGATATCTCATGATGACGATCAATCTTCACGATGCACTCTTTCACTCTTACGAACTGGAGTGTGGAACGTCCTCCACGGCGACGTTCCGGGTCTCGTATTACCCCGACGAACAGAGCTCGACTCGGATCGATGCAACGATTCGTATTGCCAACGCCTCATCCATCGCGACTAATATCGATCTTGAGCGACTGGCGATTCATAAAGTTTTCGGCGACGTGAGTGACTGGTCGCCGTCGCAGGGGCGGGGATTGACCTACATCCACCTGGCAGGCGGAACGATTTCTGTTTTCGGCGATGAGCCCGTGCTGTCCGTGGCGACGCCAGTTGTCGAGGAATAACGACATCGCGTGGCAGTGGCTATTTTCCCACTGCTCGACGAGGCCAAGGATGGTTCGGTGACCTGGCTCGGCGGCAATGAGCTTTCGCTCACCTGGCCCTAAAGCGTTCGCGAGGCAGTCCGATGAAGTATTGCGATGGTCAGGTCAGCCAGCTGGGAGATGTCGTCTCACTGGGCGGTGTCCCTGGCAGGGTGGTCAGCGACATCGACGGGGCGCGGTATGGCGTCGCTCCTGAACATTCGGCTGGGCAATGGGCATATCTCGGGGTGGGTGTCATGATCGAGTTTGAACGTTACGGTCTGATCCATTACACGGAGCCTGAGCACGATCTGGTGCTGGTTAATCGTGCCGATGGAGATCAGGGCCAGGAAACCTCCGATCCCAGATCGATGGGTGGTTGAGGGCCTGAAACGCACGCAGTAGGGAAGTCCGGACGTCCAGGCATTGCGTCTGCACGCCGCAGGTACGTAAAGGCACCTCGATGCTCGACAAGTTACGAACGTTAGTTTTTGCCACTTTCATCGTTGCTTGCATCGCGGCTTGCACGAATGGGCGAAACCAGTTCTCGACGATGATTCCGGCTTCGGCCACCAGCGTTACATACGCGCATGACCTCACTTCGGGCGAAGAAGTGTCATTTGACGTGCTTTCGAAGCCTGGCTCCTATCAATACATCCAACCCATACGCAACGAGCTTGGACGAGCGGGGTACGTCTTGTGCAAGAAGTCGGCGGTGAGTACGTGGAAACCATCTCCCGGCAGCGACACGGGTGGCTTACCGAACAAGTCCTGGATCGTTGAAATGTATGCAACCCGGAACTTCGAGAAGTTTTTCGTCATGCGTGTCAATGCCGGGCCATCGGAGCATGGCGCGGAGTGGGCGGAAACGTTCCACCTCGCCGCTCAGAACGTGCCGAAAGGAAGGCAGGACATGACTTCCATCAAGGAGTTCTGTGACTGATGCAACATTCACTGCCAGAACGTCGAGCGGCCCATCGATGCACGGTCCGGGTTATGCGCAAGGATGCAATCGCGCGAATCGCTCTTGCACTCATCTTGTCGGTAACGCTCGGTTGCGCGTCCCGGAGTCCGGCGTGCTCAGGGTTGGTGTCCGCAGATGCCGTTGCCCACGCTGGACCCGTCATCGATGCATTCAAAGCGCATCTGAATACATACAAGTCCGATTCGGAAATAGGTGCCTACTTCGCTGACTTCCGACATTACGATCTCTCGACCGTTACCTCGGAATCAACATTCGAGTACGAATTCGTTCCACAACCCACCTCGCACGGGTACAAGGGCGGCGGCGCGGAGTACAAGGTTGATCGACAGACCGGTGCAATCATATCGACGCGTTACATGAAGTAGGTGGGGGCGGTACGACTCGGTAAGGGGAAAGCTGGGGATGTTCAAAGATATGACGGACGAAGAGGTGTGCGAGATCCGCTCCCGTTATCACTACCTGATGGGCGCAAGGGGCGACCCGGGCGAGCCGTTGGATCCGCTAGCATACGTCGACTCAACCGGCGACCGACTTCTACATATCGCGGCAGCGCTAGGTGACGTGCGGACGGTCGACCTGCTTCTTAAGGCAGGGCAGGACGTGAATGCGCGGGGTGACATGGGTTGCAGCGCGTTGCACTACGCCCGAATGTATACGAAGGAAGACGTCGCTGACCTCTTGTTGCTGAATGGCGCGGATGCTTCGCTGATAGATGACTTCGGACGCACGCCCGATCAGCACTGAAAATCTGTACTGGGAACCTTAGGTGGGGCTGTATGCGGACTAGCACAGCGGTAAGGACCATGAAGAGCGGCAGCAAGGCGATCCGGGGGCTGGCGCCTACCGTCATATTTTCCGCGCTGATAGTCGGCTGTCACCCACCCTCGCCGACACCGGATCGCACCCGCGAGTCCGATGTGCTGGAAATCATCTGGGGCTTGCGCCAGGTCCGGGCGATGTACGGAGAAATCCCTGAGACCTACGCGACCCTGGAGAAGCACGGCTTGCGGGCTCCAGTGGATCCCGTGCGCCGCGACTCTTACGAGTACGCGCGCGTAGGCAGCAGCGTTACGGTCTGCGCTCGCTTCGATGAGGCCTCGCCGGGTTGGGACGGAAAGGCCAATAGGGCCCTCTACGGCGATCCGGTGGTACACGGGTTCGGGTCTTGGATCCATGGCATCGGCAGGCAGTGTCTGACCGATGACGTTCTGCCTAAAAAGAAATGAGGCACCAAAGGGTTGCTCATGATCTATCGTGATGGAGAGCGCGTCAGGCTGCTTGACCGTGTAGCCCTGGACGAAGAGAGTAGCGGCATTGTCGTCGGGATTTCCGACGAGCAATCCTACTTGCCATACGTGAAGCATGCCGCCCGGAGCCCGTCACCTGGCTGCGCCCTGGTTCGTAGTGACAGCGGGGAGCTCTGTTGGCGACCGCATCACGGTCAGGACCTTGTGTTCGTCGAGCGGACTGATATTGACGACGGTGCGGCGTTGGATTGGCATAAACCTGGCGACATTTCCACGAAGCCTCCGATACCGCCTCCGCTTAACCACTATTACTCCGGGCAGGCTATCGAAGTTGGCGATAGGGTGCGAATGTCCGCGACGGCCACGGGTCGGGTGATCGCCGTCATATCGAATGGCCAGTTTTCCCAGGCAGCTCCAGAAGAAGAGTGGGCTCACCTAGGTCACGGTTTCCTGGTCGAGCCGGGACTGTACTGGTACGAAGAGGCGGACGAGGATCTCGAATTGATCGACAGGGCGGGCGTCTTATATGGATGACTTCGAACAGCGCAGAAAGCGAATCACGGATGGCGCAAAGTCAAATCCGAACGCCGTGGCTGAGATGATCGTGCTTGCGGAAGAGTTCCCATGTGAGCCCGACGTTTGGGCTGACCTGGCATACGTTTACGCGAGGAAAGATGATTATGTGTCAGCTGTTGATGCGTTAGGTCGTGCCACGGCGCTAGCTCCAGATGAGCCGATCTACCTGTTCAATAGGGCAAGATATAACGCGGCGCTCGGCGAACATCGAGCGGTGATTGCTGATGCGTCGCTTGGCGTTGAAATTTCTGATCGCCTGAAATTCTTCTGGTACAAGGAGGCGCTTATGTTCCTTCGTGCACACGCGCTGGTCGCGCTAGGGGACAACAAGTCAGCCAGGGATGATCTTGCTTCGATAGAAGACCGTGACATGCGTCTATGGATAAACGGGCTGGTGACGTGGGAGGACCTTGCGCGAGGTTGCGGCATGGGTACCTCCGCGCAGAAGCCTCATCGTTGAAGTCGTCATGGACGTTAGATTAGGAAGGCATATGGATGACTTGGCGAAACGAATCGAGAAGATCAAAGACAGTGCAAGGTCCGATCCGAATGCTGTGGGCGAGATGATCGCGATAGTGGCGGAGTTCCCGGAAGATCCCTATGTGTGGTGCGAGTTGGCATACGTCCGTTCGAGGAGAGGCGATCGAGTCTCCGCTGTTGGTGCCTTAGCCCATGCGATAGAGCTAGCTCCCGACGAGCCGGTCTACTTGTTTGATCGCGCGAGGTTTAACCTGGTGCTAGGTGAATATCAGAGCGTTATCGATGACGCATCGCGAGGACTTGAGGTCTCCGAAAGGCTGCAATTCTTCTCATACAAGGATTTGCTCCTCTTCCTCCGTGCTTATGCGCAAGCCGCGCTTCATGACGATGTGTCAGCCAGGAACGATCTTGCGACGATCGGGGACCGCGATATGCGTTTCTGGATAAATGGGCTAGTGACGTGGGATGACCTCGCGCGACGTTGCGGGATGGATATCTCCCCGCAAATGCCTGAGCGATAAATTCGTCATAGATGAACGATGGGGTGCGTATATGGATGATCTGAAAGATCGACTGAAGACGATTACTGATAGCGCAAAGACCAATCCGAATGCCGTGAGTGAGATGATCGCGCTGGCAGCAGAGTTCCCGGAGGAGCCGGACGTTTGGTGCGACCTGGCGTACCTGTATGCGAGGAAAGGTGATCGGTTGTCCGCTGTCGATGCATTGGGTCGCGCTGTCGCATTGGCGCCTGACGAGCCGGTCTACCTCTATGACCGAGCAAAATATTCAGCGGCCCTGGGGGACTATCAAAGTGTTATTGATGATGCGTCGCTTGGCCTTGAAATCTCTGAGCGTCTGCAATTCTTCTCTTACAAGAATTTACTTCTTTTCCTGCGTGCTTACGCTCTGACATCGCTTCACGATGAGGCGGCAGCCAAAATCGACCTCGCGCTGATAGGGGATCGTGACATGCGTATGTGGATAAACGAGCTCGTAACGTGGGACGACCTCGCGCGACGTTGCGGTATGGAAGGCTCGCCATAAGCCGCATGATCCATCGTTGGGGCCGCGCGTTACATCCACGACTAACGCGAAACCACAGTCGCCTCAATCACCGCACAAACATGCTCGAACGCCGCATCGTCGAGCCACGGGCTGTTACTTACCGTCAAGGTCCGCGCAGCGAAATCCCGCGCATTCGGCACGTCCTCGCCACCCAGCATCGTGCCGAGATACGGGTAATCCGGTAGCGCATGCACGAACATCCGCCCGACGCCGTGGCGGGACGCCCACAGGCGTTGCAGCACCGCATCGCGGGTGGCTTCGTCCGGCAGCAGCAACATCAGGTAGGGCCACGTGCCGCCGTCGTCGGTGAACACGTGGACGCCAGGGATCGAGGCCAGTGCCGGCACGCGTACACGCGCCTGGGATGCCGTGGCTTCGATGAACTCGGGCAGGCGATGGAAGGCGCGGGCGCCCACGGCGCGGCGCCAGCGGCCGACACGGTGTAACGGGAAGTCGGCGTCGAAGTGTTCGCCCGCCGCACCGATCAGGTCGCCACGGCGCAGGGCGCGACGCAGGGGATGGCCGTAGGCCATGCCCAGTCCGCGTGGTCGGTACAGCGCGGCATAGCCGGCCAGTTCCACCGTGCGGCGCAGTTCCCAGCCGGGGTGCCAGCGCGCGATGCGGCGGGCGGCGCGGCGAAAACTGTCACGCATCGTCGGGTCGCGTGCGACCAGCAGCCCACCTTCGAAAATCGACAGGCCCTTGCCGGCGGCGAGGCTGAAGAAGCCGGCATCGCCATGCGTGCCGGCGTGACGCCCGTCGATACGTGCACCGAACGCCTGTGCCGCGTCTTCCACGGTGTACGCACCCACGCTCGCGGCGATCGCCGCGGCACTGGCGACGTCGGCGGTGCGGCCACCCAGATGGGTCGGCACGACGGCCAGCGTCTGCTCGTTGCAGGCCTCGGCGAGCCGGGCGGGATCCATGTCGAAGTGGCCCGGGCGCAGGTCGACCAGTCGCGGCTCGAGGCCGGCACGGCGGACGGCCAGGGGCACCAGCGGGCAGGTAAACGCCGGCATCACCACTTCACGGCGGGAGCGGGCGTGCTCGGCGAGGGCGGTCAGCGCCACGGTGAGTGCGGCGGTGCCCGAACACTCGAGCTGGGTTTCTTCCACGCCGATCCACTGCGCGGCGAGCGCGGTCAGCGGTGCCGGGACCGGGCCGCCCATGTCGGCGAACGCCAGCGGCAGGCCGGCGGTGGGCGGTGCTTCGCGCTCAGGCCGGAACCACATCGCCGGCATCCTCGTCGCCTTCGGCGAAGGCCAGGCAGACGATGCCGGCCACGATAGCGATCGCGCCCACGATCTGGGTCGGCGTCACCGGCTCGGCGAACACCCACCACGACAGCAGCATCACGCTGACCACTTCCAGATGCGACGCCGCGAAGGCGGGGCCGATCGGTGCGTGCTTCAGCAGGCTCATCCAGGTGACGAAGGCACCGATGTAGCCGACGATGGCGCCGTAGATCCACGGGTGCGAAAACACGCGCGCCAGCCATTCGGTGCTCGCTTCGACCGGCAGCGCGTGCATGCCGGCCATCTTGAAGCAGACCAGGTTCAGCGTGTCGAACATGAGCAGCAACGCGAAGCCGATGACGTAAAAGCGTTTCATGCACCGGCTCCGACGATCGCCACGCCCGCGGCGATCAGCAGGATGCCGAACACGCGCATCGGGCTCAGTCGTTCGCGGAACAGGAAACGCCCGGCGATCATGATCGCGACGATGTTGATCGAGCCCAGCAGCACGCCCTCGGACAGGGGCACGAGCGAGAGGAAGGCGATCCAGACCACGAACTCCAGCACGTAGCAGGCGATGCCGGTCCAGATCCACGGCCGCGCGGCCATGTATTTCCAGCGCGCCAGGCCATCGCCCGCGCGCTCGTCGCCCGCGGCGGCCTTGAACGCCAGCTGGCCGCCGGTGTCCAGCAGCACGTTTGCCAGCCACAACGCGAACACCATGCCGTTCATATCAGGCCGCCATGCGCGCGGGGCGCGCGTCGCGCGCAATCCGCGAGAAGAAATCCGCACTGCGCTCGATCAGGGTACGCCGTTCGCGATCGATGGTGATCATGTGGTAGCTGTCGGCAAGCAGCAGCATCTCGACCGGGCCGCGGACGCGGCGTGCGACCATGTCGGCATTGGCCACGCTGGCCACGTCGTCGTCCGAGGCGTGCGCGATGAAACACGGCGCCACCACGTCGGGCAGGCGGCGACGCACGTCGCGGGCCAGCCAGACCATCTCGGCCAGGGCATGCCAGGGGTTGCCAGGCAGGCCGGCGGCCTCGCTGTCGCCGGAGAACATCGCCGAGCTGACCTGCGCGCGCAGGCGCTCGTCGCGGATGCCGTAGGGCGGCTGCTCGATGAAGCTGCGCTTGCGGCCGATGCCCATCCGCTTGAACACGGGCAGCAGGAACGAGAGGTGGCGGCCGGTCCAGGGGATCGACCAGCCGTCGTAGCGGAACGTCGCGCCGAACACGCCGACGCCGTCCACCCATTCCGGGCGCATGGCGGCCAGGCGCAGCGCCAGCACGGCGCCCATCGACAGGCCGGCCACGAAGACCCGGTCGACCCGGCCGCGTAGCTCTTCGGCGGCGGCTTCCGCGCTGGCGTACCAGTCCTGCCAGGTGGTGGCCAGCAGGTCGTCTTCGCTGCCGCAATGGCCGGCCAGGCGGACGCCCACGACGGTGAAGCCGGCACGGTTCAGGCCCTTGCCGAGCATGCGCATCTCCGTGGGGGTGCCGGTCAGCCCGTGGATCAGCAGCACGCCATCGCGGCCGCCTTCGAACTGGAATTCCGTGGTTTCGCTCACGCCTGGGCCTCACGCCTTCGCCATCCTAAGGCGGCATGCTCGCAAGTCGTGGTTTCAGTGAGCTTTCCGGTCGTCGGCCGGGTCGCTGGGCGGCGGGAAGCGCAACTCGACCCGCAGGCCGCCCAGGGCCGAGCGGCCGAAGCCGACCCGGGCGCCGTGGCGCTCGGCGATGCTCTCGACGATGGCCAGGCCCAGGCCGGTGCCGTCTTCGTCCGCCCCGGGCACGCGGAAGAAGCGTTCGCCCAACTGGTCGAGGAAGGCGTCGGCGACGCCGGGGCCGTCGTCGTCCACGGCCAGCACGGCGTCACCCGCGTCGCGGCCGACCGAGACGGTGACGGCGTGGCCGCGGCCGGCGTAGTGGAAGGCGTTGTCGACCAGGTTGTCGATCACTTCCTGCACCTGAAGGGCGTCGCCGCGGACGACGCAGGCGCCGTCGATACCCTCGTAGCCGAGGTCCACGCCGAGGGCGAGGGCCTGGTGCACGCGCATGCCCACGGCCTCGGGCACCACCTCGGACAGGTCGATCAGCGCCATGCCGTCGTGGTCGGGCAGGTCGGGCGACTGGGTCCGGGTGAGGGCGAGCAGCTGGGCCGAGGTGCGGGCGGCGCGGGCGGCGAGGCGGTGGATGTGCGACAGCGCGTCGCGTTGCTGGGCCTCGTCGCCGGCGTGGCCGATCCGCTCCACGTGCAGCTGGATGCCGGCCAGCGGCGTGCGTAGCTGGTGGGCGGCATCGGCGATGAAGCGTTCCTGCAGGCCGAGCATGTTGCGCATGCGCGCGAACAGGTCGTCGATGGTGCGGGTCAGCGGCAGGATCTCCACCGGCACGTCTTCCTCGCCGATCGGGCCGAGGTCGTGGCCGCGGCGGCCCAGCCGCATCGTCAGCGGCTCGAGCACGCCCAGGCCGTGGCTGACGCCGAACCAGACCAGCGAGAGCACGGCGATGATCAGCAAGGCCTGGATGGGCAGGGTGAGCAGGAGGATCTCGCGGGCCCGCTGGTGGCGATCGCGCAGGTTCTCGGCCACCTTGATCGTCAGCGTGCTGCCGCTGTCGTGGTGGTCGGGCACGCGCATGATGGCGGCGCGCAACGCCTTGTGGCCCAGCTCGGTGTCGTACAGCGCGGGCGGGGCGTCGACGTCGACCGGGTGGCCGGGGCCGGAAAGCTCGGCGTTGCCGATCAGGCGGCCATTCCGGTCGCTGACCACTTCGTAGTAGTTGCGTCCGTCGGGGTCGTACTCGAGCAGGAAGCGCGCCTGGGCGGTCAGTTCACCGCGCAGCGCATCGCTGCCGATCATCTCGGAGAGGGTGAGCGCGGAATCTGACAGGTCGGCGTCGTGCACGCGGTTGGAGTAGGCGAGCGCGACGAAATACGCGACTACGGCGTCGACGACCAGCACGCCGAGCACGGGAACAAGCAGGAAGGTGAGCAGGCGCCGGCGCAGGCTGGGGCGCGCCGGGCGGCGCGCCGCGTGGCGGCGTTCAGGCATCGGCCGATTCTTCGAGCAGGTAGCCCAGGCCGCGGATGGTGCGCACGTTGGTGCCCGAGCCCTGGAGCTTCTTGCGCAGGCGGTGCAGGGCGATGTCCAGGCCGTTGTCGGTCAGGTCCTCGTCCCAGTTGCACAGGGCCTCGACCAACTGGGCGCGGCTGGTGACCTTGTCGGCGCGCGTGGCCAGCGCTTCGATGAGGCCGAACTCGCGGGCTGTCAGGTCCAGCGGGGTGTCGGCGATCCAGGCACGGTGGCCGGGGATGTCCAGGCGCAGGCGACCGATCTTGAACTCCGGCGTGCCGTTGCTGGTGCGCCGGCGGAGCAGGGCACGCACGCGTGCCTCGAACTCAGCCAGCGCGAAGGGTTTGACCAGGTAGTCGTCCGCGCCCAGGTCGAGCACGCGGACGCGCTCCTTCAGGCCTTCGCGCGCGGTGACGACCAGCACGGGCAGGCTGGCGCCGCGCTTGCGCGCACGTGCCAGCACCTCGGTGCCATCGAGCTGGGGCAGGCCCAGGTCGAGCACCAGCAGGTCGTAGTCGTGGTCGCGCAAGGCGTGGTCGGCAGAGGCACCGTCGGTTACGTGGTCGATCGCGTGCCCACCCTGTTGCAGGGCAGCGCGAACCGCGGCGGCGATGGAGGCGTCGTCTTCGGCGAGGAGTATGCGCATGGTAGGCAAGCATACGCTCCGTAGTGGGGTGGGCGCATGCTGTCGCGGCAGGCTTTCGGTGCGCTTTCCTGGGAGGGGGGTGGGAAGTGGGGGCGACTTCCGTCGTTCGCATGAGGGTGCTGGTGACGATGCGAGTGCGTCTACGCCAGCGCAGCGCGTGCGGCCCCCTCATCCGCCTGCCGGCTCCTGCGCCCCCACTTCTCACCCCCATCTCCCGCCCCTCCAATTGCGAACGATTCCCATTAGAACTATCATCCGAACGTTCTCGCACCAACGACAGGGACCCTGCATCGCATGCGCGATACCGTCGACCGGACACGCCGTGCGTTCTGGCTAAAACACCTGCATCGCTGGCATTGGATCAGCTCCGCGATATCGCTCGTGGTGCTGCTGATGTTCGCCATCACAGGCTTCACCCTGAACCACGCCGCGCAGATCGAGGCCGACCCGCGCGTCGTGCGCCATGCCGCGACCCTGCCTGCGCCCTTGCTCAGGCGCCTGGTCGATCCCGGCCGCAAGTCGGCGCCAGTGGACGATGCCGTCGCCCGCTATGTCCATGACCAGGCCGGCGCCGACATCGGCGGCCGCGACGGCGACTGGAGCGACGATGAGGTCTACGTGTCGCTTCCGCGCCCGGGTGGCGATGCGTGGGTCAGCATCGATCGGGAGACCGGCGCGGTGCAGTACGAGGCCACCGATCGCGGCTGGCTGGCCTGGTTCAACGACCTGCACAAGGGCCGCAACACCGGCGCGGCCTGGCGCTGGTTCATCGACCTGTTCGCGCTGGCCTGCGTGGTGTTCGCCGCCACCGGGCTGCTGTTGCTCAAGATGCACGCCGGCCAGCGCCGCATGACCTGGCCCATGGTGGTGCTGGGCTTCGTGCTGCCGCTGGTGCTGGCCCTGGTATTCATCCACTGACGAAGGATCGACATGCATCGCTGCCTGCCAATCGCGCTTTGCCTTTTCGCCGCCCCGGCGTTCGCCGCGGACATGAACCTCACCGTGGAAATCCCCACGCTGAAGGCCGCCGAATACCACCGGCCCTACGTGGCGGTGTGGATCGAACGCGAAGACCACACGGTCGCCGCCAACCTGGCCGTCTGGTACGACGTGAAGAAGGCCAGCGGCGAAGGCACGAAGTGGCTGAAGGACATGCGCCAGTGGTGGCGCCGCAGCGGGCGTGACCAGACGATGCCGATCGACGGCGTGTCGGGCGCGACGCGTCCGGCCGGCCAGCACCAGCTGCGCTTTACCGACGGCAAGGCACCGCTGGGCACGCTCGCCCCGGGCCACTACGAACTGATCGTCGAGGCCGCGCGCGAAGTCGGCGGCCACGAGACCCAGCGCATCGCGTTCGACTGGCCGGCCAAAGCCGCCGAACACCTTTCCGCCAAGGGCACCGATGAACTTGGCCAGATCACCCTCGACCTCAATCCCTGACCGGAGCCTCCCATGAAGCACACGCTTGCCTGCGCCGCGCTCACCGCCGCGCTGATCCTTCCGTTCGCCGCGCAGGCGCACAAGATGTGGATGGTGCCCTCGTCCACCGTGGTCTCCAGCGACGATGCCTGGGTGACCGTGGATGCGGCCGTGTCCAACGATCTTTACTATCCGGACCACTTCCCGGCGCAGCTCGACCAGCTGGTGATCACCGCGCCGGACGGCAGCCAGGTGAAGCCGGAAAACCCGTGGACCGGCAAGTACCGCAGCGCGTTCGACCTGCCGGTGCCGCAGAAGGGCACCTACCGCATCGCGCTGGTGAACCAGGGCCTGTTCGCGAACTATGAGCAGGACGGCAAGAAGAAGCGCTGGCGCGGTACGTCGGCCGAGCTGAAGACGGCGATCCCCGCCGACGCGAAGAACGTGCAGGTAAGCGAGATGGCCTCGCGCGTCGAGACCTTCGTCACCCAGGGCAAGCCGGGTGGCGCGGCGCTGAAGCCGACCGGCAAGGGCCTGGAGCTCGTGCCGGTGACCCAGCCGAACGACCTGGTCACCGGGGAGAAGGCGACGTTCCAGCTGCTGCTCGACGGCAAGCCGGCCGGCAACCTGAAGGTCACCGCGATCGACGGCGCCACGCGCTATCGCAACGCGCAGGACGAGATGGATACCCAGACCGACAAGGATGGCAAGTTCAGTTTCACCTTTGCCACGCCGGGCATGTACTGGGTGAACGCCAGCACGGTAGACGACAAGACCTCGGCGAAGGAAGCGAAGCAGCGTCGCATCGCCTACACCGCCACGCTCGAAGTGCTGCCGCAGTGATGAGCCTGCCACGTGGATGCCGTCGCGGGGGCGTCCTGCTCCTGTTGCTGTGCCTCGTCACGTTCGCCGCCACGGCGACCGACGTGCGTCGGTTCGAAGGCGAGACGATGGGCACCACGTGGTCGGTCAATGCGGTGCTCCCGCCGAAGGTGGAAGACGCCGCGGTCGAACGAGGCATCCAGGCCGAAGTCGATCGCGTCGTCGCGCAGATGAGCACCTACGAAGCGGACTCGGACCTCAGCCGGTTCAACCGTGCGCCGGCCGGTACCTGGCAAGTGTTGCCGCCCGAGTTCTACACGGTGCTGCGCTACGCGTTATCGCTGGCACGGGATTCGGGCGGCGCGTATGACCCGACCGTGGGGCCACTGGTGAACCTGTGGGGCTTCGGCCCGGACAAGCGTCCGCACGATGCCCCGGATGCCAACGCGATCGCGGCGGCGAAGGCACGTGTAGGCTGGGCGCGGGTGACGCTCGACGATGCGGGGCATCGCGCGTTCCAGCCGGGTGGTGTCTACGTGGATCTGTCGTCCGTCGCCAAGGGCTTCGGCGTGGACCAGGTCGCGCGCTTCCTCGATCGCGCGGGTGTGCACGACTACCTCGTCGAGATCGGCGGCGAATTGCGCGCGCATGGCCGCAAGCCGGACGGCACGCCGTGGCACGTCGGCATCGAGACCCCGGGCGCGGCATCGGGCGCGGTCGACAATGTCGACGAGATCGGCCGGATTGTCTCGCTGCGCGACCAGGCGATCGCCACCTCCGGCGATTACCGCCACTTCTTCGAAACGGGTGGGAAGTTCTATTCCCACCACATCGACCCGCGCACCGGTTATCCGGTGACGCATACCGTCGCCTCGGTCAGCATCATCGCCGACGATTGCATGCATGCCGATTCGCTCGGCACGACGATGACGGTGCTTGGGCCAGACGAAGGCATGGCTTACGCGAAGCGCCACGGCGTGGCCGTGTTGTTCGTGCTGTATGCCGGCGACGGCAGGTTCGAGCAACGCATGTCGCCCGCGTTCGCCGCAGCGATGAAGCCGTGATCGACGCGGGCCTGTTCGACGCTGGCGGGATCCAGCTGGGCTCGCCCATCCGGCTCGCCGTGGCGGCGGGTGCGGTGATTGGCTGGGGCGCGTGGACGGCCGTCGTGGCGCGCCCACGCAAGGGCGCCGCCGATGCGGCCCGCCACGAGGGTAGCGTGCTCGTGGTCCACGCGTCGCAGACCGGCTTCGCCACCGAACTGGCCGAACGCACCGCCCAACTGATCCGTGACGGCGGCACGCCCGCCGACCTGCGCGGCATCGCGTCGCTCACGCTGCACGACCTTGCCTCCGCCTCGCGCGTGTTGTTCATCGCGAGCACCACGGGCGAAGGCGATGCGCCGGACGATGCCACGCGGTTCCAGCGCGAGGTGATGCGCGCGGGCGCCGACCTGCACGGGCTCAGCTACGCGGTGCTCGCGCTGGGCGATCGCGACTACGAAGACTTCTGCGCGTTTGGCCGTGAGCTGGACCGCTGGTTGCGCGAACACGGGGCCACGCCGTGGTTCGATCGGGTGGACGTCGACAATGGCGACGAAGGCGCATTGCGCCACTGGCAGGGCCAGGTCAGCGCGTTGACCGGCGCACCGGAGCAGCCCGACTGGTCGCGTCCGGCGTACCAGCCGTGGCGCCTGGCGGAGCGGCGTTTGCTGAATCCCGGTAGCGCGGGTGGCCCCTGTTTCCATATCGCCCTCGTGCCCAGCGAGCCGGCGTGGCTCGCGTGGGACGCGGGCGACGTGGTCGAGATCGGCCCGCGGCGTGCGCGCGGCGACGAGGCCTTGTTGCCGCATCGCGAATACTCGATCGCGTCCGTGCCGGGCGACGGTGCCTTGCACCTCGTCGTCCGCCAGCAGCGCCACGCCGACGGATCGCTCGGCCCGGGTTCGGGCTGGCTGACCGCGCTGGCAGAGCAGGGCGACACGATCGACCTGCGCGTGCGCCGCAACGCGTCCTTCCATGCGCCGGCCGATGCGCGTCCAATGTTGCTGGTCGGCAACGGCACCGGCATCGCCGGCTTGCGCGCTTTGCTGAAGACCCGGATCGCGCGCGGGCATCGGCGTAACTGGCTGTTGTTCGGCGAGCGGCATGAACGCGTCGACCGGCTGCATGTCGACGAACTGGAAGACTGGCGCGACGACGGCGGAATCGAACGGCTGGACCTCGCCTGGTCGCGCGAAGCCCAGGGCCCGCGTTACGTGCAGGACCGCCTCCGGGTGGCGGCGGATGCCGTGCGCCGCTTCGTCGACGAGGGTGCGAGCGTTTACGTGTGCGGCGGCCTCGCCGGCATGGCGCCGGGCGTGGATGCAGCGCTTCGCGAGATCCTCGGCGACCGTGGCGTGGAAGACCTCGCGGCGGCCGGGCGTTACCGCCGCGACGTCTACTGACGCGGCCGGGCACGTGCCGGCACGTGCTGGGTTCGCTAGACGACGCGCAGGCGCAGCTTGTCGTCGTGGATCCCGTCGTAACGCAGCGCGGTGAGATCGGTGACCCATGCGACGCCCGGCGGGATCTCGCTGGGATGATCGCCGGCGATGGCGATGACACGCGAGCCGGCGGCCAGCCCCGCATCGATGCCGGCTTTCGCGTCCTCGAACACGAAGCAGTCGGACGCGCTCGCTCCCATGCGCTCCGCGCCGAGCAGGTAGCCTTCCGGGTGCGGCTTGCCGAGCGTCACGATCTCGCCGGTGACCATCTTCGGCGGCGGGACGATGCCGGCCGCACCGAGGCGCGCCTTCGCCAGCACGGTGTCGGCCGAGGTGACGATGGTCCAGCGGTCGGCGGGCAGCGATGCGAGGAGTTCCAGCGCGCCCGGGATCGGCACGATGCCATCGACGTCTTCCACTTCTTCGCGATAGAGCCGCTGGTAGACCGCGTCGACGTCCATGCCCTTCGGGGTGAGTTCCTTCACCGAGTCGTACATGCGCACGCCATGCAGGCGGGGTAGCACGTAGCCCCAGTCGAGGCCGACTTCGTCGCACCAGCGCTTCCAGATTTTTTCGACGACGACGCGCGAATCGATCAGCGTGCCGTCCATGTCGAAGAGCAGGGCCCGTGCATCGAGCACCTGGCCGGGTTGGAGCTGCATGTTGCCTCCGGGGATCGTGAGGGGGCCGCGTTGCGCGGCAAGCCCCTCACGATACCGGAGCACGGGCGTGGCGTCAGTCCGCGCGCACCAGTGCGTTCTTCTTCATCGCCTCGGCGAGCACGGCGGCGACCTTCTCGTTCGCCTTGCGTGCTCTCTCCGCCTGGGCCTGGCCCCACTCGGCTTCGGTGCGACCCTGCATGGCGCGTTCGCGGGCGACTTCACCCATCTGCCGGCCCACCTCGGCCTGTTCGCGGCCGATCGCGGCCTGGCCCTGGCTGTACGCGGCATCGTCGCGCGGGTGGCTCGGATCGGCGGCGCGCGTGGCGAGCTCGCCCTGGCGTTCGGCCAGCTTGTTCATCTTCGCTTCGAGCATCGCCTGGCGCTGGTCGAGTTCGGCTTCACGCTTCGGATCCATGCGCGGTTCCGGCGCGGCGTCCTTGAAGCCATCCTGGTAGATGGCGCGGATGCGTGCGAGGTAGGCCGGGTCGCGCAGCACCCAACGGCCGTCGTTGTTGGTGATGCTGATGTAACCGTTGCGCTCGCTGATCGATTCGAAGCGCGACGGGCCGTGGTCGTCCACCGTGAGGATGTCGGTGCCGTGCACGATGGGTGGCGCGGGCGGAGCCGGCGGGGCTTTCGGCGGTGCCGGCGGCGGGGGCGGTGCCGGCAGGCGCGTGGTGATCATCGGTGCGGGGGCAGCGGGCGCGGCGGGCGCGGCGGGCGCCGCCGGAGCGGCCGGTGTCGGCGGTGCTGGCGGTGCCGGCACGCCGTACATCGCGACGGCGGGCGCACTGCCGACACCCTTCTTGTCGACGATCACGGCGACGGCCGGTGCCGCGGGTGCGGGCGCGGCGGCCACCGCGGCTCGTGCGGCTGGCGTCAGCGATGCCGCGTGGACAGGCTTCGCCGCCGGCGATGCCTTGTCGACGATGACCGGCGTGTCGGCCTGCGCGGTGGTCGGTGCGCTCATCGGCGTGGCGACCTGCTGGTCGGCGGCGACGACGCGCCAGGGCAGGGCTGCGGCAACCGCGAGCGATGCGACGAGAAGCGTGGTGATGATGCGCGGACGGGCGTCCTGGGACTGGCCAAGCATGTCGAGTCTCCGTTTCAGGATGCGGAAGGTGGGGGAGGCACCGGGCAGGGCGTGGTGCGGATGGGGCATGACGCCGAGGCGCAGCAGGAGGCGGCCATAGGCGCCAGCCGCAAGCTGGCCACGGTCGACCGCCAGCGCGTCACACGCGGCTTCGCGGCACACGGCGTATTCGCGCACGGCGACGTGGGCCACGGGATGGAAAAAGAACAGGGTGCGGGCCAGTGCCGGGATGCCGCCGAGCAGCAGGTCGCCGCGGCGCACGTGGGCCAGCTCGTGCATCAGCGCCATCTCGCGCTCGTCGTCGGCAAGGCTGTCGTCGAGCGGAAGCAGGATGGTCGGGCGGAGCAGGCCGACGACCTGCGGCGAGTCGACTTCGGCGGACACAGCGAGGCGCGGCGAACGCGCGAGGCCGAGGGCGCGGGCACGCTGTGCGCACAGCGTTTCCAGGCGCACGTCGTCGTGCGGCATGGCACGCGCCACGATGTCCGACAGCCGACGCCAGCGCACGATGCCGATCGCCAGCTGCACGACGACCAGCGTGCCCCATGCGACAAGCAACGCGGCGGGCCACGACCACGCCCACGTGTCGGCGGGCAGGCCGGCATCCGCAGGAACGAAGGTGGTCGCGGAAGGCAGCCCGGCGGCGACGGTCGCAGTGGCCGGCGCGGCGGCCGGCAGCAGTGGTAGCCGGATCGTGCCCGGCACGAAGAACACCGCGATCATCTGCGCGGCGACCAGCCACCACAACCACGAGCGGGTCGACGCGCTGAGCGAGCGCACGCTGCGGCAGAGCACCCAGACCACGGCGGCGAAGGCCAGCGCCTGCAGCGAGGCGGCGCCCAGGCGGTTCACGAAGGTATCGACGAAGGTATCCATCTCAACGCCCCTTGCGCTTCGACTGCAACTGGCCGACCAGGGCTTCCAGTTCGGCCAGTTCGTTGTCGCTGACCTGGCCGCGTTCGGCCATCCATGCGACGAACGGCGAGACGGAGCCTTGCAGCGTGCGCTCGACGAAACGGGCGACGGCACCGGTCATCACTTCGCCGGCTTCGCCGGTGGCGCTGTAGCGGAAGGCGCCGTCGGCCTTGCGGCGGGTGAGGTAACCCTTCGCCCGCAGGCGTTCCATCATGGTCAGCACGGTGGAGCGGGCCAGGCCACGCGCTTCGCCGTAGGCGGCGCACACCTCGGCCACCGAACTCTTCGGCGTTTCCTCGATGTGCTGGAGCAGCGCCAGTTCCTGGTCGCCGATCGTCTTCCTGCTCATGCCACGCTCCTGACTACAGATGTAGGCAGGATGCGCCTGACTACAGTTGTCGTCAATAGCGCGGGGCGAAAAAAAACCCCTGCCGAATGGCAGGGGTCTTTCGGGTACCTCGTCGAACGCGGCGGGGTGAGCCGCCGCGAAAGATCAGGCAGCCGCGTCCTTGAGCTTCTTGAGCGGACGGACCTTGACCTTGACCGAGGCGGGCTTGGCGGCGAACCAGCGCTCTTCACCCGTGAACGGATCCTTGCCCTTGCGCTTCGGCTTGGCAGCCACGGCAACGGAGGTGATCTTCAGCAGGCCCGGCAGCGTGAACGTGCCAGCGCCCTTCTTGTGGACCGACGCGTTGATGGCGCCTTCGAGCGAGGCCAGGACGGCCTTCACGCTCTTCGAGTCCACGCCGCTCTGCTCGACGATGTGCGAGACCAGCGACGACTTCGACAACGGATCCTTGATCGGCTTGAGCGCTGCAGGCGCCTTCGCAGCCTTGGCGGGAGCCTTGGAAGCAGCCTTCTTCGCCGCCGTTTTTTTGGTAGTGGCCATGATATTCCTTGTCACTTTGATCGAATGAGGCGGCCCTGAAGGCCGGTGCCCAGCGGGCGACTCACTCTAGCGTTGCTTTGGTCCGCTGAAAATAGGGTCCGCGAAGTTTTTTCGTCCCAGATGCACCTTTTTTTCAGGGGCCGCGTGACGCGCTGCGGAAAAACCCCTTCCTCCAAGGCGGTAACCTTCGAACTCTGGCACGATGTTCCCACTCGCCTAACGCGCCCTGTGGTTACCCTAGGCCCATGCCTTCCCTGATCGACAACCATGGCCGTACCAAGCGGAAATTGCGGATCTCGCTGACGGATCGCTGCAACTTTCGCTGTACGTATTGCATGCCGGAGCAGCCCGACTGGTTGCCCCGGGCAAGCCTGCTGTCGCGTGACGAGATCGTGCGGCTGGCTGGCCTGTTCGTCGACCAGGGCATCACCCAGGTGCGTCTCACCGGCGGCGAACCCTTGCTGCGCCGCGACCTGCTGGAGTGCGTGCGTGGCATCGCCGCGCTGCGCGAACGCGGGCTGGCGCGCCTGTCGATGACCACCAACGCGTCGCGCATCGCCCCGCTGGCAGCCGCGCTGGTCGAGGCCGGCATCGATGACTTCAACGTGAGCCTCGATGCCGTCGACGCGACGGTTTTCCGCCACCTCACCAAACGCGAGGTGGCCCCGGTGCTCGACGGCATCCACGCGCTGCTCGATGCCGGTGCGAACGTGAAGCTCAACGCCGTCGTGGTGCGTGGCGACAATGACAGCGAAGTCGTGCCGCTGCTCGAGTGGGCGATGGCGCGGAACCTGCCCCTGCGCTTCATCGAATACATGCCGCTGGACGCGCCCGGCCACTGGCGTCGCGACGCGGTGTTCAGCGAGGCGGAAATGCTTTCGGCGATCGCGGCAAGCCACCACGTCGAAGCCCTGCCGCGGCATAGCGATCCGGCGACCCCTTACCAGGTCGACGGCCAGTATCCGCTGGGCATCATTTCCACCGTGTCCAATCCGTTCTGCAGCAGCTGCGACCGGCTGCGCCTGACCGCCACGGGCGAGCTGTTCACCTGCCTGTTCTCGCCGGTGGGCACGCCGCTGGGCGCGCGGATGCGCGGAGGCGACGATGACGACACGCTCACCGTGGCCGTGCGACGCGCGGTGTGGCTGAAAGAAGCCGGCTACGCCGCCCAGCCCGGGCCGGTCGAGCGGCCCATCACCATGCACGCCATGGGCGGCTGACCCTTTCCGAGAGACCCGAATGACCCCGATCGTCTTTGAATTCTTTGCCAGCCTGGAGCGGCTTGCGGGCACGCGCGAACAGCGCATCGACGCTGCAGGCGACCTGCACACCATCGGCGACGCGGTGGGCCTGCTCGCCCGCCAGCGGCCTGAACTGGCGAGCGCGCTGGAACGCTGCGCCTGCGTGTCCGGCGACACCATCGTGCGCCGCGCCGACCCGCTGCCCGCCGACGGGCGGATCGCGCTGTTGCCGCCCGTCGCAGGAGGCTGAGTCATGCCGGCCGATGTCCTGTCGCAGCAACCCATCGCCGTCGAGCCCTTGCTCGAACTCGATCGTCATCCCGAATGCGGCGGCATGGCCCTGTTCGTCGGTACGGTTCGCGACCATCATGAAGGCCGTGCCGTGAAGCACCTGGCCTACACCGCGCACGAGCCACTGGCCGCGAAGGTGATCCGCGAAGTGGAAGAGGAGACGCGGCGTCGCTTCGGCGTGCCCTACGTGCGCATCGTGCACCGCCTGGGCGACCTGTCGATCGGCGACGTTGCGATCGTCTGCGTGGTCCGCGCGCCGCACCGGGCCGAGGCGTTCGACGCCTGCCGCCATGCGGTGGACGCCGTGAAACACACGGCGCCGATCTGGAAGGAAGAGTTCTACGCGGACGGGACCAGTGCCTTCGTCGAAGGCTGTTGCATCCGCGACGACCTGGACGAGACCGCTGCGCGCCCCCATCGCCATCACTCGCACACGAGCCACGGATGAAAGACGTCAGCCAGAAGCCTGATTCCAAACGCATCGCCCGGGCCACCGCGACCCTGCATGCACCGGCGCATTGCATCGCGCTGCTGCGCAGTGGCGAGACCGAAAAAGGCGATCCGCTGAAGACGGCGCGGGTGGCCGGCATCCTTGCCGCCAAGCGCACCGATGAACTGATCCCGTTGTGCCATCCGTTGCCGATCTACCGTGCCGACATCACCTACGAGCTGGCCGACACGGCCGTCCGGGTGATCGCCGAAGTGGAAACCATCGGGCCGACCGGCGTCGAGATGGAAGCGCTGACCGCGGCGAGCCTTGCCGCGCTGACGCTCTACGACATGCTCAAGCCCTATGCCGAGCCGGACGAGCTGCACATCGAAGACTGCCGGCTGGAACGCAAGCTTGGCGGCAAGTCGCACTACCGCCGTACGCTGGCCCAGCCGCGCAGCGCCGCCGTGGTGGTGCTGTCGGACA
Source organism: Bacillus sp. NP157 (assembly GCA_018889975.1). NCBI lineage: Bacteria > Bacillati > Bacillota > Bacilli > Caryophanales > Bacillaceae > Bacillus > Bacillus sp. NP157. Next base: position 101,107 of record CP076546.1, read on the forward strand.
CGGTCGCCAGCGGCGCCAAGCCCGACACCGCTGGCGCATGGGTGCGCGACGCGCTGGAAACGGCGGGGTTCGCGCCGATCGAATACACCGTGCTGCCGGACGACGCCCATGTGCTCGGTAACGCGTTGCGCACGCTGCGCGACCGCGCCGTGGAACTGGTGATCACCGTCGGCGGCACCGGCCTCGGCCCGCGCGACATCACCGTCGACACGGTGAAGCCGCTGCTCGACGTCGAGATCCCCGGCATCATGGAAACGGCGCGGGCGTTCGGCCAGCAGCGCATGCCGTTCGCCATGCTCTCGCGCGGCGTGGCGGGCTACGCGGGGCAGACCCTGATCCTGACCTTCCCGGGTAGCCGCGGCGGCGCGAGCGAGTCGCTCACGGCCACGCTGCCCGGCCTGGTCCACCTGCTGGAGACCGGCCGCACCGGCGGCAAGCATCCCGGCGGTTACGGCGAGGCTGGCTGAGATGGCCTTGCTGCCGCTTGCCGAGGCATTCGCGAGCTATCGACGCAGCGTGGCGCCGATCGGCACCCAGCGCGTGGCCGTCGAGCTGGCGCTCGGAGCGGTGCTGGCGGAGACACCACGGGCGCGCATCGCGCTGCCGCGCTTCACCCAGAGTGCGCTCGACGGTTATGCGATCCGCAGCGCCGACGGCGACGCCGCTCGCGTGCTGGTGGGCAGCATCGCGGCGGGCGAACCGTCGAGCATCGCGCTAGGCGCGGGCGAAGCCATGCGTATCCTCACCGGCGGCATGCTTCCCGACGGCGCGGACAGCATCGCCCGGCAGGAAATCGTCGAGCGGGTCGGCGACACCATCGTCATCGGCGCGCCGGTGCCACACGGCGAAGGCGTCCGCCACGAAGGTGAGGAATTGTCGGCGGGCACGCCGATCGCGCAGGCTGGCCAGCGCGTCACCGCCGGCATCCTCGCGGCGCTCGCGATGGCAGGCATCGATGTGGTCGAGGTGCATCGGCGCCCGCGCGTGGCCGTGCTGGTCACGGGTGACGAGGTGGTCCGGGTGGGAGAGCCGCTGGCACCGGGCAAGGTCTACGACGCTAACGGCCCGCTCCTGCGTGCGTGGTTCGTCGAACAGGGGTACGGCGAGCCCGTGGTCGCCTACGTCGCGGACGACGAAGCCGCGCTGGAAGAGGCGATGAGTGCCGCACTGGATAGCGCCGATCTGGTGGTCACCAGCGGCGGGGTATCGGTGGGTGATCGTGATTTCGTGCCGCTCGTGGCCGACCGGCTGGGCGTGCGCAAGGTGTTCTGGAAAGTGGCGCAGAAACCCGGCAAACCACTGTGGTTTGGCACCCGCGACGGCAAGGCGCTGCTGGGGATGCCCGGCAATCCGGCGGCGGTGCTGGTCTGCCTCGCGGTGCATGCACGCGCGGTGCTTGGCCACCTGGAAGGCGAAACGGCCGAACACCCTGCGTGGCGCCAAGGCGTGCTGGCAGGCGAGGTCGACGCCGACAACGAACGCGACCGCCTCGTGCGCATGCGCCTCGACCAGGGCGATGCGGTGTCGCGGCTGGCGCTGCTGCCGCGACAGGACTCACACATGCTGAGCAACCTCGCCTCGGCACATGCCCTGGTCTGGTTGCCCTCGCAGGCCACGCCGTTCGCCCCCGGCGACCGCGTGGCCTGGATTCCGATCTAGTGAGCGTAACGAGTACAGCGAGCCAGCCCTGACTCGATACCCGGTACCCGCTACGCTCTTGCAGCCCTTACCAGGCCTTCACATCCGACACGACGACCGTGTAGTCCGACATGTCTGGCGTGTAACGGAACAGACGGCCGAGGTCGAAGTCGACGCCCTTGCCCGGTTCGATGTTGGAGGTGCCAGCCGGCCAGCCCTGCTTGCTGGCGATGACCTTGCCCGAGGCGTCCTTCGCGTCGATGCGGATCTGCGCGGCGGCGGCTTCGGTGCACTTGTTGACGAGGTTGCCCTTCATGCTGAAGCGCGGCTGGCCCGAGCCCTGCTGGAGCTTCACGGCGAACCCGTCGATGGCGAAATCCTTGGCGGCGCAAGCGGCCTGCGCGGACAGCGGGGCGGCGAGCATCAGCGCGGCGGCGATGGCGATCTTCTTCATGGTGTTCCCTGTTTCGATGGCTTATGACGACGCCCGTGGGGGCGTTAGCAGGGCTATCGGCCAGGTCGGCGGGGACTTTAGCCGGAAATGTGTTGGGTTGGGGGCGTCGCGTGGTCGCACGGGGAAAGGGCATCGCGCGCAGGCGCGCTCCTACAGGGGGTGTTCGTGCGGGGCAGCGTGGTCGCGAGGGGCGGGCGTTGCGGGGGGGCGGGGGGTTACAGGGCGGGGGCGAAGAGGTCGGCGATGGGTTCGCCGATGCCCTGGGGTTCGAACCAGCGTTTGACGGGGGCGAAGCTGCGACGGTGAGCGTCGCAGGGGCCGAGGCGTTCAAGGGCATCGAGATGCTCGGGCACGCCATAGCCCTTGTGCTTCGCGAAGCCGTAGCCGGGATGCCGCGCGTCGAGTTCGCGCATGTGCCGGTCGCGGCTGACCTTGGCCAGGATCGATGCGGCGCTGATCGCCGGTTCCGTCGCGTCGCCGCCGATCACCGCCTGGCCCGTGCAGGGCAGGGTGCGTGGCAGGCGATCGCCGTCGACCAGCGCCATCGTCGGTGCCAGCGACAGGCCGAGCAGGGCGCGGGTCATCCCGCTCATCGTGGCCTGGAAGATGTTGATCCGGTCGATTTCTTCACGCTCGACGAAGACCACCGCCCAGGCCAGCGCGCGTTCCACGATGCGGCCATAGAGCTTCTCGCGGGTCGCTTCGTCGAGCTGCTTGGAATCGTTCAGCCCGCGGATCACCCGCGCCGGGTCGAGGATCACCGCGGCGACCACCACCGGACCGGCGAGCGGCCCGCGGCCAGCCTCGTCCACGCCGGCGACGATGAGGTCCGGGCTGAGCTGGCGGGTCACGTTGGACTTGCTAGGCATGCGCCGCAGCCTACGGCGCGCGCTGGCCAGCGGGCAAGGCTGGCACGCCGACGAAATCGGTGATGGCGTCGGCCGCATGGTCGGCGGCATGGCCTTCCAGTCCACCACGCAGTTCCTGGTGCAGGAACTCGAAGGCGGCCACGATGGCGCCGCGGCGTTCGCTGTCACCCAGCAATGCGAGCGTCGCGGTGGCGAGGTTGTCGGCCGTGCAGTCGTCCTGCATGAATTCGGGGACGATCAGCGCGCGACCCAGTCCGCAGGCGCGGGCGAGGATGTTCGGCAGGCTGTAGACGTCGGTCTTCAGCATGCGCAGGGCCTTGGCGATGCGGTAGCTGGTCGGCGACACGCGGTAGCCGACCACCATCGGGCGCTTCGCCAGCATCGCTTCCAGCGTCGCCGTGCCCGACGCCAGCAGCACGACGTCGGCGGCAAGCATGGCCTCGTGCGAGCGACCGTCGATGAGCAGGGGCGGCGTGCCCGGGAACCCAGCCAGCAGCTCGGCCAGGCGTGCATGCACCCGTTCGTTCGCGGCGGGCACCACGATGCGCAGGTTGGGCATGGCCTCGGCCACGCGGCGCGCCGCGTCGATGAAGATCGCGCCGATGCGTTCGATTTCGCTGGGCCTGCTACCGGGCAGCACGGCCAGCACCGGCGCATCGTGGGCCAGTCCCAGTGCGTCGCGTGCACCGGCGCGGTCGGAGACCATCGGGAAGGTATCGGCGAGCGGGTGGCCAACGAAACGGGCGTCGACGCCATGTTTCGCGTAGATCGGCGGCTCCATCGGAAACAGGCACAGCACGCGTTCGGCTGACTCGCCGATTTTCGCCGCGCGCTTCTCGCGCCACGCCCACACGGACGGGCTGACGTAGTGCACCGTGCGCAGGCCAGCCGCTTTCAGCTTGCGTTCGACGCCAAGGTTGAAATCCGGGGCGTCGATGCCGATGGTGACGTCCGGCCGCGTCTCGAGCAGGCGCCCGACCAGTGCCTTGCGCAGCGTCAGCAGGCGCGGCAGGTGCTTCACCACTTCGGCAAAGCCCATCACCGACAGCTCGCGGATGTCGAACCACGATTCGAAACCACGGGCGACCATGCGCCGGCCGCCAATGCCAATGAACCGGGCATCGGGGTAACGGGCGCGCAGGGCATCGATCAGGTCGGCACCGAGCTGGTCGCCGGAATCTTCACCGGCGATCAGCGCGATGGTGGGGGAGGTCGCCACGGCCGTCACCGCGCGAGCGAGCGCTCGCTGCGATCGAGGAACTCCAGCATCTGGCGTACGTCGTCGCTGGTTTCCGCCTGGGCGACCAGTTGTTCGCGTGCTTCGGCCAGCGGCAGGCCACCCATGTACAGCGTGCGGTAAGCGCGCTTTATGGCGGCGATGCGGCTGGTTTCGAAGCCGCGTCGCTTCAGGCCTTCGCTGTTGATGCCACGCGGCCGGCCGCGGGTCTCGTTGGCCATCATGACGAACGGCGGCACGTCGGAACCGACCAGGCAGCCCATGCCGATGAACGCATGCGCGCCCACCTTGCAGAACTGGTGCACGCCGGAATAGCCGGACATGATCGTCCAGTCGCCGATCTCGGCATGGCCGGCCAGCGCCGAATAATTCGAGAACACCACGTGGTTGCCGACCTGGCAGTCGTGCGCGATGTGCACGTAGGCGAGCAGCCAGTTGTCGTTGCCCACGCGGGTGATGCCGCCACCATCGCCGGTGCCGCGGTTGATCGTGACGAATTCACGGATCAGGTTGCGGTCGCCGATCACGACTTCGCTGCGCTCGCCCTGCCATTTCTTGTCCTGCGGCGGACCGCCGATGGAGGCGAACTGCAGGATGCGATTGTCGCGGCCGATGACGGTCGGGCCTTCGATCACGACGTGCGGACCGATGCTCGTGCCCTCGCCGACGACAACGTCCGCACCGATGATGCTGTACGCACCGATGCTTACGTTGTCCGCGATCCGCGCGGACGGATCGATCAGCGCGGTCGGGTGGATCATTTGTCGTTCCTTGCGGCGCACATCAGCTCGCAGCACGCGACGACGTGGCCATCGACCGTGGCCTTGGCTTCGAACAGGCCCATGCCGCGGATGAGGCGCTTGAGCGACACGGTCATCACCAGCTGGTCGCCCGGCGATACGACGGCCGAGAAGCGCGCGTTGTCCACCTTGACCAGGTAGAACAGCGGGCTGCCGGCGGCACCGTCCACCTGGCTGGTGATCTGGGTCAGCAGGCCGGCGGTCTGGGCCATGGCTTCGACGATGAGCACGCCCGGCATCACCGGGTGGCCGGGGAAATGACCCTGGAAGAACGGCTCGTTGATCGTGACGTTCTTGATCGCCGTGATCGTCTTGCCGGGGTCGATGTCGGTCACCCGGTCCACCAGCAGGAACGGGTAGCGGTGCGGCAGCAGCCGCTGGATCTGTTCGACTCCCACCGGCAGCGTCACGGCAGCTTTCGTTTCGGTCATTGCCCTTTGTCCTTTTCCAGCGCCGAAAGACGGCGCGCAAACTCGTCAAGATGTTTCATGCGGGCTGCATTGCGCCGCCAGAGGCGATTTTCCTGCAGCGGGGACCCGGACGAATACTCACCCGGTTCACGGATGGATGCCGTGACCAGGCTCTTCGCCGTGATGGTAACCCGGTCGGCCACTTCGAGGTGGCCAAGGATCCCCGCGTTGCCACCGATCAGGCAATACCGGCCGATTTTGGCGCTGCCGGCCACCGCCGAGCAGCCGGCCATGGCCGTGTGCGCGCCGATGTGGACGTTGTGGGCAACCTGGATCTGGTTGTCCAGGCGCACGTCCTCTTCCAGCACGGTGTCTTCCAGCGCGCCGCGGTCGATGGTGGTGTTCGCCCCGATCTCGCAGTCGTCGCCGATCCGCACGCCGCCCAGCTGGGGGAGTTTCACCCAGTGGTCGCGGTCGAAGGCGAGGCCGAAGCCGTCCGAGCCGATCACGGCTCCCGGATGGACCAGGACGCGCTTGCCCAGGGTGACGCGGATGACCAGGGTCACCCGGGCCACCAGCCGCGAGTCAGCGCCGACCACGCAGCCGGGGCCGATCGTGCAATGCGGGCCGAGGATGACGCCTTCCTCGATCACGGCGCCGTCTTCCACCACGCAGCAGGGGCCGACACTGGCCGTCGGGTGCACCCGCGCCGACGGTGCGACCACCGCGCTGGCATGGATGCCGCGCGGTGCGTCGGCCACGCGCTCGAACAGCGCGGCGATCTTCGCGTAGGCGACGTAGGGGTCCTTCGCCACCAGCGCGGCACCGCTGCGCAGGGGCAGGGCGTCGGCGTTCAGCACCACGATGCCGGCCTGGGTCTCGGCCAACTGCGAGGTGTATTTCGGGTTGGAGAGGAACGTGAACTGGGTCGGGGTGGCCGCCGCGAGGGTGCCGACGCCGTCGACCGTGGTCGCCGGGTCGCCGTGGGCTTCGAGGCCGAAGCGCTCGGCCAGGTCGGCGAGGGTGTAGTGGGGGTTGCCGCTCACGGTGGGGGACTCCCAAAAGAGAAGGGGTGGCAAGGTGTTAGCTTGCCACCCCGGGATGGTGTAGGCGTAAAGCGCGAGGGGTGAAGCGGCAGCGAAGGCTCTTGCTGGCGATTTACCGTTTACGCTTTTCCGCTCCGTAGGCTTTCGCGCGCAGGCGCGCTCCTACGGGGTTGCGGTTACGTATCGTTAGAACTGGTTGCCGAAGGTGAACTGGATGCGCTCGACGAAGCGGCTGTCGCCAGCCTGCTTACGGAAGGGCACCGCGAAGTTGATGATCAGCGGGCCGATCGGTGCCTGCCACTGCAGGGACAGGCCGGTGGAGGCGCGCAGGTCGCTGGCGTTGAACGCACCGAAGTTCTGGTACACGTTGCCGACGTCCATGAACCACGACACGCGGGCGGTGTTGACGTCCTTCAGGAACGGCAGCGGCAGGAAGACCTGCGCGGTACCGAGCGTCTTGAAGGCGCCACCGACCGGCTGGCCGTAGCTGTAGTAGCCGCCGTTGCATTCGTTCTTCTTGTTCGGCGTGGAACTGGCGCTGCCACCGTCGCAGAGGCGGGGACCCAGGGTGTTGTCCTGGAAGCCACGTACGTCGCGCACGCCGCCGGCGTAGTAGTTCTCCCAGAACGGGAACGCGACCTTGTCACCCTTGCTGTAGAGCTTGACCGGGTTGCCGCTCGCGTCAACGCGGATCTGGCCCGTGCTCGGGTCGACGTCGTAGCCGTTGTTGTCGTACGTCTGGCCGTAGGTCTTGCCGTAGCCGACCTGGCCATCGAGGTAGAGCACGAAGCCCTTGCCGATCGGCCAGTAGTGGTTGGCTTCGCCGAAGATCTTGTAGTACTGCACGGTGGAGCCCGGCAGTGCGCCCGAAATCGACAGCGACAGCTGGCCGCCGCGGGTCGGTGCCCAGTAGCTGTTCCGGGTGTCGTGGGTGTAACCCAGGCTCGACGTCCACGAGTGGATGGTCTTGTTGCCCAGCGCGTCCTGGTAGGCCACCAGCTGGCGCGGGGTGTACGGCGAGCTGTTGATCAGGTTCGAGCTGATGCCGAGGCTGGTCGACAGCGAGTCGAAGTCGGAGATCGGGATCGACAGGGTCGTCTCGAAGGACTTCGTGCTGTAGGTGTAGTTCGCGAGGTCGGTATCGCCGTAGTCGAGCTTGCTGTAGCTGAGGTTGTAGCCCAGCGCGATGCCCGAGTCGGTGAGGTACGGGTTCACGTAGCTCGCGTTGACGCGCTTGTAATAGGTGCTGGTTTCCGCACCGATCGAGAAGCGGTCACCGGTACCGAGGAAGTTGTTCTGAGAGACCGACGCCGACAGGATGATGCCGGAGTACTGCGAGTAACCGACGCCGAACATCAGCGAACCGGCGGACTGTTCTTCCACCTTCGCGGTCAGGTCGACCTGGTCGACCGTGCCCGGTACCAGCTGCTTGTCGATGTCGACGGTCTTGAAGTAGCCGAGGCGCTGCAGGCGGGTCTTCGAACGGTCGATGGCGCCCTGCGAGTACCACGCGCCTTCGAGCTGGCGCATCTCACGACGCAGCACCTCGTCTTCCGTGCGGGTGTTGCCCTGGAAGACCACGCGACGCACGTACACGCGCTTGCCCGGCTCGATGAACAGGGTGAGATCGGCGGTGCGCTTGTCCTTGTCCAGCTTCGGCACCGGCGTGACCTTCGCGAAGGCGTAGCCGATGTTGGCGAGGATGGCCTTGATCGCGTCGCTGGAGGCTTCGATGGCGGCGCGGTTGAAGGTGTCGCCCTTGTGGATGTAGACCAGCTTGCGCAGGGTGTCTTCCGGCAGGATCAGTTCACCCAGCAGCTTCACGTCGGAGACGGTGTAGACCTCGCCTTCCTTCACGCTGGCGTCCACGTACATGGCGCGCTTGTCCGGGCTGATCGCCACCTGCGTGGAGTCGATGCCGAAGTCGGCGTAGCCGCGGTTCATGTAGTAGTTGCTGAGCTTTTCCAGGTCGCCCGAGAGCTTCTCGCGCGAGTACTGGTCGTCCTTGGAGTACCAGGACAGCCAGTTGGTCGTGTTCGATTCGAAGCCGTCGCGGATGTCCTTGTCGGCAAACGCCTTGTTGCCGATGACGTTGATTTCCTTGATCTTGGCAGCCTTGCCTTCGCGGATTTCGATGTCGATGGCGACGCGGTTGCGATCCAGCTGGGTCACGTGCGGTTCGACCGACACGTTGTACTTGCCGCGGTTGTAGTACTGGCGGATCAGTTCCTGCTGGACGCGGTCGAGCGACAGGCGGTCGAAGGTCTCGCCTTCGGCCAGGCCGATCTCCTTCAGGCCCTTGCGCAGGTCGTCTTCCTTGATGTCCTTGTTGCCACGCAGGGTGAGCTTGGCGATGGCGGGACGCTCGATGACCTTGACGACCAGGATGTCGCCCTGGCGGTCCAGTTCGACATCGCTGAAGAACTTGGTCTGGTAGAGGGCACGAATGGCAGCCTGGGCCTTGTCGTCGCTGAGCGTGTCGCCCTTCTCGACAGGGAGGTAGCTCAGCACCGTGCCCTGCGCGATGCGGGTCAGGCCATCGATACGAATATCGGAAACGACAAACGGCTCGAAGGCAAGCGCATTGGCGGACAAGGAGGCAAGCAAGATCAGGGCGGCGATACGCTTCATCGTCGATTCCAATGGGTTAATTCCAGCCAACGGCGGACGAGGCCGGTGACCGAAGAGGAGCACGTGCCGGACTCATGCCCGGCATCGTCTGGCCTTGGGCGCCGAAGCGTCCTTGGCCGGGGTTGTACGGTTGCGCCCCCTGGGGTGCGCACAGGATCCCGTGCCGCGCGGCGCTAGCGCCGCTATCACGAAACCAGGATTCGCTGGATGTCGTTGAAGAAAGCCAGGCCCATCATCGCGAAGACCATCACCATTCCCACCAGGGTGAAAGCTCTTACGGTCCGTTCGCTGACGGGGCTGCCTTTGATCAACTCAATAAGGTAATACACCAGCTGTCCGCCGTCCAAGATCGGGATCGGCAGCAGGTTGAGGATCGCCAGGCTGAGCGAGACCATGGCGAGGAAGCCAAGGAACCACGCAAAGCCCTGGCTGGCCTGCTGGTTGGCCGCCTGGGCGATGCCAATCACGCTGGACAGGTTCTTGCTGGACGCCTCGCCGGTAATCATCTTGCCGATGAGGTTGTAGGTGGACGCCGCCCCGGACCAGGTGGCGCGCAGCGACTCGCCCATGGCGGCCAGCGGGCCGAAGCGGCGCGTGGCCACCTCGATGGGTGCGGCGGCCACGCCGACGATCCAGCGCGGCGGATTGCCGCCCTCGCTGAGCTGGCGGGCCTTGATGTCGAAGGTGAGCGGCTTGCCGTCGCGCAGGAGGTTGACCTTCAGCACGGGCGACACCGCGGCTTCCTGCACGACCAGCTTGCTGAACGAGCCAAAGGTGTCGACCGGCTTGCCGTTGACGCTGGTGATGCGGTCGCCGGTGCGCACGCCGGCGAGGGCGGCGGGATCGCCAGCCACGACCTCGTGGATCACCGGCGGCGGCGAGGCCGGGGCCAGGCCCAGTTCGTCGAAGCGCTTGCCGATGTCGTCGCCGCTACGCAGGTTCTGCACGGGCAGGACCACGTTGCGCTCGGTGCCGTCGCGGCCCTTCACATGGACCGGCAGCGGGTCGTGGCCAAGCAGGCTGTCCGCCACGATGTTCATCGCATCGCTCATGGTGCTGACCGGCTGGCCATCCACGGCGAGCAGGCGGTCGCCCGGCTGGATGCCGGCGACCGCGGCGGGCGAAGCCGGCGTGGCGCTGATGATCGGCGCCGTATCCGGGCGGCCAACCATGTACATGACCCAGAACGCCAGGATGGTGAACAGCAGGTTGATCGCCGGGCCCGCGGCCGCGATGGCGCTGCGCTTGGCCACCGACTGGGCGTTGAATTCCTGGCCGGCATAGGCCGGGTCGACCTCGCCGTCGTTGCTGTTGAGCATCGCTACATAGCCGCCGATGGGCAGCATGGCGATCCAGTATTCGGTGCCGTCCTTGCCGGTCCACTTCCACAGCGGCGGACCCATGCCGATCGAGAAACGGAGCACACGGACGCCACAGCGACGCGCGACCCAGAAATGGCCGAACTCGTGAAGGGTTACCAGGACGCCAAGCGTCACCAGTAGCCAGAACACGGAACCTAGGAAGGGGCTCATCGGAGGGGCGGGTCTCGGAAAAAAAACGTTTGGGTGGAACGAGTTTAGCAGTAAGCGCGGTGGAGCACGCCCCGGGCGGCCCGCCGGGCGGCGGCATCGCGCTCGACAAGGGTCTGGACATCGACCACGGGAATCGCCGGCAGTTCCTCAAGAACGCGTTCGACGACCTCGGAAATGCCCAGGAAGGGCAGGGTGCCGGCGAGGAAGGCCTCGACGGCCACCTCGTTCGCCGCGTTCAGGATCGCCGTGGCGTCGCCGCCGGCGCGCAGGGCCGCGAACGCGAGCGCGAGGCAGCGGAAGGTCTCGAGGTCGGGTGGCTCGAAGTCCAGCCGCGCGTGCGCGGCCAGGTCGAGCGGGGCTACCCCGGCTTCGATCCGTTCAGGGTAGGCCAGGGCGCAGGCGATGGCCGTGCGCATGTCCGGGTTGCCGAGCTGGGCCAGGACCGACCCGTCGACGTAGTCCACCATGGAGTGGACGAGGCTTTGCGGGTGCACCACCACGTCGATCGCGTCGACCGGGGCGGCGAACAGGTGGTGGGCCTCGATGACCTCCAGGCCCTTGTTCATCAGCGTGGCCGAATCCACCGAGATCTTCCGGCCCATCGACCACTTGGGGTGGGCGCAGGCCTGGTCGGGCGTGATCGTGCCGAGCTCGGCGCGCGTGCGCCCACGGAAAGGGCCGCCCGAGGCGGTCAGGATCAGCCGGCGCACGCCGCTCCGGGCCAGGTCCGGGCGACCGCCGGGCAGGCACTGGAAAATGGCGTTGTGTTCGGAATCGACCGGGATCAGGTCGCCACCGCCGTCGCGCAGGGCCTGCAGCAACAGCTCGCCGCCCATCACGATGGATTCCTTGTTGGCCAGCAGCAGGCGCTTGCCAGCGCGCGCCGCGGCCAGGGTGGACTCCAGCCCCGCGGCACCGACGATCGCGGCCACCACGGTGTCACACAGGGGGCCTGCGGCGGCAGCGGTCACCGCGTCGGCGCCCGAGGCGACCTCGCAGGTGATTCCGGCGGCGGCAAGCCGGCGCGCGAGGTCGGCTTCCATGCTCGGATCGGCGACGATGGCGAGGTCGGGGCGGAAGCGCTCGCAGAGCTTCGCCAGCGCCTCGGTGCCGCGGTTGGCCACCAGCACGCTGGCGCGGAACCGGTCCGGATGCCGGGCGATGACGTCGAGCGTGCTGGTCCCGATCGACCCGGTGGCGCCGAGGACCGCGACCTGGCGGATAGCCATGGCTTACAGGCCCAGCAGCAGCTTGCCGGCTGCGAAGATCGGCAGGGCGGCGAACACGCTGTCCATGCGGTCGAGCAGGCCACCGTGGCCTGGGAAGAGATTGCCGGAGTCCTTCACCGCCGCGTGGCGCTTCATCAGGCTCTCGAACAGGTCGCCGACCACCGCGATGGCGACGGTCAGCACGCCGAGGATGACCAGGCCGACCAGCTTCGCGCCGTCGTCGACGCCAAGCAGCCAGCCGCCGACGACGGAGGCCAGGCCGCCTGCGAGCACGGCACCGTAAACGCCGGCCCAGGTCTTTCCCGGGGAGATCTTCGGGGCGAGCTTGCGTCGGCCGAAATAGCGGCCGCTGAAATAGGCGCCGGTGTCGGCGGCCCAGACGATCACCAGGGCGAGCAGCACCCAGCCGTGGCCGCGGTCGCTGGCATGCATGTCGATCATCGCGGCCAGCGCCGGCAGGATCACCAGCAGGCCGGCGCCGAGCTTGAGCATGCGGTTTTCGTGGTTGGGCGCGGCCGCGAAAGTGAAGTGGCGCAGCCAGAAGCAGCAGCCGATCCACCAGGCGACGCCGGCAAACGTCAGCGCCGCCAGCAGGCCATGCGTGCGCACGATCAGTAGCACGGCGAAGATCACCGCGGCGACGGCGGTGACGATGCCGCGGCTGACCTGCGTGCGGCAGCCGGCGAGCGCGGCCCATTCCCATGCCGCGCCGACGAAGGCGAGGGCGGCCACCACCGCGAAGAACCCGGTCGGCGACAGCAGGATGATGGCGAGGACCACCGGAAGGAGGACGGCCGCGGTGATGATGCGTTGCTTCAGCATGGGGGTCCGGCGTTAGCCCGTGGCGACCTGCTCGCCCGTGCGGCCATAACGGCGCTCGCGGCGTGCATAGTCGTCCAGCGCCTCGGCCAGGCAAGCCTGGTCGACGTCTGGCCACAGGGTGTCGGTGAAATAGAGCTCGGCGTAGGCAAGCTGCCAGAGCAGGAAGTTACTGACCCGGCGCTCGCCACCCGTGCGGATGAAGAGATCCAGCGGCGGCTGGTCGGCGAGGCAGGTGTAGCTGTTGAGGCGCTTCTCGTCGAGCTCGGCCAGGCTGAACTCGCCACGGGCCGCGGCTTCGGCGGCAAGCTTCGCCGCGTTGGCGATGTCCCAGCGGCCGCCGTAGTTCACGGCCACGTTCATGTTCAGCGCCGCATTGCCGGCCGTGCGTTCCATCGCCCCGAGCATGCGCTTGCGCAGTTCGGGCGCGAACGCGTCGAGGTCGCCGACGAAGCGGATGCGCACGCCGTTGCCGTGCAATTCGTCCACTTCGCGGTCGATGGCCTTGAGGAACAGTTCCATCAACGCCGACACTTCGCCCTCGGGCCGCGCCCAGTTCTCACTGGAGAACGCGAAGAGGGTGAGCGAGGCGACGCCGCGACGCAGGCAGAACTCAACGGCCTCACGCACGGCCTTCTGGCCGGCGTGATGACCGAACGTGCGCGGTCGCAGGCGCTGCTTTGCCCAGCGACCGTTGCCATCCATCACGATGGCGAGGTGGCGGGGAACCCGGTCGTCGGGCCTCGCTGCCATGGATGAGGGCCGATGGCGCGTCAGAGCGCCATCAGCTCCTTTTCCTTTTCCTTGACCACGTCATCCACTTCCTTGACGTACTTGTCCGTCAGCTTCTGGATGTCGTCGTCGGCACGCTTCTTGTCGTCTTCCGTGATCGTCTTGTCCTTGAGCAGCTTGTCGATGTGCTGGATGGCATCGCGACGCACGTTGCGGACGGCGATCTTGGCCTGCTCGCCTTCCTTCGACACGCTCTTGGCGAGCTCCTTGCGGCGCTCCTCGGTCGGCGGCGGGAAGTTCAGGCGGATGTCCATGCCCATCGTGGTCGGCGTGATGCCGAGGTCCGACGCCATGATGGCCTTCTCGATCGGGCCGATCATGGCCTTGTCGAACGGCTTCACGGAGAGCGAGCGCGCATCCGGCGTGGTCACGTTGGCGACCTGGGAGAGCGGCGTTTCCGAACCGTAGTACGGGACGCGGATGTTCTCGAGGATCGAGGGGTTGGCACGACCGGTGCGGATCGTCTTCAGGTCGTGGCGCAGCGATTCGATGCTCTTGCCCATGCGGGTCTCAGCATCTTTCTTGATGTCATTGATCATGGGCGATATTTCCGGTGAATCTGGTCAGCAGGCGAGTATAGCAAAGCGCGCGGTGTGGCCGTGCCGCACCGCGCCAGAGGCCGAATATGCAGGTTAGCCGGCGTCGACCAGCGTGCCGACGGGCTCGCCCTGCATGATCTTCATCAGGTTGCCCGGTGCGGTCATGTCGTAGATACGCAGGGGCAGCTTGTTTTCGCGGCAGAGGGCGATGGCGGCGGTATCCATGACTTCGAGGCGGCGCTCGATGACCTGGTTGTAGGTCAGGTGGTCGTAGCGGGTCGCATCCGGCACGCGCTTCGGGTCGGCGCTGTACACACCGTCGACCTTGGTTGCCTTCAGCAGCAGGTCCGCACCCACCTCGACGGCACGCAGCGCGGCGGCCGAATCGGTGGTGAAGAACGGGTTGCCGATACCGGCGGCGAACAGGGCGACACGGCCCTTTTCGAGGTGGCGGATGGCGCGACGGCGGATGAAGTCTTCACAGACCTCGTTGATCTTGATGGCGCTCATGGTGCGGGCTTCGCCGCCGAGCTTTTCGATGGCGTCCTGCATGGCGAGGGCGTTCATGACCGTGGCCAGCATGCCCATGTGGTCGCCGGTGACGCGGTCCATGCCCGAGGCAGCCAGGCCGGCGCCGCGGAAGATGTTGCCGCCACCGATGACGACGCCGACCTGGACGCCTGCACCGATGACTTCGAGGATTTCTTTGGCGAGGCGGCCGATGACCTTGGGATCGATCCCATAGTCTTCGCTGCCCATGAGGGCTTCACCGGAGAGTTTGAGCAGGATGCGGCGGTGTTTCAGCGAGTTGCTCATGGGGTTTCTCCGAATTGTGTGGGGCAAAACGCGCGCATTGTACCCCGAGGTGTTTATTACAGACACATTAAAAGCTGAGAGCGGGGGCTCGGCTTCGCCTTCGCCGAGAGCTGGGACTGGGGCGCGGGGGAGGCGTCGGCTGGCATTTTCGTCACTAAGTCCTCGTCCGGCCTTCGCCTCCCTGCGGAATCGTTCCGAAAACGCCACCCGACGCCTCCCCACCCCACGTCCCCGCAGCTTGTCGGAGTGCAGGCGCACAAGCTCTGGCTCTGGCTGTCCACACCGGGACTGGGGGCGCTGGGTGGGGTGGGGGCGGGCGGTGTCCCTGGAGCGATTCCGCAGGGAGGCGAAGGCCGGACGAGGACTTAGCGATAGGGACACCGCCCACCCCCGCCCCGTGCCTCGCCGCCCGAGCGCTGGGCTCTGGCGCCAGGGCAAAAAAAAGGCCGCGATTGCTCGCGGCCTTTCTTTTCGGGCGGGTGGCTTAGGCCAGGCCGGCCTGCTTCATGACTTCGGCAGCGAAGTCGTCGACCACCTTCTCGATGCCCTCGCCGACGGCGAGGCGCTCGACGGCGACGATCTCCGCGCCAGCCTTCTTGAGGGCCTCGGCAACGGTGATGTCGGTATCGATGACATACGACTGGCCCACGAGGGTCACGTCGGCAAGGATCTTGTTCACCTTGCCCGAGACGATCTTCTCGAGGATTTCAGCCGGCTTCTGCTTTTCCTTGTCCGACATCTTCGACAGCTCGATTTCCTTTTCCTTCTCAAGGAACTCGACCGGGACGTCTTCGACCTTGACGAACTTCGGGTTCATCGCGGCCACGTGCATGGCGATACCCCTGGCCAGCTCTTCCGAGCCACCCTTCAGGGCAACCAGCACGCCGATGCGGCCGCTGTGCGAGTAGGCACCCAGCACGCCGTCGGTTTCGACCGTCGCCATGCGGCGGACTTCGAACTTCTCACCGATGGTGAGGGTCAGGGCCTTCGCAGCGTCTTCCACGGACACGTCGCCGAGCTTGGCAGCCTTCAGCGTCTCGATATCCTTGGCGCCCGACGAAAGGGCGACGCCAGCGACGTCCTTCGTGAACTGGATGAACTGCTCGTTGCGCGAAGAGAAGTCGGTCTCGCTGTTGACTTCGACCAGCACGCCCTTGCCACCGTTGGTGGCGACGGCGACGAGGCCCTCGGCAGCCACGCGGTCAGCCTTCTTGTCGGCCTTGGCCATGCCGTTCTTGCGCAGCCATTCCATCGCCGCTTCGATATCGCCATTGTTTTCGACGAGTGCCTTCTTGCACTCCATCATGCCGACGCCCGAACGCTCGCGCAGGTCCTTGACGAGGCTTGCGGTGATCTCAGCCATGGTAATTCCTCAATGGTTTTGGTGGGTGCCGCGGCCAGGTTGCCGCGGCACCGGTGAAACGGAAGAGCGTGTTACGGGGTGGGGCGCTTACGCGCGGCCACGACCACCGTCACGGCCGCCTTCGCGACGCGGGGCACCCTTCTTGGCCGGGCCGCGGTCGTTGCGACGCTCGCCACGCGGGGCTTCGTCCTTGGCGACCGGGTTGCCGGCTTCGTCCATTTCCACGAACTCGTTGGCATCGCCGCGGGCGGCGTGCTGCGGAGCGGCGGCCTTGCCTTCCAGGATCGAGTCGGCGGCGGCGCGTGCGTAGAGCTGGATGGCGCGGATGGCGTCGTCGTTACCCGGGATGGCGTAGTCGACGAGGGCCGGGTCATAGTTGGTATCGACGACGGCGACGACCGGGATGCCGAGCTTGCGGGCTTCCTGCACGGCGATGTCTTCGTGGCCGATGTCCACGATGAACAGCGCGTCCGGCAGGCGGTTCATGTCCTTGATGCCGCCCAGCGAGTTCTGCAGCTTGTCGCGCTCGCGGCGGCGGGCCAGCACTTCGTGCTTGACCAGCTTCTCGAACGAACCGTCGGTTTCGGCGGCTTCGAGTTCCTTCAGGCGGGCAACCGACTGCTTCACGGTGCGGAAGTTGGTCAGCATGCCGCCGAGCCAGCGGGCGGTGACGAACGGCTGGTTCGCGCGGCCGGCTTCTTCAGCCAGGGCTTCGCGGGCCGAACGCTTGGTGCCGACGAACAGGATGGTGCCGCCCTTCTGGGCCAGGCCCGAGAGGAAGTTCATCGCGTCGTTGAAGAGCGGAAGGGTCTTCTCGAGGTTGATGATGTGGATCTTGCCGCGGGCGCCGAAGATGTACGGAGCCATCTTGGGGTTCCAGTAACGGGTCTGGTGGCCGAAATGGACGCCGGCTTCCAGCATCTCGCGCATGGTGACTTGTGCCATGGAATACTCCTGGGCGAACCGCACCGGGGCGGTTCTATGGGGGTTGGGACCTCCACGCATCCCCGGCTTCGACCCTGTCCTTGCCGCGGAGCCTTTCGCTCGTCGTCGGCGGGACAAGGCACCCCGAAGGCGGTGCCGATGCGTGTGTGGCGTTAAAAGCGATGGCTAGGCCGGGCCAATGGTGGCGCCGTGCGGTTACAATCGCGCTTCGATTTCGCCGCCGTGGCCACGTTAAAGTGGCTTCGCCGGACAGCAAAACTCGCTAATTGTAGCCTTCGGCTCCGTCCTCCGCAAGCGCGGGGGTGGAAAACCGGCAGGGGTGCCGCCACGTGGGTGGAAGGCCCATCCCCCTGAGGGCAAAGGAAAAAGAGAGAGACCACCATGGCAGTCGTACCCAAGACCCCCGAAGAGATCCAGTCCATGCGCGAGGCCGGCCGGCTGGCCGCCGAGGTGCTGGCCATGCTCGTGCCGCACGTGAAGCCGGGCGTGACCACCGAGGAACTGGACCGCCTGGCCCACGACCACATCGTGAACGTGCAGAAGGCCATCCCGGCCAACGTCGGCTACCGGGGCTTCCCGAAAACCGTGTGCACGTCGGTCAACCACGTGATCTGCCACGGCATCCCGACCGAGACCAAGGTCCTGAAGGACGGCGACATCGTCAATATCGACGTCACCGTGATCAAGGACGGCTGGCACGGCGATACCAGCCGCATGTACTTCGTCGGCACCCCGAGCGTGCTGGCGAAGCGCCTGGTCGACACGACCTTCGAGGCCATGATGAAGGGCATCGAGGCGGTGAAGCCGGGTGCGACCCTTGGCGACGTGGGCGCGGCGATCCAGAAGCACGCCGAAGCCGCCGGTTTCTCGGTGGTCCGCGAGTACTGCGGCCACGGCATCGGCAAGGTCTACCACGACGAGCCCCAGGTGCTGCATTACGGCCGCCAGGGCACCGGCATGGAGCTGAAGGCCGGCATGACCTTCACCGTCGAGCCGATGATCAACGCCGGCAAGCCGCAGACCAAGTCGCTGCCGGACGGCTGGACGGTGGTGACCAAGGACCACTCCCTGTCGGCGCAGTGGGAGCACACGGTGGCAGTGACCGAGGATGGTTTCGAGATCCTCACCCCGTGGCCGGATGCTGCCTGACGATGTGAGCGCCCGGGGCCATCGCCCCGGGCGTGCGTGACCGTTCCTGACCCGAGGGCCCCGACGTGACGCTGCCTCCGCTTCCACGCCTGCCCGCCGTAGTTCCCCGCTCGGGCGTGTCGCCCGAAGCCCGGCGCTCGCTCCGCCAGTTGCTGGGCGACGCCGACCGTGCGCTCACCGTCGCCTTCCGTGACGGCGAGGATGCTCCCGCCCTGGCCCGTCGACGGGCCGAGATCGTCGAGCGCGTCGTGGTCCATGCCTGGGGCGCCTGCCTGGGCGACATGGCCGCCGCCGCGCTGTTCGCCGTCGGCGGCTTCGGCCGCGGCATGTTGTTCCCCTGTTCGGACGTCGACCTGCTGGCCATGGTCGGCGAGAGCTCGCCTCCGCTGTACCGCGCACTCGAGAATTTCTTCGGCTGCCTGTGGGACATCGGCCTGAAACCGGGCCATGCCGTGCGCACCGTGGAGCAATGCCGTGAACTGGCCGCCCGCGACGCCAGCGTGTTCACCAGCCTGCTCGATGGCCGCCGGCTGGCCGGCTGGCCGATCCTGGCCAACGAATTGCGCGGCATCCTCGACGATCCGGCGCTGTGGCCGCCACGCGAATACCTCGCGGCGCGCCTGGCCGAGCGCGATGCCCGCCACGCCCGCTACGACGACACCGCGCAGAACCTCGAGCCGAACCTGAAGGACGGCCCGGGTGGCCTGCGCACGCTGGACGCCCTGCGCTGGCTGGGCCGGCGCCTGGCCAACGCGCCGGAGTTCGACGCCATGGTCGCCGAAGGCCTGCTCGAACCGGTGGAAGCAGCGAAGCTGGCCAAGGCGGAAGAGACCCTGCGTCGCTATCGTTACGCGCTGCACCTGGAGGCCGGCCGCGCCGAGGAGCGGCTGCTGTTCGACTACCAGCGCGCCCTGGCCATGCGGCTGGGCTTCGAGGACGAGCACGCGAAGAACCTCGGCGTCGAACAGTTCATGCAGGGCTATTACCGCGCCGCCACGCAGATCGAGCGTTCCGGTACGCAGCTGGTCGAGCGCTTCGAGGAAATGCTCGACCCGTCGACCGAGCCGCAGGCGATCGGCAGCGATTACGTCCGCTACGGTTCACGCATCGCCCTGCGCAATCCGCACCTGTTCGCGCGCCGGCCGGCGGCCCTGGTCGAAATCTTCATCGCCCGCCTGGACGAGCCGGGCATCACCGGCTTCACCGCGGAGACGATGCGCCGGATCCAGCACGCGGTGTCGCTGCATGGCGAAGGCCTTGCCGACGACCAGGCCGTGCTCGACGCCTTCCTTGCCCTGCTGCGCCGTGGTGCGCCCGCGGTCGAGGCGCTGTGGCGGATGAATCGGCATGGCTTGCTTGCCGCGATCCTGCCGGCGTTCGGCAAGGTGGTCGGGCGCATGCAGTACGACCTGTTCCATGTGTATACGGTCGACGAACACACCCTACGCGTGCTGCGCAACGTCGCCCGCTTCGCCGATCCGGCGGCACGCCGCGAATTCCCGGTGGGCTGCGAGATCTGGCCGCACATCGAGCGTCCCGAACTGATGTTGCTGGCCGCGCTGTTCCACGACATCGCCAAGGGCCGCGGCGGCGACCATTCCGCGCTGGGCGAAGAAGATGCGCGCGCGTTCTGCACGCGGCTCGGCCTGCCCGACGACCAGGTCGAACTGGTCGCGTGGCTGGTCCGCCAGCACCTGCTGATGAGCACGACCGCACAGCGCCAGGACATTACCGATCCCGACGTGGTCCATCGCTTCGCCAGCGTCGTCGGCGACTGGGAACACCTGGACCATCTGTACCTGCTGACCATCGCCGACATCATCGGCACCAGCCCCAAGCTGTGGAACGCGTGGAAAGACCGGCTGCTCGCCGACCTCTACACGGCGACGCGTTTCGCCCTGCGCAGCGATGTCAGCCACGCCAGCATGGCCGGGTCGCGGGTGCGCGAATGCCGCGAACGCGCGCTGTCGATGCTGGTCGCCGAACACCTCGCCGCGGACGACATCGCGAAGGTATGGGCCGACTTCCCCGACCTGAGCTTCCTGCGCCATCGCCCCGAGCAGATCGCATGGCAGACTGCCGCGATCCTGCGTGAAGGCGGCTCCGGGCCGCTGGTGGAAGTGCATCCGTTCTCGGTGCGCGGCAGTACCGAGCTGTTCGTTTACGCGCCCGATCGCGATGGACTGTTCGCCACCGTCACCGCCGTGCTCGATCGCCTGCGTTTCTCGGTGGTGGAGGCACGCATCCTGGTGTCGAACACCGGCATGGCCCTGGATACGTTCCTGTTGCTCGAATCGGATTCGCAGGCCCCGGCCTCGTTGCAGCGGTCCGAGGAACTGCGCGGGCGCATGATGCGTGCCGTCGCGCATCCGGAAGGGCACAGCGCGCCGAAGCGTGGCATCTCGCGCCACCTGCGGCATTTCCAGATGGCACCGCGTGTCGCCTTCAGCGCCGTCGGCGAGCGTACCCAGCTTTCGCTGGTCTGCACCGATCGCCCGGGCCTTCTCGCCGCCGTGGCCCAGGCGCTGGCCGAAGCGGGGGTGCGCGTGCATGATGCGCGTATCGCCACGTTCGGCGAGCGCGTCGAAGATTTCTTCCAGCTCACCGATCGCAGCAACGCGCCACTGTCACCCGAACGCCAGGAACACCTGCGCGAGTGCCTGCTGCGCCACATCGGTTTCGAAACCCCCAGGACTTCCCTTGATGCAAATGCAAACGCTTGAATCCGTCATCGACAACGCCTTCGAGCGCCGCGCGGACCTGACCCAGACCGAGATCGAAGGCGGCCTGCGCGATACCGTCGACCAAGTGCTCGACCTGCTTGAATCGGGCGAGCGCCGCGTGGCCGAGCCCGACGGCAACGGCGGCTGGAAGGTCAACCAGTGGCTGAAGAAGGCCGTGCTGCTTTACTTCCGCATGAACGGTAACCGCGTGATGGACGGTGGCCCGTCCAGCGCGTTCGACAAGGTGCCGCTGCGCTTCACCGACGGCGACGCCACCGAATACGCGAACCTTGGCGCACGCGTGGTTCCCGGTGCCCTGGTTCGCCGCGGCGCGCACATCGCGAAAGACGCCGTGCTGATGCCCAGCTACACCAACATCGGTGCCTACGTCGGCGCCGGCAGCATGGTCGATACGTGGGCCACGGTCGGTTCCTGCGCGCAGATCGGCGCGGGCGTGCACCTGTCCGGCGGCGTCGGCATCGGTGGCGTGCTCGAGCCGCTGCAGGCGGGCCCGACGATCATCGAGGACAACTGCTTCATCGGCGCGCGGTCGGAAGTCGTCGAAGGCGTGGTCGTGGAAAAGGGCTCGGTCATCGGCATGGGCGTGTTCCTCGGCCAGTCCACCCGCATCTACAACCGTGCCACCGGCGAGGTCAGCTATGGCCGCGTGCCGGCGGGCAGCGTCGTCGTCGCGGGCAGCCTGCCAGCGAAGGACGGTAGCCACAGCCTGTATGCCGCGATCATCGTGAAGCAGGTCGACGAGAAGACCCGCTCGAAGACCGGTATCAACGAACTCCTGCGCAGCGGGGAGTAAGGCCATGGCGGTCACGCTCTACGGCTTGCCCAACTGCGACACCTGCAAGAAGGCGCGCAACTGGCTCGATCGCTTCGGCGTCGAGCATGTGTTCGTCGACTACCGTGCCAATCCGGTGCCCGCGGCCACGCTCAAGGCGTGGTCGGAGCAGGTCGGCGGCTGGGAGAAACTGGTCAACAAGGCGTCCACCACGTGGCGCACGCTGTTGCCGCAGCGCAAGGACCCGCGCAGCGACCCCGAGTGGACCCTGCTGCTGAAGGAGTATCCGGCGCTGGTGAAGCGCCCGGTGCTGGTCGATGGCGACAGCGTCAGCGTCGGCTTTACCGACAACGCCTTCAAGAAGCGCTTCGGTAAGTAGGCCGCCATGTCCGACGTCCTCGCGCTGACCCGTGACCTGATTTCCCGCCGTTCGGTTACCCCGGATGATGCGGGTTGCCTGCCGCTGATCGCCACGCGCCTGGCGGCACTGGGCTTTCGCATCGAACACCTGCGCTTCGGCGACGTCGACAACCTGTGGGCGACGCATGGTTCGTCCGGTCCGGTGCTCGCCTTCCTCGGCCACACCGACGTGGTGCCGAGCGGGCCCGAAGAGCATTGGGCGTCGCCGCCGTTCGTGCCGACCGAGCGCGAAGGCTTGCTGTATGGCCGTGGTGCGGCGGACATGAAGGGCTCGGTGGCGGCGATGGTGGTCGCGTTGGAGCGCTTCGTGGGCGGACATCCCGACCATGCGGGGACGGTCGGCCTTTTGTTGACCTCCGATGAGGAAGGCGTGGCGCTGCATGGCGTGCGCGAAGTGGTGGACTATTTCGACGCGGTCGGCCAGCGCATCGATTACTGCGTGGTGGGCGAGCCGTCGGCGAAGGCCGTGCTGGGTGACCTTATTCGCGTGGGACGGCGCGGCTCGCTGTCGGGTACGCTGACCGTGCACGGCGTGCAGGGCCACGTCGCCTACCCGGAGAAGGCAAAGAATCCCATCCATGCCTTTGCACCGGCGCTGGCCGCACTGGCTGCCGAGCGCTGGGATGAAGGCAATGCGGATTTCCCGCCGACCTCGTTCCAGGTGTCGAACATCAACGCGGGCACGGGCGCGAACAACGTCATTCCCGGCGAACTCGTCGCGCTGGTGAACTTCCGCTTCTCCACCGCGAGCACCGCGGATGGCCTGCGTGAGCGTGCCGAGGCGATCCTGCGCGCGCACGGCGTCGACTTCCACATCGACTGGCATCTGTCCGGCCACCCGTTCCTGGCCACGCCCGGTGGACGCCTGCGCGACGTCGTGGCCGGGGTCTGCCGGGATCTTTGCGACATCGACCCGGAACAGAGCACCGGTGGCGGCACCAGCGATGGCCGCTTCATCGCCCCGATGGGCGCGGAAGTGATCGAGCTCGGCCCGGTGAACGCGACGATCCACAAGGTCGACGAGTGCGTCTCCGTGGCCGACCTGGAACGCCTGCCAGACCTATACGCAGCAATCTGCGAACGCATGTTTTCATAGCTGCGGGGTGATGGTCAGGCTGTGTTCGGTGGGGCCCGGCAGCAGCGGTGTTAAATGCCCGTCCACCCACTCGTCGTGCCCGGCCCCATGGAACGGCGATAGCGGATGCCCGCTCTGTCCGCCAGGCATTTCCAGATAGCTCTGGTCTTCGTGCCCAGGCGAGATCGCGAAGCGTTCCGACGCACCGAACGCGGGCGCCTGCACGCGCGGCATGTCGGTGTCGCCGGCCAGGGGCTCGGCAGGCATGTCGAGGAAGCGGCCGAGCCAGCGTGGCAGCGCCGACGACAGGGGATGGACGATGTGCGCGGTGTTCTGCTCGCCCCACGTGCGCGCCTCGATGCCGCCAGGACCCGCGTTGAGATCGTCCATCGTCTTGCGCGCCGCGGCGCCGAGCAGCGCGTCCCAGTCCTTCCACTTCGGCTCGAGCAGGTTCGGCGGCCGCGTCGTGACCATCTGCCATACCGCGCCTTCGGCCGTCGTACCACGCGGCCAGGTGAAATCAGGGAAGCGGGCCTTCGCCCGTTCGACGAAGGGCGCGAGCGCCAGGTCGCGGACGTTCTCGCGGAATGTGCGCACGACGCGGTAATCGACGCTGTCGACAGAGGCGTGCCCCGTCCAGTTTGCCGTGGCGCGCCGCAGCGGATCCAGCGCGCCGTCGGTCGTCGTCTTCAGCGTCGCCTGAAGCAGGTCGTTCCAGCGCGACAGGAATACGGCCCGGTCGTCGAGCTGGATCGACAGCATATCGCCGGGGACAAAGCGATCGCGGCCACGCAGGTCGTCGCGGATCTGCTGGGCGCGAGCGCCGAGGTCGTGGCCACCGTTGCCGAGCAGGCCAAGCGCCTCGCCGCCGACGGTGCGGTTGTTCGCGGTCCACAGGCGACCGTCCGTCGGATCGACGATGCGCGGATAGCGCGAGGCATCGGCGAAGCCGCTCCAGCCGGGCGTCCCGGCCTGGCGCAGCGGCACGGCGTTGCCGATGATCGTCCAGCCGACGTGGCCGGCGCGATCGCCGACGACCAGGTTCTGCGGCGGCATGCCGGCGTGCGGCGCCACGCCAAGCGCCGTCGTGACATCGGTCGCGCGTTCCAGGCCCATGATGCCGAGGTTGAATGCATCCGGCCGATGCGCGATCCATGACAGGGCCAGCGGCGTGCCGTCGACGTCGCTTGCGGCAAGCGGACCCCACTTCGTGTCTTCGACCGTGAGGTGGCGAGCCTCGCCATGCGCGACCTCGATGACCTCGTCGTGCACTTCGAACGCCGCGCTGCCTTCCGGCGTGGTGTAACGCTTCGGGTTCGCCGGATCGCGGGTGACGCGGACGAAATCCGACCAGTCGCCGTAGCTGTTGGTGAAGGCCCACGCGACCTGTCCATTCGAGCCGGCGACGAGGGCCGGCGTGCCTGGCAGGGTGACGCCGTTGAGGTCGCGCATGCCACCCGGTGCCGTCGCATCGGGAAAGCGGATGCGCGCCCGGAACCAGATATCCGGCACGCGCAGCCCCAGGTGCATGTCGTCCGCCACCAGCGCCGCGCCGTTCTCGGTCAACCCCCCGCCCACCGCGAAGCTGTTACTCCCCGGCAAAACCTCATCCCCAAGCCCCTCCTGTAGGAGCGCGCCCGCGCGCGATTGCTTCTCGGCCCCCACCCCACCCCGAAAATCCAACACCCCCACCCCCGGCAACACCCCAGCCGGCGACAACGACCCATCCAGCGCCGCCTCCCACGTCGGATCGGGCGCCGCCAGCGCGTCCACAACCGCCCCCGGCAACACGGCGCGCAACCTTGCCAGCCCCAGCTCCCGGCTGTTCATCCCGTCGTCGTTGAGGTCCAGGTACATCGCGCCGAGCACCAGCAGGCTGTCCTCGCTTTCCCAACGCTTCGGCGCCTGGCGCAGCAACAGGTATTCCCACGGCCGCACGCGCAGCTGGCCGAGCCCCGCATTGACGCCGTCGCGGTACGCATCGATCACCTCGCGCTGGTCCGGCGGCAGGAACGCATACGCGGCTTCGGCCACGGCGCGCAGGCGATGCACGCGGTGGCGCATGTCCACGTCCACGGCTTTTTCGCCGACCAGCGCGGCCAGTTCACCCGCGGCCACGCGGCGCAGCAGGTCCATCTGGAAAAAGCGATCCTGGCCATGCGCGAAGCCGAGCGCCCAGGCGGCGTCGCGGCGGTTCGCAGCCTGCACCGTGAGCGTGCCGCGGGCATCGCGTTGCAGCGTCGCGACCGCGCTGGGGCCGCGTAGCGACAGCGTGCCGTCCAGCCGCGCGAGGCTGCCCGATAGTGCGAACCAGGCGCTTGCCACCGCGAGCAGGATCAGGACAGACAGGCCGATCAGCAGGCGGATGGCGAGGCGCATGGGCGTCAGCGTGGCTTGGGGAAGACGGCGACCATGCCTGCGTAAGGCTTGGTCATGAAGGCGGGAGCGCCGGCGTAGCCATCCGTGGGCGTCCACGCCTGCGAGATGGTGCCGTCGAGGAACAGTGCGTCGCGGCAGCCCAGTTCGTCGCGGAACAGGCGGGCGAACGAGTGGAAGTTGACCGGGGCGCGGCTGATGGCGAAGACCACTTCGTGTGCTGATTTCGCGCAGACGCCGCTGCGCCATTTCATGCTGTCCGAACCGTTGTCGAACTGCGTGTTGACCTCGCCGTCGATCACCAGCATCGGGCCGGACTGCGTGGCCCAGCGTGGCTTGCGACCGGACGCCCTGAACGCTTCGGTCGGTCGGACCTCGGCGCTGCCGTCGTCGTAGATGGCGAAAACGCCGTTCGGCAGCAGCGAGAAATTGCCCGAGCGCGGGTTGCCGTGGGCGAGGTTGAGCGGAACGATGGTCTTGCCGTCTTCGACGTAGAGGCCGAGCGGGCGGAAGTCGCGGTCGTAGATGCCGGCGTTGGTCGCGAAGGCCAGCTTGCGGCCCCTGGCCGCCGTGTAGGCCTTCAACGCTTCGATGCCCGCGAACGGCTGCTGCGTGTCCGGGTTCTGCCAGAACAGCTCGATCGACTCCTCGCGCGTATCCACGTTGACCACGTAGTACGACTGGCTGTCGAACACCACGTCGCGGCCTTCGACGGCGTCGGCCGGCGCGGCGCAGCCGATCGATAGCGTGGCAAGGCCTGCCAGGGCGAGGCTGCGGGAGAGGAAACGGGTGGCCATCAGGCGAATACGGCGGTGGGGCATCCGCCGATGTTCGCCGGGCGGGCGGGGCGCACGCAAGGGCCGGTGCAAGGCTGACGCGTGGCAACGGTGTGGCAACGGCGTGGCGACGGGCCGCAGGGCCTGCGAGGGCGTAAACTCCGGGGTTTAACCCACGCCGCCACGCCATGCCCTACACACCCATCGTCGCCACCCTAGGCTACGTGCTGTCGCCCGATGGCCAGCGCGTGCTGATGATCCACCGCAATGCGCGCAAGGACGACCAGCACCTTGGCAAGTACAACGGCCTCGGCGGCAAGATGGAGCCCGGCGAAGACATCGCCGCCTGCATGCGTCGCGAGATCCGCGAGGAAGCCGGCATCGAATGCCTGGAGATGAGCCTGCGCGGTACGCTGAACTGGCCTGGCTTCGGCAAGCAGGGCGAAGACTGGCTCGGCTTCATCTTCGTCATCACCCGCTTCGAGGGCGAGGCCTTCACGTCCAACCCCGAAGGCACGCTGGAATGGGTGCCGGTCGACGGGCTGGACGCGCTACCCATGTGGGAAGGCGACCGCCATTTCCTGCCGCTGGTGTTCGACGGCGATCCGCGGCCCTTCCATGGCGTGATGCCATACAAGGGCGGGCAGATGGTGTCGTGGAAGTACACCCGCATGTGATCGATGTGATCGCGCGCAGGCGCGCTCCTACACGGGTTGGTGGTGGTTAGCCGGTGGTTTCGATGCGCTCGACGCGGCGCAGGCCGCGCGGTAGCACGCCGCCGCGGGTGGCGCGGCTGCCGCCGTATTCGACCAGGTCGGCCCACTTCAGCGTGAGCTTGCGGGCGCCGGCGTACATGGTGACCTCGCCCTTGCCCTCGGTGACCACGGCGATGCCGACCACGCGCTCTTCGCCCGACGCCAGCTTCGCCTTAGGGATCTCGATCAGCTTGTTGCCCTTGCCCTTGTCGAGTTCGGGCAGTTCGGCCACCGAGAACATCAGCAGGTGGCCTTCGCCAGTGACGACCACGATGCGGTCACGCGACGGATCGGCGGTGATCACCGGGGCCAGCACGCGGGCGCCTTCGCTCAGCGAGATGATCTGCTTGCCGGCCTTCTGGCGGCCGGTGAGGGCCTCGAAGCGGGTGACGAAGCCGTAGCCGAAGTCGGTGGCCAAGACGATGCGGGTGTCGTTGTCCGCCGCGACCACCGCGTCGAAACGCGCGCCGGACGGCGGGCTGAAGCGACCGGTGAGGGGCTCGCCATTGCCGCGCGCCGAGGGCAGCGTATGCGCCGGTGTGGCGTAGGCACGGCCGGTGGAATCGATGAAGGCGACCTGCTGGGTGGTGCGGGCACGGGCGATCGCCGCCAGGCTGTCGCCCTCGCGGTACGACAGTGCCTCGCCGTCGACATCGTGGCCCTTGCCGGCGCGCACCCAGCCCTTCTGCGACAGCACCACGGTGACTGGCTCGGAGGCGACCAGGGCGCTCTCGTCGAGGGCCTGGGCGACGCTGCGCTCGATCAGCGGCGAGCGACGCTCGTCGCCGAATTTCTCGGCGTCGCTGCGCAGTTCATCCTTGATCAGGCTCTTCAGCTTGGCCGGCGACTTCAGCAGCACGTTGATGCGCGCGCGTTCTTCTTCGAGCTTGTCGCGCTCTTCGTTGATCTTCATCTCCTCGAGGCGGGCCAGCTGGCGCAGCTTCGTTTCGAGGATGTAGTCGGCCTGTTCTTCATCGAGGCGGAAGCGGGCGATCAGCACCGGCTTCGGCTCTTCCTCGGTGCGGACGATGCGAATGACTTCGTCCAGGTTGAGGTAGGCGATGCGCAGCGCCTCGAGCAGGTGCAGGCGGCGCTCGACGCGGCTCAGGCGGTGGTTGAGGCGGCGCGTGACCGTGTCGGTACGGAAGCGCAACCACTCGGAAAGGATCATTTTCAGATCCTTTACCTGCGGGCGCCCGTCCAGGCCGATCATGTTCATGTTGATGCGGAAGCTCTTCTCCAGGTCGGTCGTGGCGAAGAGGTGCTGCATCATTTCGTCGACGTCCACGCGGTTGGAGCGCGGCACGATGACGAGGCGGATCGGGTTTTCGTGGTCGGACTCGTCGCGCAGGTCTTCGATCATCGGCAACTTCTTCGCGCGCATCTGTGCGGCGATCTGCTCGAGGATCTTCGAGGGCGACACCTGGTGGGGCAGGGCGGTGATGACGATGTTGCCGTCGTCGCGCTCGTAGATGGCGCGGGCGCGCACCGAGCCGATGCCGGTCTGGTACATCGCGGCCAGTTCGCGGCGGGGCGTGATGATCTCGGCCTGGGTCGGGTAGTCCGGGCCCTGCACGTGCTCGCACAGGTCGGCGATGGTCGCGTCCGGGTCGTCGAGCAGGCGGATGCAGGCGCTGGCCACTTCGCGCAGGTTATGCGGCGGGATGTCGGTGGCCATGCCCACGGCGATGCCCATGGAGCCATTCAGCAGCACGTGCGGGACGCGCGCCGGTAGCCAGGTCGGCTCTTCCAGCGTGCCGTCGAAGTTGGCCGACCAGTCGGTCGTGCCGTGGCCCAGCTCGGAGAGCAGCACTTCGGCGATCGGGGTCAGGCGCGACTCGGTGTAGCGCATCGCGGCGAAGCTCTTCGGATCGTCCGAGGAGCCAAAGTTGCCGTGGCCGTCCACCAGCGGGTAGCGGTACGAGAACGGCTGGGCCATCAACACCATGGCCTCGTAGCAGGCCGAGTCGCCGTGCGGATGGAACTTGCCGATCACGTCACCGATGGTGCGCGCCGATTTCTTCGGCTTGGCCTGGGCACCCAGGCTCAGCTCGCTCATGGCGTAGATGATGCGCCGCTGGACCGGCTTCAGGCCGTCGCCGATGAAGGGCAGGGCGCGGTCGAGCACCACGTACATGGAATAGTCCAGGTACGCGCGCTCGGCGTAGTCCTTGAGCGGGATCTGTTCGTAATTGGCTTGCAAATTCATGGATTTAGAAGTCCGTCAGCGCGCCGCGGCGCGTCATTAGCCGGACGATGGTGCCAGAAAGAGGTCTCAGGAGCTAAGAATGCGTTGGGGTTGCCTCAAGGCTTCCCCGCATCCGTATCCTTCAAGAACCCGATCAACCCCGCGAAGTACGTCGCCTGGTCGTCATACATGGCCAGGTGAGCGCCCTTCGGGCACAGCAGGAAATGCCCCCTGGGCAACTTCTTCGCCATGGCCTGCATGTACTTCGGATCCATCGTGTCGTAGGTGGCCCCGATCACCAGCGTCGGCACCGTGATCTTCGCCAGGTCCTTGCTGCGGTCCCAGTGGAGCAGCTTGCCGCTGGCGCCCAGTTCGCTCGGCCCCTGCATCGAAACGTAGATCTGCTCGTTGATGTGCCCGAACGAGCGGGTCACCGGCTCCGGCCACTGGTCGGCCGGCATCCGCAGCACGTGCTGCTGGTAATGCATCGGCATCAGGATGGCCATGTAGGCCGGGTCGTCGGTCTTCTTCTCGCGCTCCATGCGCTGCACTTCGGCGAGCTTCTTCTGATCCATGGCCGGCATCAGCACCGTCTTCGCGTACACGTTGTACGCCGGGATGCTATCGACCATGTTGGAAATGACCAGCCCCTTGAGGTGCTGCTGGTATTTCAGCGCGTACTCGATGGCTAGCACGCCGCCCCAGGAATGGCCGAGCAGGTAGAAGTTGTCCTTGTCCAGGTGCAGGGCCTGGCGGACCTGCTCCACCTCTTCGACGAAGCGCGGCGTATCCCACAA
The DNA here is from genome assembly GCA_018889975.1 of Bacillus sp. NP157. NCBI lineage: Bacteria > Bacillati > Bacillota > Bacilli > Caryophanales > Bacillaceae > Bacillus > Bacillus sp. NP157. Next base: position 131,279 of record CP076546.1, read on the forward strand.
CGACTCGTCGGTCGGCTTGTCGCTGAACGCCGAGCCAAGCTGGTCGTAGTAGTAATACTCGATGCCCGCGCCGGGGAAGTAGCTGTCGAAGGCTTCGAAATACTCATGGGTGGCGCCCGGGCCGCCATGCAGCAGCAGGACCTTGATGGTCGGGTTGTTGCCGACCCGCTTGGTCCAGACCCTGAACTTCCCCTTTGGCGTGTCGATGGTGATCATCTTCACGCCACCGGACAGCACGTCGTCGCGCCCGGTGTTGTCGAAGTAGGAGGGCGGGGGAGCGGCATGTGCCGCCACCACGGTGAAAACAAACAGCAGCAATGCGATCAGGCGGCGCATGGCATAACCCTCCCCCGGAAGATGTCGTGACTATCGCGGTCCGGCCGGTTGCCCGCAAGATGCAGGTGGGCCGTCACGCCGGTTTGATCTTTCCGAAGGTTCCCCAACGCAGGATCCTGCATTCACGGGGGAGCCAAGCCGCGGCTGGTTACATGGTATTTTTCGCAGCGGGAAGATCGATGCGCAAGGACCTCTCCGCCGACGGCCTGCGTGGCCTCGCCGCGGTCAACGTGTTGCTCTGCCACCTGTTCCTGGCCTTCCTGCCGGGCGGCTTTGCCTGGATTTATCCCGACACCACCACGCCGGCGGCGATGCAGGGTGTCGTCGACCACGTGATCGCCTTCCCGCCGCTGGCCGTGCTGTGGAACGGCCAGTTCGCCGTGTGCATCTTCTTCGTGCTCAGTGGCTACGTGCTGACGAAGTCGTTCCTCGCGTCCGGCGACCTGATGGTGTTCAAGCTGCGTGCCTCGCGGCGTTTCCTGCGCCTTGGCGTGCCGATCTTCGGCTCGGTGATGTTCGCGTGGCTGGTGATGTCGCTGGGCCTGTCGCACGCGCGCGAGGCCGGCGCGCTGTCGGGCTCGACCTGGCTGGCCGACTTCTGGATGAAGCCGCCCGATGCGCTGGAGGCCCTGCGCGACGGCGTTTACGGCACGCTGCTCAACGGCTGGTCGCGCTTCAACCCCACGCTGTGGACCATGAAGATCGAATTGCTCGGCTCGATGTTCGTCTTTGCCTACCGTGCCCTGACGTTGAAAGGTGGGCCCGGCGTGCTGAACTTCGGCATGGCCCTCGCGCTCCTCGCCTGGTTCTTCCCCAACGACTGGCCGTACTACACCGCGTTCCTCGCCGGCAGCCACGTGGGCGAGGCGCCGCTTGTGCGCTCGAAGCCGCTGCCCGCTGCCCTGGTAGTGGGTGCCGTGGTTTGCGGCGGCTTCGATGTGTCGCCGTGGTACGAGTGGACGCGCGTGCTGCCGCTGGACGATAACGTCCGCAAGGCCGCCTTCAACGTGGCCGGCGGCATCATGCTGCTGTACGTCGTGCGCTGCGGGGTGTTCGATCGCGTGTTGCAAGGGCGCGTGGCGCAGTTCATGGGCCGCATCTCGTATGCGTTCTACCTGGTGCACCTGCCGATCCTGCTCAGCGTATCGGCGTGGTGCTTCGCATGGCTGGTGGGCACCGCGGGCCTGTCGCCGGTGGCCGGCGCGCTCGCGACGATCCCCGTCACCTTCGCCGCCGTCATCGCCGTGGCGGTGCTGTTCGACCGCACGTTCGACCGCTGGGGCATCCTCCTGTCGCAGAAGGTGTTCCCGGCACCGTCGCAACGCCGCGGCACGGTGGCGCTGCTCGGTGCCGACGGCCTGCGCCGCCGCCTGCGCTACCACCGCCGGCGGCCCGCCATGCGTGAAGAGCACCCGCGTGCGCGGGGCTCAGGCCATCAGTGACTGGTGCGCGCCGACGCCGGCGAGGGTGCCCGACGCGATGGCAAGGTTGGCGTTCTGCATCGCCTGCGCGGCATCGCCGCCGGCATAAACGCCGGGTACGCTGGTCGCCTTCCACTCATCCACCTCGATGTACGGGCCCATCGGCCCCTCGGTGATGGCGCAGCCCAACTGCGCCGCGAGCGGGCTGGCGATGCTGGTCCGCGGCGCGACAAACAGGGCACCCAGTTCCACCACGCGGCCATCGGCAAGTTCCACTGCGTTGAGGCCGGGCGCGTCACCGCGTAGCCCGACGATCGGCGTGCGTTCGATGCGGACGCCCCGACGTTCGAGGATCGCGAGCTGCTCGGCGTCGGGTTCGTACTCGCCTTGCGTGAAGAACGTGGTCGGCCCCCAGTCGGGCAGCATCTTCGCCTGGTGCCACGAATGCGGCGAGCTGGCGAGCGAGCCCAGCGGGCGGTCGCGCACTTCGTACCCGTGGCAATACGGGCAATGGATGACCGTGCTGCCCCAGCGGTCCCAAAGGCCGTCGATGTCGGGCAGGTGGTCTTTCACGCCGGTGGCCAGCACGAGGCGGTGGGCCGTCTCGCGGTGGCCATTGGCCAGCGTCACCTGGAACACATCGTCGATGCGCTCGGCCTGCACGGCCTCGCCATCGAGGAAGCCCGCGGTGGGGTAGGCGAGTAGCTGGCGCGTCGCTTCCTGCACGATGGCCCGCGGCGGCTTCCCGTCGTGGCCGACCAGGCCGTGCGCGCCCCTGGCAAAGCGATTGCGGGGCGCGGCGGCGTCGATGACCAGCACGCGGCGGCGCGCGCGGGCAAGCTGGATGGCCGCGGCCTGGCCGGCGAAGCTGCCGCCCACCACGATCACGTCGTAGGGCATGTCACGCTCCCTTGAGCTTGTGGCCGGTCACGGCCGAAATGTGCTGCACGCGGTGCGCCAGGTCGGCCAGGCTGAGGCTGGCCAGCCGCGCTTCCACGACTTTCGCCGCCTCGCGCAGGGCGCCATCCACGGCTTCGACCACGGCGCGCTCCACGAGGCAGCCGGGCGACTCCTCGTGCAAGGCGAGGGGAAGGATGGATTCGCCCAGGGCACGCTGCACATCGGCGAGGGCGATGTCGGCGGCCGGGCGCGCAAGGCGCCAGCCGCCGCCATGGCCCTTGTCGGACGTGACGATGCCCGCTTCGCGCAGGCCGGCGAAGGTGCGCCGGATGACGACAGGGTTTGTTTCGACGCATGCGGCCATTTCGGCCGAGGTCATGGCGGCACCGTTGCGCTCGGCCATGTGCAGGAGCACGTGCAGCGCGACGGAGAGGCGATCGTTCCGTTTCATGTAACTAAAGTTATTACATGAAACGGAGCGATGCAAGGCGTGGGCTTCTTAGAGCGCGAAATCCGCCTGGACCGGGAAATGGTCGGATGGGTAGCGGCCATCTTTGGAAATGGTGATGGTGCGGACGCTTTTCGGTTCCAGTCCGCGATAGAGGATCCAGTCGATGCGCTTGTCCGGGTTTCCCGTGAAGTTGTGGAACGTCTTGTCCGGCCCGGTCTTTTCGGGCGCGGTTTCCCAGGCATCCTTGAACGTGGCCGTGAGCGCCTTGTGCGCGTCGCTATCGGGCCCGGTGTTGAAATCGCCGGTGATCACCACCGGGATGCCCTCAGGCAGCTTCTTCACCCACTCGGCCATCTCGTGCGCGGACTTCGAGCGCGCCGGCTCGTCGGTATCGCGGTACGGGTAGTGCGTATCGAGCAGGTAGAACTGCTTGTGGTCGGAGAGGCGTTCAAACAGGGCCCAGTTCACCATGCGCGGAAAGATGTTGCCCCAGGTGATGCTCGCGACCTTGTCCGGCGTGTCCGATAGCCAGAAATCGCCCGACTTGATGAGCTTGAGGCGGTCCTTCCGGTAGAAAATGCCCATGTGCTCGTCCTTGTGGCCGCCGAAGCGGTCGCGTCCGAACCACGTGAACTGCGGAAGGCGGGCGACGGTGTCGTCACCCTGCTGCTGGCCCAGCTCCTGCGTGCCGACGACGTCCGGATCCATCTGTCGGATCGTGTCCGCGAAGAGATCCTTGCGCATGTCCCATCGGTTCGGGCCGTCGGGCCCCGTGATGGTGCGGACGTTGAACGTCATCACCTTGAGGTCTTCGGCGGCCACGGGGCCGGCAAAAGCGGCGGCCAGCGCGGCGAGGAGGGCGAGGGTGCGCAAACGAGGCATGCGGATCGGCTTCCTTGGATGGGACAGGCCTGGGACTATAGCCACGTAACGGCTGGCACGCGTGTTACGTAGGTCACGGGGCCGGTCGGCGGTAGGGCATTTCGTCGCTGCCAGTCGTCGTCGCGACCGATGGCCCGGGCCGCTGGGGCACAATAAGCGATTGAACCCATGCAGGATCCGGCCATGACGGAGCAGCCCTCCAATGCGCCCCCGCGAGACAGCGGACGGCGCGCCGTCTTCATCGTCATCGGCGTCGCCTTCCTCGCCTCGCTGGCGACCCTGATCTTCGCGCTCACGGCGTCACATGGCGCTCGCCAGCGCGATGCGGCGGCGATCTCGGCCGACAGCAGCGATCTGCACGCGGTGGTGAGCGAATGGCGTGCCCAGATCGCCACCGCCGAACAGACGCCTGCGGACCAGCGCGAAGACCTGATTGCGACACTCCGCAAGCGTGCGGATGCGCTTAGCGACTGGAAGCCACGCACGCCCTGCGGCCAGACGGCACAGGAGCGTCTGCGCGCGGCCATGGACACGCGGTTGGTCAGCCTGTCACGGCAGACGCCCGGGACAGTGCAGGATGAGCAGGCCATCGTCGACGATGCGCTGCGCGAGTGCGCGGCGCAGGCTGGGCGGGATGTACAGGGTTAGTTGAACCACTTCGAAATCGTTTTGGCGCCACCGTCGCTGAGCCAGTCGACGGCCGCGGCCGTCGCGACGAAGGTGCCCGTGGCTGCGGCGCCGATGACCTTCCAGCTGGGCAACCTCGAAACGTCGCACTGAAGCTTGATCACATCGATCTGCAGCTTTCCAACGTTCCTTTCGATGTGTTCGACGCGGACGTCCAGACAGTCCATGCGCGTTTCGACGCGGTCGAGGCGAAGGTCGATCCTGTCGAGTCGATCGTCGACTCCGTCGAGCCGGTCCTCAATGCGATCCATCCGCGCATCCATCCGGGTGAGCGTTCCCTCCACGCAGGTCAGGCGGCCTTCCACGTTGGTAAGGCGGCCTTCCACGTTGGTAAGGCGGCTTTCCACGCAGGTAAGGCGGCTTTCCACATTGGTGAGGCGCCCTTCAATATTGGTGAGGCGCCCGTCGATGCTGTCAAGGCGACCATTGATGCTCTGCAGGACTGCGATCAGCATGGTTTTTTCCTCCTCGGCAATGTTTACGTCCAGGGCAGCCAAGTCATCGGTAGGGTGCATCGGTTCCTGATTGAGAAGCGCGGGAACTTCGTGACGAGGCCTGGCGGATGGCGCCGACGGAACAAGGTTGCAGGCGAAGGCACCGGGCATCACGTTGGGCTCCCAGAAGAAAACGATGTGGAACGATGCCACGTCATCCATGGGCCCGTATGTAGGCCTGGAGCCCGACATGTCGCGAGGGTTGTAGGTGGTACGCCGTTGGTGGTGCTTGGCGGGGGCGGTCGCGCGCGGGCGCGCTCCTACAGCGGCGGCGGGGCGAAAAAAAAGGGCCCGCCATGCAGGCGAGCCCTTGAATAATGGTGGCTCGGGACGGAATCGAACCGCCGACACGGGGATTTTCAATCCCCTGCTCTACCAACTGAGCTACCGAGCCACGAGTGCCTGCAATGTGACTTGCGGCTTGTGGAGCCGCGTATTAAATCGGGTGGCGCGGCTGGCGTCAAGCCCCTTCGGGCGGAACATAGCCTGCCGGCTGGGTGACATCGCCGCCAAAGAAATACTTTTCCATCTCCGCGGAGAGGAAGGTGCGCGTCTTCGGATCCAGCGGCGACAGGCGCATCTCGTTGATCAGCATGGTCTGGTGGGCGAGCCACTGTGCCCAGGCTTCCTTCGAGACGTTCTCGTAGATGCGCTTGCCGAGGTCGCCGGGCCAGGGGGCGAAATCGAGGCCATCGGCATCGCGGCCGAGTTTCACGCAATGAACCGTGCGCGTCATGGGGTTATCTCCGGAAGATGGTCGAGCAGCGTGCGCACCGGTGCGGGAAGGCCAAGGGCCTGCAGGTCGGCGGGCGCACACCAGCGGCGGTCGGCGCGATCGTTTACGCTGGCCAGCGGGGCCGCATGGTCGAACAGGACGGGCGAAACGTCCAGCCGGTAGTGGCTGAATACGTGGGTAAAGGCGGGCAGGGCGTCCGCGGAACGCACGCGTGCCAGCGTCGACGCCGTCGCCGGCGCGCTGTCCGCGTCGACGGCTTCGGGCAGGCTCCACAGGCCCGACCAGACACCGGTCGGGCCGCGGCGCTCCAGTAGCACGCGACCGCGCGCATCGCGCAGCAACAGCATGGCCACCGAGCGGGTAGGAATCTTTTTCCCGGGCTTCGCCGTCGGCAGCACGGCGGTCAATCCATCGCGGTGCGCCACGCAGGAGGCAGCCTGCGGGCACAGCAGGCAGGCAGGCTTGCTGCGCACGCAGACCGTGGCACCGAGGTCCATGATCGCCTGGGTGTAGTCCGCCGTGCGCTGCGCGGGCGTGTGCTCGTCGGCATGCACCCAAAGCCGTTTCTCGATGGCGCTCTCGCCGGGGAACCCAGCAATGCCGTGATAACGCGTCAGCACGCGCTTCACGTTGCCGTCGAGGATCGGGAAACGCATGCCGTGGGACTGGGCCAGGATCGCGCCAGCGGTGGAGCGGCCGATGCCCGGCAACGCCATCAACGCATCGAGATCGCGTGGCAGCTCGCCGCCGTGCTGTTCGACGCAAAGCTGCGCAGCGCGATGCAGGAAGCGTGCGCGGCGGTAGTAGCCCAGGCCGGACCACAGCGCCAGCACGGTGTCTTCGTCGGCAGCGGCAAGTTCGCGCAGGGTCGGCAGGCGCTCGACGAAACGCTGGAAGTAACCGATGACGGTGACCACCTGCGTCTGTTGCAACATGATCTCCGACAGCCACACGCGATACGCATCGCGCGGATGCTGCCACGGCAGGTCCTTGCGCCCGTGGTGATCGAACCAGCGCAGCAATTCTTCGGCGAAACGATTCACGGCGCGGTGCCTGGCCTTGCGCTGGTCGATGCCGACACCGGCACGTTGGGCGTGGCACGGATGCGCAGTCCCTTCACCTGGACGCTACCCGCATTGATCGCGTTGACGTCGAGGCTGCCCAGCAGCGGGGGCAGGGTGGCCGATCCGCCGGCTTGCACGCCGGTCCACCAGTCGGCCAGCGCGAGTGGCGGCACGCGTACGTCGGCGTGGTCGGTTTCACCGTCCAGCTTTACCGCGACATAGAGCGGGTCTTCCTGGTTCGCCGGCGTGACGGTCAGCACCATGTCGTACGGGGCGAGCTTGTCGCGGGCGAGCTGACCCGAGAGCGAAGCACCGATGTCGGCACCGCCGCGCCACGTCGCTTCGCCCTTGAGCTTGCTTTCGAAACGATCGCGCGAGGCCACGTCGAGGGCCACGTCACTGAGCGTGAGTACGCCGCCCTGCAAGGTCGGAACCGCGGCGAGCACGACCTGGTAAGGGCTGCCGTCGGCGGTGTCGGCAGCCAGCGACAACATGGCGTGGCGGCCGCTGGCCAGCGCACCGGCATCGACTTCCACGTTGGACAGCAGCAGGCGGTTGCCGCGCAGCAGCGTGCCGCGGCTGATCCGGAAGCCCGCGTCGATTGTGGGCAGCGTCGCGCCGGCGGTGGCCGGACGCTTCGGCAAGGTGTCGAGATAGGCGGAGACCGCGTCCAGGTCGATCCGCGCGCCTTCCACCTCGAGGCGGGAAATGCGCGTGTCGCGGCCGAACAGCGTGCGCCACGGCAACACCAGCTTGCCGCGCGTCGCCACGATCAACGGCGTGCCGCCGTCGCGACCGCGCACGGTCAGGCCTTCGAGTTCGAGCGCCGGCTTCGGCCACAGTGTCGGCGTGGCCGGGCTGGCCAGGGTCACCGACAGCCCGATCGAGCGCGCCTGGGCCTGCAGCAACGACGTGAAGCGATCGGGCTGCAGCACCACGTACATCGCAATGACGAGCGCAACGACCAGCGCGGCCACGAAGCCGCCGGTCGCGAACAGGAAGGTGCGCAGGCGCTGATTTATCATGCGGCGGGTGGGCCTGGCTCAGCCGCCCAGCGCGGCCGGCAGCAGGCCGTCGACGAAGGCCTCGGCCTCGAAGACGCGCAGGTCGGTTGCGGTTTCGCCGAGGCCGACATAGCGGATCGGCAGGCCGAACTCGCGGGCCAGCGCGAACATCACGCCACCCTTGGCCGTGCCGTCGAGCTTCGTGACGACCAGGCCGGTGACGCCCGCCGTTTCGCGGAACTGGCGCAGCTGGCTGATCGCGTTCTGGCCGGTGGTGCCGTCGATGACCATCAGCACCTCATGTGGCGCGCCTGGATCCAGTTTCTTCATCACGCGGCCGATCTTGCCCAGCTCGTCCATCAGGCCGCCCTGGGTGTGCAGGCGGCCGGCGGTGTCGGCGATCAGCACCTGGGTACCACGCGAACGGGCGGCCTGTAGGGCGTCGTAGATCACGCTGGCCGCGTCGGCGTCCTGGCCCTGCGAAACCACGGGAACGTTGTTGCGATCGCCCCAGGTCTTCAGCTGTTCGACGGCGGCGGCGCGGAAGGTGTCGCCCGCGGCCAGCATCACGCCACGGCCTTCGTCGCGATAGCGCCGGGCCAGCTTGCCGATGGTGGTGGTCTTGCCCACGCCATTGATGCCGACGGTGAGGATGACGAACGGCGCGTGGGTGCCCACGTCGAGCGGCTTTTCCACCGGCTTCAGCAGGCCGACCAGCTCGCTGCGCAGGGCTGCGAGCAGGGCGCCCGCGTCGGCGAACTCGCGCTTGTGCATGCGTTTGCGCAGCGCTTCGACCAGGTTCGTGCTGGCTTCGACGCCGACGTCGGCGGTGATCAGCGCGGTCTCCAGCTCGTCGAGCAGGTCGTCGTCGAGCTTGGGGTGGCGCACGAAGATCGAGCTGAGGCTCCTGGCGAAGCCGCTGCCGGAGAGGCGCTCGCGCCAGCTGCGCTTCGCCGGCTGGGCGGCCTGCGCGTCGGCGACGATCGCGGCTTCTTCGTCATCGGGCTCGACTTCGGGCGCGGCCGGCTCGGGCGCCACCGTTTCGGCAAGCACCTCGGCGATGGCGGGCGTGCTGTCGAAGGCGACAGGCGCGACGGGCTGCTCGACGCGCTCCTCGGCCGGCGCCGCAGCGGGCGTCGGGGTGGGCTCGGCGGGCTTCTTCTTCCAGAACTTGAGCATTGCGTGGGGGATTCAAAGACAATGGACGAATGCTAGCACCCCCGCCCCCTCTGGCCGCTGAGCGATGAACGCCATCGGCCGTATCCGCATCGTCAGCGGCAGCCTGCGCAATTCCCGGCTCGAGGTCCCCGACCTTCCCGGGTTGCGCCCTACGCCCGAGCGCGTCCGCGAAACCCTGTTCAACTGGCTGCAGCCGGTGATCGAGGGCGCCCGCTGCCTCGATCTCTTCGCCGGGACCGGCGCCCTGGGCATCGAGGCGCTGTCCCGCGGCGCGTCCATGGCCACCTTCGTGGAGCGCGAGCCGAAGCTGGCCACGGCGCTGAAGGCGAATCTCGCCCGGCTGAAAGTCCAGGCCGCCGTGGTGGTCGACGACGCGGCGCGCTGGCTGGGCGGCGGTGGCAAGCCGTTCGACGTGGTGTTCATGGACCCGCCCTTCGCCGCCGGGCTGTGGGACGCCGCGGCCGCGGCGCTCGAAGCGCATGGCTGGCTGGCGCCCTCGGCGTGGATCTACGTGGAAGCGCCGCGGGATGCTTCGCCGAGCGTCCCGCCGGGCTGGCAGGTGCACCGCCAGGGCAGCGCCGGTGACGTCGTCTTCACCCTCTATCGCCGCACCCCGGCTGATCCGCTAAGCTAGCCCGCGTTTTCCCCCGACCAGTCCATTCATGACTCCTCCGCCGGTCAATCCGCGCCTCGCCGTCTATCCGGGTACTTTCGACCCGGTCACGAACGGGCATGCCGACCTCGTGTCGCGCGCCGCGCCGCTGTTCGACCGCATCGTGGTCGCGGTGGCCGAGAGCCGTAACAAAGGCCCGGGCTTCAGCCTGGGCGAGCGCATTGCGCTGGCCCGGCTGGCGCTGGCCGACCTGCCGAACGTCGAAGTGCGCGGTTTCGACTGCCTGCTCGCCGACTTCGTCACGGAGATCGGTGCCGGGGTGATCCTGCGTGGCCTGCGCGCCGTGTCGGACTTTGAATACGAATTCCAGCTCGCCAGCATGAATCGCCATCTCATCCCCGGGGTTGAGACGCTGTTCCTGACCCCGGCCGAGCAGTACAGCTTTATCTCCTCGTCGCTCGTGCGTGAAATCGGTCGCCTGGGTGGCGATATCTCCGGCTTCGTGCATCCGGCGGTGCAGCAGGCCATGCGCCAACGCTGGCGCAACTCTTGAAAACAAAGGTGATCATCATGCGTAAGTTCGTCCTCGCCTCGTCCCTGGCCCTGACCGCCGCCTTCGCCCTGTCGGCCTGCAACAAGTCGGACGACACCGACCAGGCCGCCACCCAGCAGGAAGCCGCCGTCGCCAAGCCGACCAACCCCACCGATACCAAGGCGTGGAGCCAGTACTTCGGCCAGATCGTGCGCAAGAACATGGAGGGCATGACCGCCGACCGTCCGTTCCCGTACTTCGTGCCGGCCGGTGACGACCAGGCTGGCCAGGATGGCCGCGCCCGCCAGCTCGAGAACGTCCAGGGCACCGTCGCCCGCGGCGTCACCCCGGGCAACATGCTGGTCTTCGGCGGCCCCGAGTCGGCCAAGACCGCCGACCTGATCGTCGAAGCCTTCAAGAGCGCCAATGCGGGCTCGTTCAAGAACGTCATCATCCTGTTCATCGGCGACCAGGCCGACCAGCAGCGCGTCACCGATGCGCTGGCCCCGACGGGTGCGACGGTTCGCTTCGTGGCGATGTGATTGGGTAAAGCGTCAAGCGTTAATCGTCAGGAAGGGCGCCTTTGGGCGCCCTTCCTGCGTCTGGTCCCCCTGTTTTACATCTGTCCCCGCCCTGTAGGAGGGAAACGCGCTAAAATTCGCGGCATGTCATTGATGATCATCGATACCTGCGTTAACTGCGACGTCTGTGAGCCGGTGTGCCCGAACAAGGCCATTTCGCTGGGCGAGCTGTATTACGTGATCGATCCTGACCTCTGCACCGAATGCGTCGGTCATTTCGATAACCCGCAGTGCGTGGAAGTGTGTCCGGTCGAGTGCATACCGCACGATCCGGAGCGCGTGGAGTCGCAAGACCAGCTCATGCGCAAATACGAGCACCTGATGGCCAAAGCGGCCCAGTAACCACGGCGCGGGCCCCGGCCGCCGCAATCGGTTAATCTCGGACTTCGAGATATCCCCGCAAAGTGAGGCCCCCATGGTCCATGCCCCATCGTGGCGCGTGCTCGCCGCGACCGTGTTCCTTGTCGTCGGTCCTGGCATCGCGTTCGCCGACCAGCGTCCCCAGTCGACCACGCCGGCCGCTCCTGCACCCGCGGCGCGCGGCCCTGGCCACGCTGCCATCGCCAGTGCGAACTACCTCGCGACGAATGCCGGGCTGGAAGTGCTGGCCAAGGGCGGCAATGCCTTCGACGCCGCCATCGCCGTGTCGTCCACGCTCGCCGTGGTCGAGCAGCAGAGCTCCGGCCTGGGCGGCGGTTTCATGGCGATGCTGCACGTGGCGAAGGACAACCGCGACATCTTCATTGATGCGCGCGAAACCGCACCTAAGGCCGTCGACATGCAGGTCTACGTCGGCAAGGACGGCAAACCCAACCGCGATGTCTCCACCCATGGCCCGCTCTCGGCCGGCATCCCCGGCGAGCCCGCTGGCCTGGCCTGGATCGCAAAGCACTACGGCAAGTTGCCGCTGAGCCAGTCGCTCGCACCGGCCATCCGCGTGGCGAGCGAGGGCTACCAGCCGGATACCCGCTTCCTCGGGACAATCGCCGAGAACCAGGAGATCCTGTCGCGCTATCCGTCCTCGGCCGCGATCATGCTGCCGGGCGGTAAGCCGCCGGCGGAAGGCTGGACGCTGAAGCAGCCGGACCTCGCGAACACGCTGAAGCGGCTTGCCGAGAAGGGCGGCGATGGCTTCTACAAGGGCGAGACGGCGAAGATGCTCGTCGATGCGTCGCGCAAGGCCGGCGGTAACTGGAGCCAGGCCGATCTCGACGCGTACAAGGTGAAGGAGCGCGAGCCGCTGCGGATCGACTACAAGGGTTACCGCATCGTCACCGCGCCGCCGCCGTCGTCAGGCGGCGTCGCCATCGCCGAGGTGCTCAACATCCTCGCCGGCTTCGACCTGGCGAAGCTCGACATGGCGCATTCCACCCACCTCACCATCGAGGCGATGCGCCGCGCTTTCCGCGACCACAACGAATACCTCGGCGACCCGGACTTCGTGAAGATGCCGCTGGACATGCTGCTGTCGCGTTTCTACGCCGATGGCCTGCGCGCCACGATTTCCCCGGACAAGGCGACGCCGTCGGACCTGCTGCCGACCGCCATGGCGTCCGAGCCCGGCATGCACACGACGCATTTCTCGGTGATCGACGCCGATGGCAACATGGTCGCCTCGACGCTGACCGTGAACCTCGAGTTCGGCTCGGGCTTCGTCGCCGATGGCACGGGCGTGTTCCTCAACGACGAGATGGATGACTTCGCCCTCGTGCCCGGCCAGCCGAACGCGTTCGGCCTGCGCGGTGCGGAAGCGAACAAGCCGGAGCCCGGCAAGCGCATGCTTTCGTCGATGTCGCCGAGCTTCGTGTTCGGCGCGAACCGCACGGCGGTGATCGGCTCGCCCGGTGGTTCCACGATCATCACCCAGGTGCTCGAAGGCATCCTCGCCTTCATCGACGGCAAGGGTGCGGCCGAGATCACCGCGCAGAAACGCTACCACCACCAGTACCTGCCCGACCGCGTGGACGTGGAGGACGGCGTGTTCGACGCGGCGACCACGAAGACCCTGTCCGACATGGGCCACGTGCTGCGTCCGCGTTCGCCGTGGGGGTTCATGAACGTGGTGACCTGGGACCATCGCACCGGCAAGCTCGAGGCCGCCAGCGATCCCCGTCGGCCCTCGGGCCTGGGCAAGGTGCAGTAAAGTACGTGCATGAAACTCTGGTCGCTTATCGGTAATTCGCAGAAGCTGGATGGCGGCGCCATGTTCGGCAATGCCCCGCGCGCCCTGTGGTCGCGCTGGGTGCAGCCGGACGAGGAAAACCGCATCCCGCTGGCCTGCCGTTGCCTGCTGGCCACGGATCTGGACGGCCGCAACGTGCTGTTCGAAACGGGCATCGGTGCGTTCTTCGAACCGTCGATGCGCGAGCGCTACGGCGTGGTGGAAGATCGCCACGTGTTGCTGGATTCGCTGGCCGGGGCCGGCCTGTCGCACGAAGACATCGATGCCGTGGTGCTATCGCACCTGCACTTCGACCACGCCGGCGGCCTGCTGGCGCCGTGGGCGGACGGCGAGCCGGCGCGTTTGCTGTTTCCAAACGCGCGTTACCTCGTCGGCAGGGATCACTTCGAGCGTGCGCGCCACCCGCATCCGCGCGACCGCGCCTCGTTCGTCCCCGACATCATCCGCATGCTCGAGGAGAGCGGCCGGCTGGAGCTGGTCGAGCCCGGCGTACCGTCGTCGCTGGGCGACGCCGTGCGATTTGAGTTTTCCGAGGGCCATACCCCCGGGTTGATGTTGGCCGAGGTGGGCGGCGTGGCGTTCTGCGCCGACCTCATCCCGGGCCGGGCATGGGTCCACCTGCCGGTGACGATGGGCTACGACCGGTGGCCCGAGAAACTGATCGACGAAAAAAAGGCCTTCCTGGACGACAAGCTGGCGCGTGGCGTGCGGCTCTTTTTCACGCATGACCACGGCTGCGCGATGGCCTCGGTGGCGGTGGACGATAAAGGACGCTATCACGCGGCCGATATCCATCCTGCGCTTGCCGATTGGGCCGCGTGAGGTCGCCAAAGGCAGCTACGGGGGCAGGATGAGGGTAAGCAGGAAAATCGATGGCGCCGGCATGGCGTGGGGCGCCCGTATCGCGGGTGCGTTGCTGTTGCTCTGCGCGCTGGGCCTGGTGGCCTGGAACGAGCGCAGGGTGATGGACTATGCCGCGGCCGTGAACCGGCATGGTGCGCCCGTGCTCGACCTCGGCGCGGCCGGCCGTCCGGCCGCTGGCCAATACGGTTCGACCACCCGGGTCAGCGGCATGCCGCAGGTGTTCGACGCGCCGCATGACCGCGAATTCAACGTCAGCAGCGACTCGCCCGTGCTGGTCCGCCACGTTGAAATGTTCCAATGGCGCGAGATCACCGTTGGCGGCAACACCCATTACGAACTCGACTGGGTCGATCGCCCGATCGACGCGACCGGTTTCGCCAAGCCGCAGGGCCACGTGAATCCGGGTGCCTTCCCCGTCCAGGGGCGGCAGTTCGAGGCGGGCGAAGTGAAGCTCGGCAATTTCCGCCTGGCCAGCGAGATCGTCCGCCAGTTCCCCGGTCGCGTTGCCGTGCCGGTGACCGACAAGGCGCTGCCGCCGAACCTCGCGGCGACCTTCCAGGCCTACAACGGTGCGCTGGTGACGAGCAGCAAGCCGGCGCGCCCGCGCCTTGGCGACCTGCGGGTGAGCTGGGAGGCGGTGCCGTTGCAGGCGATGACCGTGCTGGCACGCATCGATGGCGACGCGCTGGTGCCCGGCAAGACCGACCAGGGCAGCGAACCGGGCTTCGATGTACAGGTGGGCGAACGTAGCCTGCTCGACGTGATCCCGGCCCTGCCGGAGCCGCCCGTGGGCGTGGTGCCGGTGCGCGCCGTGGCCTACCTGCTGGCCATCGTCGGCGCCTTGCTGCTGGCATCCGGTGGCCGTTTCGGCCGCGACGTCCTGTTCGCCGTGGGTATCGGCGTGGTGGTGGTCTCGGCCGTGGCCGGCGTGATGTGGCTGGCTGGCGACGCCATGGCGGCCAGCGTATGGTTGCTCTTCGCCGTGCTTGGCGCAGGCCTCGCCATCTGGCGCGTCCAGCAACACGCAAGCCGCGCGTCCCACTGATCCCGTCACGGAGTTTCCATGCGCATCACTGGTCTTTACGCCGCCCTGCTGGCCCTGCTGATGATCGGCCTGGCGGTGAGGGTGATGCTCCTGCGTCGCAACACCAGCATCGGCCTGGGCGACGGCGGCAATCGCACGCTCGCCTGTGCCGTGCGCGCGCACGGCAACGCCATCGAATACGTGCCGATGGGGCTCATCCTGTTACTGGTGCTCGAGCTCAACCAGACCTTGCCGCTGCTACTGCATGCGTTCGGCATCGTGCTGGTGCTCGGCCGTATCGTGCATGCACTCGGCCTGTCGTCGACGCCGGGCATGTCCGCCGGGCGCGCCGTCGGTGCGGCGCTCACCCTTATCGCCATCATCGGCATGTCGCTGATGTTGATCTGGCAGTACGTGCTGATCCACCTGATCGCACCGACCCTGGTTTGAAACCGGATCAGGCGGCGACGGGGCCGTCCGCGAAGGCATACACGTGGTCGGCCCACGCGGTGGCTTCCAGGTAGAGCGAAGCCATCTGCTGTACGTGCTGTTCGCGCAGGGCCACGTCGGTTTCCAGTTCGCCCTGTTCCCAGTGGCGGATCTGGTCGAGGATCGGGGCGAATGGACCGGTGCCTTCCAGCAGCGCTTCGCGGATTTCGATGGCCAGCGGCAGGTGTTCGAGCACGTAGGCCATGGACACGTTCATCAGCGCATCCAGCAACGAGAACAGGCCGGCGGTGAACGCCATTTCCTGCAGCTCCGGCTTGACGTTGCGCGCGAGCTTCTCGCACATATGTGCACGGATCAGCGCCTGGCGCAGCAGCTCCGGCGGACGCTCGTCCATGCCCGACACGGCCATGGTGAAGATCCAGTTGCGCATGCGGTTGACGCCGAAGAACACCGCCGCCTGTTCCACCGACTTGAGCTGGCGGGGCAGGGCGAAATAAGCGGAGTTCACGCAGCCCAGCAGCTTGTAGCTGAGGATGGCGTCGTCGCGGATGATCTTGCCCAGTTCGATCGGGCCGTTGTCCGGATCCTGCAGCGCGCCCAGCAGGCGCAGCACGCCCAGCTTGCTCGGGGTGAGCCGCGGCATGTCCACGCGCTCGGGGCGCAGCAGGTACTTGCCCTGGAAACCGTCGACGTCCTGGTCGGCGTAGTCGGCGAACGTCTCGTGGCTATCGATGCCGGTGACGATGACCTTGACGCCGAACGCGTGGACGTAATCCATGTGCGCACGCGCCGCCACGGGATGGCGGTGGTTTACCGCGATCTTGGCGAACTGCACGATGCGCAGCACCGCATCGACACCGGCGCGATGGGCCGGGTCGGCGGGCAGGTTGAAATCTTCGAGCATGAGCAGGCAGCCATGGCCCTTCAGCTCACGCAGTTTTTCCAGCAGGTGCTCGTCCGCGCCGAGGTCGGCGTTGACGATCGCACCAAGGCGCGCGTTGTGGCGAAGAATGTCGGCGTGCTCGAGCAGCAGCTCGTGCGACATGTGCAGGAAGGCGCGATTGTCGCGCACGAGGCGCTTCAGGCTGCCATCGGCGATGGCACTGAGGGTGGCCTGCGTATGCGCGGTGGCGGCGGTTTCCGCATCGGTGCCCGACGGGCGCGGAAACACCAGTTCGTAGGCGAACAGCGCCTGCCTGCGGTCGAGGATGGGAACGCGAACGATGGGAAGGATGCCATCGTCATTCACCGCTGCCGCCTGGGGGTTCACTGCCATTGCCTTTCTTTGTGAGCTGGATCGGTGGGCGGGAGGGTGGGGGAGGTTCAGGCCTGGGCGAACATCCCTGATCGCAGGCTGACCTGTGTACTTCCCTTCGGCCCGTAGGTGGCGGCCCTGCCGCCACTGGCGTCGCCGGAAATCAGCGACAACGCCTGGCGCACGTGGCCGATACGCTGGCTGACGATGCGACCGTTGGTTTCATTGAGCTGGCGGCACTCGCGGATGCGCTCGAAGGTCGGCGCCCAGCGGGCATCGTTGGCGCTGTCGATCCCGGATGCGCTGCTTAGCTGGCGGCGCTCGACGTCGAGGCGGTCGATCCGGTCGAGCAGGTGGCCCTTGCTGCGCGTCGCGTTCTGCAACGCGTCGGCATTGGCCTGGTCGAGCGCCATGCGCTCTTCGATCAGGCAGGCATGCAGCGCGTCGACCTCACGGGCGAGGTCGCCCATCACGGCGCTGAGGGCGCTGTCGAAGTCACGGCTGCTGGCATTCATGCCTTGCCACCCATCTGGCTCTCCATCGCGACCAGCTTGCTGGCGATGGCTTGGGCGTCGGGCTTGTAGGTGCCGTCGGCCAGCTTCGAGCGGATTTCGTCGACACGCTTGGTGTCGATGCCGTCCGAGCGGCTGGCGGCGTCCAGCGCCTTGGCCGAATCGGTGATGTTCACGCTGTCGGCCGTGCTACGCACCGGGGCAGAGCCCTGGGCGGAGGCAGCGGCGCCCGTACCCTGGGCCTGGGTGCGCAACTGGACCGGCGGCTGCTGGGCCTGGATGCCTGGTTTGATCGTCGTCGTCATGGGTATATCCCTCGGAACCTGTGTCCTTCGAACCCTTTATCGGCCCTCGGGACGCAAACTTTAACTGGCGCTATCCGGCAAAGTGTGACCGGATTCGTACTTCGTTCATGGCAGTACCGCGACAGATCCCGGCCCGCTGACGACTGCGTCGAGGATCTTCCCTGACGACGCGTTGCGGACCTTGACCCTGGCCCCGGCATCGCCGGCGCCCATCGCTATGCCATCGGCGTGGATCACCACGCCGTCCACGCTGGCTTCCATGCTGACCGCATCGCCCACCCGCACGGCCTGGCGGCCCGCGAGCATGCCCGGCGTCAGCACGGTGCCGGCATTCAACGGCCGCGCCAGCGCGCGACCCTGGACCTGGTCCAGCCCGGCTACGTAACCGTAGGCCAGGCTGGCGACGTCCCGTTCCTCGCTGCGGAGGTCGTCCGCACCCAGGCCGTCACCGCGAGCCAGCGGGCGCGTGGTGACCAGGACGTTGGTGAACATCTGAATTTTGACCGAAACACGGGCGGTCCAGCCACCCGGGACGGGGCAGTGGACGACGACGCTGGCGCGGGCACCCAGTGGCCGGTTGCCCGGCAGCGAGACGTCCAGCGGGGCGGCGCAGTCGGCCAGGCGCAGGCGGCTATCCAGCGGCACGGCCTCGGCCACCAGCCGTGCGCCGGGCGGCGTGCGGTTCTTCGCCAGCCACGACAGGGCGGCGTTGGTCACCGCCGGCAGCGATTGCTCCGCGGCCGCGGCAAGCGGGCACGCGGCCACGCAGGCGACGAGCACGGCGCTGGCGACGCGATGGATCACGCGGCGCGCTCGGCCACGGCGACGGAGAGGCCCTGGGTGATCGCCTCCAGTTCCTTCAGCAAGCCGGGAACCATGTGCCCCGCGTCGGCGTGGCGGCCTTCGCCAAGGGTGATGGCATAGGCCGAAGCCATCGTGCCGAAGCGTTCCGCGGCGGCATGGGCGGCGTCCGCCGACCCATCGGCGCGGCGCACGCGCAGCTGGTCGATGCAGCGCAGGAGCGGGGTGGTGTCGAGCCAGCGGCGGTCCAGCCCGGCCGGGTCGCGTGCCGCCAGTTCAACGGCAAAGCGCAGGCCCTGGCAGGCCTCGCGGACCATCTGGCTGAGCGTGGCCGCGTCCAGTGCGCCTTCGGAGTCGAGCTTGTTCAGGCCGAGCCGGTGGGCAAGGACGGTGGCGCGCGCCGCGGCGTCGGCCTGGCGGCGGGCTTCCTGGGTCACCCGGCCGAGCGTGGCCTGGGCGGACTGAGCGGTGGCCACGCGACCCTGCAGGCCGCCAAGGCCCTCGCGAGCGGCGTCGAGGCTGCCGCTCGCGCCGCGCACGGCGTCGTCGATGCGGCCCAGCGAGGCCTGCATGCCGGCCACGCCGGCCTGGGTCACGTCGATCCGGCGCAGGCTGCCCTGCACGGCTTCGTCCAGCTGGTGGGCGAACTCACCCACGGCATGGGTGACCTGGTCGATCTCGGCCGTGGCCTGGGTGGTCTTCTCGGCAAGCTGCTTCACTTCGTCGGCGACGACGGCGAAGCCGCGACCCGCCTCGCCGGCACGCGCCGCTTCGATGGCCGCGTTCAGCGCCACGAGGTTGGTCTGGTGGGCGATGTCCTGCACGGCCGCCGTGAGCTTGCGAATGGCCGTGAAGTAATCGGAGAACTGTGCATGGTTGCGGCTCATGCCCGACAGCGCGCTGCGCAGCAGGCGCAGCTGGCCATCGAGGTCGCCAGCCGTCGCCACGCCCTGCGTACCGACGTCGGATACGCCGGCCACGCCGGCATGCGCCTGGTCGACCGCCGTCGAAATCCTGGCGCTGGCGTCCGTCAAACGGCTGGCGGCGTCACGACCGGCATCCGCCGCCGTGCCCAGTTCCAGCAGCGTGACACCCAGTGCCTGCGCGTTGTTCAGCGCCATGCCCTGTTGTTCGATCGCCTGGATGGTGGTGGCCGCGGCGGTACGCGGCTCCGCCTTCGGCGGCACCAGCAACGCGCCCATCGCGGCGGCAGCCGCCGGATACTGCGCCGACAACGCGCGGACGCGCGCGGCGTCCCCCGTCGCGGCAGCGTGGGCGAGGAGGCGGACGTGCTGGCTCCAGAGCAAAGACATGGTGTTGGGTAAGCCCGTATGTATGTGGTCGACCAGTTTGTCGGTCAGGGTGGTCCGGACTTGAGGGAAGCAAGGCGTGTGCCAAGCCATCCCCACCCTGTATGTAGGAGCGCGCCTGCGCGCGATGTGGCCCGCGACACCCCCATCGCGCGCAGGCGCGCTCCTACGGATCGGGTACTCAAGCTCACGGCGTCAAGGCCGATACCTAATCCGAACGCTCGACACCCCACCGCAGAAACCGACGCCCCCCATGCCTCTCCTCGACACCGTCGAAACCTTCACCCGCCTGGCGGGCCACAATCGCGTGGCCATGCTGTTGTTCCGGCTGGGCGACCGGCAGGCGTTCGGCATCAACGTTTTCAAGGTGCGCGAGGTGTTGCGCCGGCCCCGGCTTGAGCGGATGCCGAGCATGCACGCGCTGGTCTCGGGCAGCTTCGACTACCGCGGGCAGACCATCCCGGTGATCGACCTGGCCGCCGCCATGGGCTACGCGCCGCTGGCGATGGTGGATACCGCGCACCTGATCGTCACCGAGTTCAGCCGGACCGTGCAGGGCTTCCTGGTTTCCGACGTCGACCGGATCGTGCACGTCGACGGGGCCAACATGGCCGCCCCGTCGCCCGCACTCGGCTACGGCGCCCGGGTCAACGCGGTCACCCGGCTGGATGGCGACCTGATGGCCGTGGTCGACGTCGAGCAGGTGCTCGCCTCGATCAACCCGCAGGCCGTGGAAATCTCCGACAAGGTGCAGCAGGCCGCCCACGTGCAGCAGGGCGGCACCCGCCGCGTGCTGGTGGTCGACGACTCGCTGGTCGCGCGTACCCAGCTGTCCGACCTGTTCCGCAAGCTCGACCTCGAATGCGTGCTGGCGAAGGACGGCACGGAAGGCCTCGACGTGTTGCGCAGCCTGGCCATGGGCCCGGCCGACGAGCGCGTCGACCTCGTCGTCTCGGATATCGAAATGCCCTCGATGGACGGTTACGCCCTGACCCGGGCGATCCGCGAGGACGCCCAGCTGCGCCACCTCCGCGTCCTGCTGCACAGCTCGCTCAGCGGCGTCTTCAACGAAGCCATGGTCGCCCGGGTCGGTGCCGACCGCTTCATCGCCAAGTTCCAGCCCGAAATCCTGGCCACCGCCGTCCTCGACCTCCTCCCCGCCTAACCCCCGCCACCGCCGCCCCCTGTAGGAGCGCGCCCGCGCGCGACCCACCACCCGCGACCCGCCGACCAGCGACGCGCGACGCGCCCCCACCCGCGACAACCCACCGTCGCCCAGCCAGCCCCCACCCGCGTCAGTATTCCGTCACACCCCCCTAGCCACACCCCCGCAAACCCCCCACGAACGGCGCCACGGCGCCGTTTCTTGCTACTGCCGAAGCCGTGGCACGCGTCTTGCTGATCCCCTCGGGCCAAGAACCCACGAGGGGCCCACGCCCATGATCGACAAACCGGATCCGCTGCTCGGCATGCACCCACAGGCGCTGAACCTGTGGCAGCGCCGTGCGGAAGTCATTTCGTCGAACCTGGCCAATGCGGACACGCCGGGCTTCCTCGCCCGCGACGTGGATTTCCGCAAGGCCCTCACCGCCGCCACCGGCGCCCAGGACGGCAACCAGCTGGCCATGGCCGCGACCGAATCCGGCCACATCGGCGGCAACCCCACCTATGCCCTGGCCGACGCCGACAAGCTCGCCTACCGCGCCGCCACCCAGCCGTCGATGGACGGCAACACGGTGGACACGCAGGTCGAGCAGGCCCAGTTCGCCGGCAACGCCATCCACTACCAGGCGTCCCTCAGCTTCATCACCGCGCAGATCAAGATGATGCGCACCGCCATCACCGGAGGCAGCTCATGAGCCTGCTCAAGATCTTCGACGTGGCGGGCTCCGGCATGGCCGCGCAGTCGGCCCGTCTCAACACCACCGCCAGCAACATGGCCAACGCCGACAGCGTGGCCAGCAGCGCGGATGCGGCCTACCACGCCAAGCAGCCAATGTTCTCGGCCGTGCAGCAGATGGTCAACGGACAGATGGAAAACCAGGGCGTGCGCGCCATGGGCATCACCGAGAGCCAGGCGCCGATCCAGTCGCGCTACGAGCCCGGCAACCCGATGGCGGACACCGACGGCTACGTCTACCAGAGCAACGTCAATCCCGTGGACGAGCTGGTCAACATGATCTCCGCGTCGCGCTCCTACCAGAACAACGTCGAAGTCATGAACAGCGCAAGGCAGCTCATGCAGAAGACGCTCGACCTCGGCAAATAAGGGCCTTTCCCATGACTACCGTCAGCGGTACCAGCAGCACCAGCACCACCGGCACGTCCACGTCCTCGCAGCTGCAGTCGCAGACGCTGGACCAGTCGGACTTCCTGAAGCTCATGGTCACCCAGATGACCAACCAGGACCCGACCAAGCCCATGGACGCCAACGACATGGTCGCCCAGATGGCGCAGTTCTCCCAGGTGGCCGCCACCCAGCAGCTGCAGTCGTCGTTCGACACCCTGTCGACCAACCTCACCGGCGACCAGTTCGTCCGTGCGGCGTCGCTGGTCGGCAACGACGTGCTGGTGCCTTCGTCGGCCGGCAAGCTCACCGACTCCACGCTGTCCGGCGCCGTCAACGTGCCGACGTCGGGCACCTACGTGAACGTGCAGATCAAGGACAGCGCCGGCAACGTCGTGCGCACGATCCCGATGGGCCAGCCGGATTCCGGCCTGCAGCAGTTCACCTGGGACGGCAAGTCCGACGACGGCACCCAGCTGGCCGACGGCGTTTACCAGATTTCCGCCACCTCCGGCGACACGGCGGCCGACACATTCGTGAAGGGCAAGGTGGAAGGCGTCGGTTCTTCCGGAACCGACGGTACGTACGTGCAGGTGGCCGGCTACGGCGGCGCCCTGCTTAGCCAGATCGCGCAAATCCTGTAATCCCACCGAGGAATCGCCTCCATGCCTTTCGATATCGCACTCAGCGGCATCAATGCCGCTTCCACGGACCTGGAAGTCACCGCCAACAACATCGCCAACACCAGCACGGTGGGCTTCAAGGGCTCGCGCGCCGAGTTCTCCCAGGTGTATTCGGTGGCCGGCCAGAACCTTTCCGCCACGGCCGCCGGCAGCGGCGTCCGCGTCACCAACATCGCCCAGCAGTTCAGCGACGGCAACACGACGCAGACCGGCAACTCCTACGACATGGCCATCAGCGGCACGGGTTTCTTCACCCTGCGCGACGGTGCCGGTTACTCATACACCCGCGCCGGTAACTTCCACCCGGACGACAACAACTACGTCGTCAATGCCACCGGCCAGCACCTCCAGGTGTATCCGCCGACCGCGTCGGGCGGCTACGACATCAGCGCCCTGCAGGACCTGCAGCTGACCTCCGGCTCCGCGCCGGCCAAGGCCAGCGCCAACATCGGCCTGACCGCGAACCTGCCGGCCAGCGCCGCGGCGCCGACCGGTGGCGCGTTCAATGCCAGCGACGACACCACCTACAACAACATGTCGACGTTCCAGGCCTACGATTCGCTGGGCGCGGCGCATACCGTCAACGTCTACTACGCGAAGGACGCCGCCGGCTCCAACTCGTGGAACGCCTACATGACCGTGGACGGCACCCAGGTCGGTGGCGCCCAGCCGGTGACCTTCAGCAGCGGCGGCGCCATCGCCACGCCGGCAAACGGCAAGCTCAATTTCGGCGCGGTGTCGCCGAACCCGGGCGCGCAGCCGCTCAACCTCAACGTCGACCTGAGCAAGGTCACCCAGTTCGGTGACAGCTTCTCGACCACCGCGGTGAGCAACGACGGTTACGCCGCCGGCAAGTTCTCCGCCATCGACGTCTCCAGCGAGGGCGTGGTGTCGGCCAAGTACACCAACGGCGTGTCCGTCCCGCTCGGCCAGGTGGCCCTGGCCACCTTCGCCAACCCGCAGGGCCTGCGCCAGTTGAACGACACCAACTGGGCCGCCTCGGCGGACTCGGGCCAGCCGATCCGTGGCTCGGCCGGCACCGGCGACATGGGCAGCATCCAGTCCGGCACGCTCGAAGCGTCGAACACCGCCGACCTGACCGCCCAGCTGGTGAACATGATCAAGGCGCAGCGCAACTACCAGGCCAACGCCCAGGTCATCTCGACCGACAACCAGCTCACCCAGACCATCATCAACATCCGTAACTAAGCGCCACGGGGCGCGGCCATAGCGCCGCGCCCCGACGCCCGTCGGGGAAACCGCCATGGATCGTTCCGTATACATCGCCATGACCGGCGCCACGCAGACCATGCGGGCGCAGGCCGAAGTCGCGCACAACCTGGCCAACGCCAACACCACCGGCTTCAAGGCCGAGCTGTCGGCGTTCCAGAGCGTGCCCGTGCTGGGCGATGGCCTGCAGACGCGCATCAATGGCGTGGCCCAGGGCATGGGTTTCGACGGCACCCAGGGCAACCAGATGGCCACCGGCAACGACCTCGACGTGGCCGTGGAAGGCAACGGCTGGATCGCGGTGCAGTCGCCCGACGGCAACGAGGGCTACACCCGCGCCGGCAACCTGCGCATCGACGCCGACGGTCTTTTGACGGACGCGCGCGGGAATGCCGTCATGGGTGGCGGCGGCCCGATCACCATCCCGCAGGCGTCGAGCGTGAAGATCGGCACCGACGGCACGATTTCCGTCGTACCGCTCGGCCAGGCGCCGAATACGCTCACCACCACCGATCGCATCAAGCTGGTGAACCCCGGCAACGACCAGCTGCAGTACGGCAGCGACGGCCTCATGCATACGCGCGACGGCAATCCGGCCGAAGCGGACGCCAATGTCCGCGTGGTCTCCGGGGCCGTGGAATCGAGCAACGTCAACCCTTCCGAAGTGCTCGTGAAGATGATTTCGCTCTCCCGCGAATACGAAATGCAGGTCCGATCGATCAAGGCAGCCGACGAAAACGAGCAGTCGGCATCGAAATTGCTACAGGTGGGGTAACCACCGCCGCGCGACGCAAAACCGTCGCGGCATAGCAGGCGCCAAGCGCGCAGGAGTCAACGATGTTCACGTCCCTCTGGATCGCCAAGACCGGCCTCGATGCGCAGCAGACGCGCATGGATGTCGTCTCGAACAACCTGGCCAACACGAACACCACGGGCTTCAAGCGCGCCCGTGCCGAGTTCGAAGACCTCGCCTACCAGAACCGTGGGCAGGCCGGTGGCCAGACCACCGAACAGACCACCTCGCCCACGGGCCTGATGATCGGCACCGGTGTCCGCGTCGTCGGCACCCAGAAGATGTTCGAACAGGGCGGCTCGCAGCAGACCGACAACCCACTGGACGTGCGCATCGACGGCCGCGGTTTCCTGCAGGTGACCCTGCCCGACGGCACCGTCGGCTACACCCGCGACGGTTCGCTCAAGCGCGACCAGGATGGCCAGCTGGTGACTAACGACGGTTATCCGATCGAACCGGCCATCACCATCCCGTCGACGGCCACCGCCGTCACCATCGGTACCGACGGCACGGTGAGCGTCACCACGGCCGGCACGTCGGCGTCGACCACGGTGGGCCAGATCCAGCTCGCCGATTTCGTCAATCCCGCGGGCCTGGAGCCGCGCGGCGACAACATGTACCTGGAGACCACCGCCAGCGGCACGCCGCAGACCGGTACCGCAGGCCTCAATGGCCTTGGCACGCTCCAGCAAAACGCCCTCGAATCGTCGAACGTCAACGTGGTCGAGGAAATGGTGAACATGATCGAAACCCAGCGCGCCTACGAGATGAACTCGAAGGCCGTGTCGGCGGCCGACCAGATGCTCCAGTTCATCACCCAGAAGACCTGAGACCCGTCGTCATGAATCGTCGTTTCGCCCGCCTCGTCGTTGCCGCCCTCCCGTTCGCCGCCCTAACCGGTTGCGCGATGGTGCCGCCGACGCCCAAGCCGATGTATGCCGCCACGCTGCCGGTCGCTCCCGCCGTGCCTGCGCAGGCCACCGGCTCGATCTACGCCGACCAGCAGAA
The DNA here is from genome assembly GCA_018889975.1 of Bacillus sp. NP157. Lineage (NCBI taxonomy): Bacteria > Bacillati > Bacillota > Bacilli > Caryophanales > Bacillaceae > Bacillus > Bacillus sp. NP157. The sequence goes on from CP076546.1 coordinate 156,863, forward strand.
CATGGAACTGTTCGCCGACCCGCGCGCGCACCGCGTGGGCGACATCCTCACCATCACGCTGGTGGAAGCCACCCAGGCCACCAAGAAGGCGGCGACCAGCACCAGCAAGAAGAACGGCAACAACATCACCGCGCCGACGCTGCTCGGCCGTGGCCTGAAGATCGGCGGCAACGTCGCCAACAGCAGCCTGGCCAGCAGCAACTCGTTCGATGGCGATGGCTCGTCCAGCCAGAGCAACGCGCTGACCGGCGAAATCACCGTCACCGTCGCGCAGCGCCTGAGCAATGGCGCGCTGATCGTGCAGGGCGAGAAGTGGCTCACCATCAACCAGGGCGAAGAACTGGTCCGCATCTCCGGCATCGTGCGCCCGCAGGACATCGGCAACGACAACATCGTCCTGTCCAGCCGCGTCGCCGATGCGAAGATCGAATACGTCGGCAAGGGCACCCTGGCCGATTCGAACACGCGTGGCTGGCTGTCGCGCTTCTTCGATTCGAAGTGGATGCCGTTCTGATGAAGACCTTCGTCGCCCGTTTCCGCAACGTGGCCCGCGCGGCCGCCGCCGTGCTGGCACTGGCTTCGGTCGTGCCGGCACACGCCGACAAGATCCGCGACCTGGCCCAGGTCGGCGGCGTGCGCAGCAACCAGCTGGTGGGCTACGGCCTGGTCGTCGGCCTCGATGGCAGCGGCGACCAGACCAGCCAGGCGCCGTTCACCACGCAAAGCCTCGAGAACATGCTGCAGCAGTTCGGCGTGAACGTGCCGGCGAACGTGCGTCCGCAGCTGAAGAATGCCGCGGCGGTCACCATCACCGCCGAGATCCCGCCGTTCGCCAAGCCGGGCCAGCGTATCGACGTCACCGTGGCTTCGATCGGCAACGCCAAGAGCATCCGCGGTGGCGAACTGCTGATGTCGCCGCTGAAGGGTGCCGATGGCCAGGTCTACGCCATCGCGCAGGGCAGCGTCATCGTTGGCGGCGTCAGCGCGCAGGGCAAGAGCGGTTCCAGCGTGCAGGTCAACATCTCCGCCAGCGGTCGCATCCCGGGCGGTGCGAGCATCGAGCGCAGCGTCGCCTCGTCCTTCGACAAGGGCGGCGACATCATGCTCAACCTCAACAGCGCCGACTTCATGACGGCCAACCGCGTCGCCGAGGCGGTGAACCGCAGCTTCGGCGCGGGCACGGCGAACGCCATCGACTCGGGCTCGATCGCCGTGCGCGCGCCGCTCGATCCGTCCCAGCGCGTGTCCTGGCTGGCCACGATCCAGTCGCTCGACGTCACCCCGGGCGATGCGCCGGCGCGGGTGATCGTCAACTCGCGCACGGGCACCGTGGTGATCGGCTCCGACGTGAAGGTCGGCACGGCCGCCGTCGCGCACGGTTCGATCCAGGTCACCATCAGCGAGCAGCCGCAGGTCAGCCAGCCGGGTGCCTTCAGCCGCGGTCAGACCGCGGTGGTGCCGAGCAGCCAGGTCGCGGTGAGCGAGAACGGTGGCCACATGTTCAAGTTCGGTCCGGGCACCAGCCTGGATTCGATCGTGCGCGCGGTGAACCAGGTCGGCGCCTCGCCGAGCGACCTCATCTCGATCCTGCAGGCCCTGAAAGAATCCGGCGCGCTGCGCGCCGAGCTGGTGGTGATCTGACATGGCTACCGCGGTCGACAACCAGCGCCTTGGCACTTACACGGACATGTCCGCGTTTGCCGGCCTGCGTTCGGCCGCGCAGCAGGATTCCAAGTCGGCACTGCCGGCCGTCGCCAAGCAGTTCGAATCGATCTTTACCCAGATGATGTTGAAGTCCATGCGCGACGCCAGTGCGTCCCTGGGCGGCGACGACCTGATGGGTTCCAGCGAAGCCAACCAGTACCGCGACATGCTCGACCACCAGCTCTCGGTCACGCTGTCGCAGGGCAAGGGCATCGGCATCGCCGACATGCTGATCCGCCAGCTCGGCGGCGGTGCGTCGACCTCGGCCAGCGATGCCAACAGCAGCCTGTTCGCGGGCGTCGATGGTTCGGCGTCCACCGCGGCATCCGTGTCGTCGCCGTCCGATGCCAACAGCGGCCTGATGGATTCGCTCGAGCACATGCTGGGTAGCGCGGGCCGTGCCGTGGGGCAGGGTGCCTCCGCCGTCACCAACGCGGTCGGCTCGATCGACAGCCCGCAGGATTTCGTCGAGAAGTTCGCGCCGCACGCCATCGAAGCGGCGAAGAAGCTCGGGGTCTCCGTGCGTGCGCTACTGGCCCAGGCCGCGCTCGAGACCGGCTGGGGCAAGCACATGCCGGCCTCGGGCAGCACCAACAGTTTCAACATGTTCGGGATCAAGGCCGGCAGCAGCTGGGACGGCAAGCGCGTGAACGTGCCGACCCTGGAATACGAAAACGGCGTGGCCGTGCGCAAGAAGGACAGCTTCCGCGCGTACGACTCCCCGTCCGATTCGTTCAAGGATTACGCCGACATGGTGGCCAGCAGCCCGCGTTATGCGAAGGCCGTGGGCCGCGGCGACGACATCGCGGGGTTCGCCCATGCGCTCACCCAGGGCGGTTACGCGACCGACCCGAGTTATGCGCAGAAGCTGACCGACATCGCCAACGGTCCCGTGATGAAGCAGGCGCTCGCTGCGCTCAAACAGGTAGCGGCGGAACTCTAAGGAAACGACGATGGCTGACCTTCTCTCCACCGGTGTATCGGGACTGCTTGCCTCGCAGGTAGGCCTGTCCACCGTTGGCAACAACATCAGCAACGTCAATACGGCGGGCTATAGCCGCCAGGTGACGAGCTTCGACGCGCGCCGCCCCGAATACTCGGGTGGTTACTACATCGGCCAGGGTGCCGATGCGGTCAGCGTGCAGCGCGCCTACAGCCAGTTCCTCACCCAGCAGGTGTGGTCCGCCAGTTCGAGCCAGAGCCGTGCGTCGCAGTACGCCACGCTCACGGCGTCGGTGAATAACGTGGTCAGCGGTTCGTCCAACCTGCAGAGCTCGCTCGACAGCTTCTTCGGCGCGATCAGCGACGTGGCCAACGCGCCGGTGGACACCGCCAGCCGCCAGGCCCTGATCGGCCAGGCCAATTCGCTGGTGGCGACGTTCAAGTCGCTGTCCACCCAGTTCCAGTCGCTGGACTCGCAGACCAACCAGCAGATCAGCAGTGCGGTCGATTCGATCAACTCGCTGGCGCAGAACATCGCCAGCCTGAACTCGCAGATCCAGAAGGGCTATGCGGGTGGCGCGGCGCCCAACCAGCTGCTCGACGCGCGCGACCAGGCGGTGGCGCAGCTGTCGGCGCTGGTCGGCGTCAGCGTGACCCAGAACAGCGACCACATGTACACGGTTAGCGTGGGCAACGGCCTGCCGCTGGTCAGCGGCACCAGCGCCACCAAGCTCGCCACGGCGACCAACCAGTACGACTCGTCGCGGCTGGAAGTGGTCGACCCGCAGGGCACCGTGATCAGCAACCAGCTGGGTTCGGGTTCGCTGGGCGCGACGTTCGATTTCCGTACCAACGTGCTCGACCCGGCGCGTAGCCAGCTCGGCCGCTCCGCGATCGCGCTGACCACGGCGATGAACAAGCAGAGTGCGCAGGGTATCGACCTCAACGGCGATGCCGGCGGCAACATGTTCAACATCGCCGACCCGGCCGTGTTCAACAGCACGAAGAACACCGGCACCGGCTCGGTGTCGGCCGTGGTCTCGGACGTCTCGAAGCTGAGCGGCTCGGACTACGTCATGCGCTTCGACGGCGTGAACTGGTCGGCGACGACCACGTCGGGCACCACCGTGCCGATGATCGGCAGCGGCACGGCGACCGATCCCTTCGTGCTGGAAGGCATGCAGGTGACCGTGGGCGCGGGCGCCGCGGCGGGCGACAGCTTCCAGATCCAGTCCACGCGCAACGCGGCATCGTCGATCAGCGTGGCCGTGAGCGATACGAACAAGATCGCCGCCTCGGGCCCGCTCTCCGCCGGCAAGGGTTCGGCCAACACGGGTACCGGCGCGCTCGGTGCGCTGACCGTGACCGACACGGCCAATGCGGCGTTCAAGACCCCGGTCAGCATCGTGTTCACCTCGGCCACCACCTACACGGTGAACGGCGGCACGCCGCAGACCTATACCGACCCCGGCACGATTTCCGGCAACGGCTGGACGCTGGCGATCACCGGCAAGCCGGCGACCAACGACACCTTCAACGTTAAGCCGGCGACCAGCGCCAGCGGCGACAACGGCAATGCGCTCGCGCTGGCCAACGTCGCCAACAAGGGCATCCTCGACGGCGGCGTCACCACGGTCGGCAAGTCGTACAGCCAGCTGATCGCCCAGGTCGGCACGGCCGGCTCGCAGGCGAACACGGCGCTCAGCGCACAGCAGAGCATCCTCGACCAGGCCTCGGCGGCACAGTCCAGCCTGTCCGGCGTGAACCTCGATGAAGAGGCCGCCAACCTGCTGAAGTTCCAGCAGGCGTATTCGGCGTCCGCGCAGGTGATCACCACCGCGAACTCAATCTTCCAATCCCTCCTTTCCGCCGTGCAGGGCTGATCATGCGCATCTCCACTTCCTGGCAGCAGCAACAGTCCGTCAACCAGATGCTCAACCGGCAGTACGACCTGTCGCAGACGCAGCTGGCCCTCGGCAACGGCAAGGCGATCCAGACGCCGTCGGACAACCCGGCCGCGGCGGCACGCGCCGTCGACGTCACCTCGGCGAGTGCGCAGAACGACCAGTACACGCGCAACATCAATTCGGCCAACACGCGACTGTCGGTGGAAGAGAGCGCGATCTCCGGCGCATCCGACATCCTCGATCGCGTGCGCACGCTGGCGCTGGAAGGCAGCAACGGCACGCAGACCGACGAGTCGCGCAAGTCGATCGCCACCGAACTTCGGCAGACGCTGCAGCAGCTGGTGTCGCTCGCGAACACGAAGGACGGGCAGGGCGAATACGTGTTCGCCGGCAATGCCACGACCACGCAGCCGTTCTCGCAGTCCGGCTTGTCGGTGACCTACGCGGGCGACCAGGGCCAGCGCATGGTCGCGGCCGCGGCGGGCCTGCAGGTGGCGACCGGCGACAGCGGCGATTCCGTATTCATGGCGATCCGCGGCGGCAACGGCACGTTCCAGACCGCGGCGGCCAGTGGCAACACCGGCACCGGCGTGGTTGGCAGCACCTCGGTCACCGACGCGTCGGCCTGGACCGGCGGCAGCTACACGATCAACTTCACCTCGGCATCGACCTACGAAATCCATGACGCGACGGATCCGACCGGTCCGGCGCTGAGCACGGGCACGTATGCGGCCGGGTCGGGCAGCATCAACTTCAACGGTGCGCAGATCAACATGACCGGCACGCCCGCCGCCGGCGATTCGTTCTCGGTCACGCCGTCGTCGTCGCAGGATGTGTTCTCCACCATTTCGAACCTGATCACCGCGTTCGAAACGCCGGGCGGCGGCGCACCGATGAACAACGCGGTGAATGCGCAGCTGCAGAACCTCGACCAGGCCAGCGGCAGCTTCCTCAACACGCGCACGCAGATCGGTGCGCGGATGAACACGCTGGACCAGCAGGCGAGCATCGGTTCGGACACCAAGCTGCAGTACGACAGCACGCTTTCGGACCTGCAGGACCTGGACTACGCAAGCGCCGCTAGCAAGTTCTCGCAGCAGCAGACGGCGCTGGATGCCGCGCAGCAGGCCTACGTGAAGATGCAGAACCTGTCGCTGTTCAACTACCTCAAGTAATGCGGTTTAACGGCAGGGCGCGTTAGACGCCCGCCAGGGATGGTTTGCCGGGCGGTTGCCACCACGCCACGGTTTCTTGCGACACATTGGGTTGACCTTTCCACCAACGGCACGGTTGCCGGTTCGGGGTATCCCGGCCGGATTTCCACGCAAGGAAGCGAAAAATGGCCCTAAACCCCGGCGCATTCGTGCCGATACCTCCCTCGACAGTGATTGGGCACCGGTTTTTTTCAGGCTCCGTCAAGAAATAACTGTTGACAGGTAGAAAAAGTTCTCAAGTTTCTTCCCGGCGTGCCGTAAACCTCCCTGAGGCGGAAGGCTTCCCTAACGGAACCCCGCCGGACTACGCCGACAAACTAATCCGGCAATCGGTTCCGCTACCAAAGGATCATTACGATGTCTCTGACCATCAACACCAACATCATGTCGCTGAATGCTCAGCGTAACCTGAGCACTTCGCAGACCAAGCTGTCCTCGGCCATCGAGCGCCTGTCGTCGGGTAACCGCATCAACAGCGCGAAGGACGACGCCGCCGGCCTCGCCATCTCGACCCGCATGACGACCCAGATCAACGGCCTGAACCGCGCGGTGCAGAACGCCAACGACGGTATCTCGCTGTCGCAGACGACCGAATCGGCCCTGGACGAAGTCACGAACAACCTGCAGCGCATCCGCGAGCTGGCTGTCCAGTCGACCAACGCCTCGAACTCGACCAGCGACCGCGCCGCGCTCGACGCCGAAGTGCAGCAGCGTCTGTCGGAAGTGACCCGCATCGCCACGCAGACCAACTTCAACGGCATGAAGGTGCTGGACGGCTCCGCCCAGAACCTCAGCTTCCAGGTCGGCGCCAACGTCGGTGAAGTCATCACCGTCGGCCTCGACAAGGGCATGAAGGCCAGCCAGATCGGCCAGCTGAACACCGGTTCGGCCACCCCGGTCATCCCGGCGGCGGCCGCTGCCACCACGGGTTCGGCCGCGGTTGCCGGCAACACCGTCATGACGGGCGCCCCGGGCCTCGACTACAGCGGTGGCGACAAGACCTTCAAGGTCGGCTCCGCTACGGTGACCCTGACCGGTACGTACGCCACCCAGGCGGACATGCTGACCGACATCAACAGCCAGCTGACCGGCGTCACCGCCAGCGTCAACGGCGGCAACCTGACCTTCACCAACAACACGGCCGGCGCCGGCGCTGCTCCGGTGATCGACGACTCGGCGGATTCCGTGCTCGGTGCGCAGCTCTCGACCACGCCCGGTGCCGCTGCCGTCGCAGCCGCTCCCGCCACCACCGGTGGCCTGACCCTCGCGGCTGGCGCCGTCACGGTCAAGGTCGGCGACAACGACGCGTTCGACCTCGCTGGCAAGTACAACAGCGTGCAGGACCTCGCCGACGCCATCAACGCCAAGTCGGGCCAGGGCATCAATGCCTACGTCTCGACCGCGACCGACGGCACGCAGTCGCTGAAGTTCGGTTCGTCCTCGGCCATCACGATCGGCGGCACCGCCCCGGCCTCGGCTGGCTTCACCGCCGGTGCGGTGGGTGACTCGGGCAAGACCCTTGCCGATTCGAGCGTGAAGACCGTCGACGGCGCGAACGAAACGATCGAGCGCATCGATGCGGCCCTGCAGTCGGTCTCCAGCCTCCGTTCGGACCTGGGTGCCGTGCAGAACCGCTTCGAGTCGACCATCTCCAACCTGCAGAACATCTCGCAGAACCTGACCTCGTCGAAGTCGGCCATCACCGACGCCGACTTCGCCCAGGAAACGGCGAACATGTCTTCGGCGCAGATCCTGCAGCAGGCTGGCGTCTCGGTGCTCGCCACCGCGAACTCCTCGCAGCAGATCGTGACCAAGCTCCTCGGCTAATCGGCCCGGAGCTCCGCCTCCCCTGGCTTAGCCCAGGGGTTGGCAGGGTAATTGCTTAAGTTGCCACGGGTAGTCCTGCATGCAGGGCTACCCGTCGGCAAATTGGCGCCCAGGGCAGTGAGGCGTCTTCTACGGAGAGTCTCATGGCCAGTTCCAGCACTGTCACCCTTGGTTCCAGTTCGATCGACGTCGCATCGATCGTCTCCAACCTCGTGGCAAACAAGCGCGCCGCGAAAGACAAGCAGCTTTCGGACGCCAGCACCACCAACACCACCCAGATTTCCGCCATTGGCAACTTCACCTCGTCGTTGACCAACCTGCAGGGCGCGATCAAGGCGCTGACCGACGGTTCCGCGTTCACCACGCAGAAGACCTCGCTCGGCGATTCCTCGGTCCTGACCGCCACGGCCGACAGCACCGCTGTCCCGGGCAGCTACAACATCGTGGTCGGCAAGCTCGCCGCCGCGCAGAAGACCACTTCCAGCGCCATCGCCAGTTCCACGGCGGCCGTCGGCAGTGGCACCCTGACCATCGCGGTCGGCAGCAAGTCCATGAGCCTGGACATCGGCACCACGGGCAACTCGCTGCAGGACATTCGCGACAAGATCAACAAGGCCTCGGACAACCCCGGCGTCACCGCCAGCATCGTCACCGGTACGGATGGCGCGCACCTGGTGCTCAATGCCACCTCCACGGGCGCGGCCAATGCGTTTTCGGTGAGTGCGAGCGGCGGCGATGGCGGCCTTTCCCAGTTGGCTTTCGACCCGACGACCGGCACGCCGACCACCAAGGCGCAGGATGCCGAGTTCACGATCGACGGTACGGCGGCGACCAGCCCGACCAACACGGTCGCTTCGGCGATCGATGGCATCACGCTTTCGCTGACCAAGGAAGGCACCAGCAGCGTCAACATCACCACCGACACCTCGGCGGTGAGCACGGCGATGCAGGGCCTGGTCACGGCGTATAACTCGTTCGTCTCCACCTACCAGACCCTGACCAAGTACGACGCGACCAACCAGCAGGTCGGCGCCCTCATCGGCGACGCCACGGTCATGTCGCTCAAGAGCCAGGTCACCAACCTGCTCGGTGGCCAGTCGGCTGCCGCCAACGGCGGCCCCAGCTCGCTCAGCGACCTCGGTGTGTCGTTCCAGGTGGATGGCACGCTGAAATTCGATTCGACCAAGCTGACCAAGTTCATGGCCTCCAATCCCAAGGAGACGCAGAACCTGCTCAGCGGCACCAACGGCATCGCGCCGAAGCTCGACAAGCTGATCACCGGCTGGACCTCCAGCTCCGGCATCCTCACCCAGCGCACCGCCAACCTTAACCAGAAGGCGAAGGACATTGCGCAGGAGCAGTCGGACTACGACGTGACGATGCAGGACTACACCAAGCGGCTCACGACGCAGTACACCGCGCTCGACACCATGATGACCAAGCTCAGCAGCACCAGCAGCTACCTCCAGCAGCAGTTCGACTCGCTGAACAACTCGAACAAGTCGTAAGACCGGGCAGGAAAGACAAGACATGGCACTGGGATATTCCCGCGGCGCAGGCGCCTACCAGCAGGTTCGTACCGGCGGTGGCATCGAAGCGGCCGACGCGCACGGCCTCATCACCCTCCTCATGGACGGTGCGCTCGAGCGCATCCGCCTGGCGGTGGCCTGCATCGCCACCGGCAGCATTGCCGGGCGTGGCGAGGCGATCTCCAAGGCGATCGAAATCCTCGGTGGCCTGCAGTCGAGCCTGAACCACGACATCGACACCCCGCTGGTCGGCCGCCTCGAAGCCCTCTACGACTACATGGCCCGCCGCCTGCTGCACGCCAACCTGCACGCCGACACCGATGCCCTCGAGGAAGTCGCCGGCCTGCTCGGCCAGATCCGCGACAGCTGGGTGGCGATCCCGGCCGAAGCGCGCCAGGTGGCGGCCGAGGCCGGCGCATGAGCGCCACCCCGTTCTGCGACCTCGACCAGGTCCTGAGCCTGACCGAGGCCATGCATTCGGCCGCCAGCGAAGGCCGCTGGGACGACCTGGCCGACCTCGAGGCCCGGCGCGACCCCGTGCTGCGCTCCGGCACCATGCGTCCGGCACCGCAGACGCTGGAGTCGCTCAAGTCGATCATGCTGATGGACAACCTGATCAAGGACCTGGTCTCGGCGGCCCGCGACGAAACGATGATCGCCCTGGACGCCTCGCGCCGCGTGCGCCGTGCAGTGGCTGCGTATACTTCGTTCTGATTCCCGGCGGACGGTGGCAGGCCCATGAGCGACGAAACATGGAAGGCCTTTTCTGAGCGGGTCGCCTGGGACGCCCGGTTCCACGCCACCCTCGAAGCCGGCGAGCGGCTCTCCCCGGCAGCCCTCGCCTCGATCAACGACCGCAACGCCAGCGTGCTGGTCGCCGTCGCCGCCCTCATGGACCGACGTATAGATACGGGCGAGGACGACAACGCCCTGGGCCAGGAAGTGGCCCGGCTCGACGCCAAGCTCAACGTCCTCATGGAGATCGTGAACCGGCTGCTCCTGCCGCAATCGGCCCTGCCTCCGCGGCTGGCCGTGCGCTTCAACGCCCTGGGTGCCGCGCTGCCGTGGGACGTGCTCCCGCCGGTCGGCCAGCCGGTGCTGCTGAAGATCCATTTCGACGCCTGCCGGGCCCTGCCGCTGGAACTTCCGGGGATCCGCGAGTCGGGCCCGAGCGATGGCAAGGGCTTCGTAGCCTTCGAAGGCCTCTCAGAATCCGTCCGCGACGAGCTGGAAAGGCTGGTTTTCCGGCAACATCGCCGGCAAGTGGCCGAAGCCAGGGCCCACGCTGCCCAGACGTGACATTTTACGTCACGTGACGTAAGTCCGACGCGTACCATCTTGCGTCACATTCGTGACGCGTGTCGTCACGGCTGACGCTGACCCCGGTCTTCACGTTTTAACCACTTGCCGAAAAGGTTTTCCTCACACGGCGAATTGACGACGGCCTACACGGATTTCAGGCTTTTCCCGCCGGTTTTCCGGCGTTGGCACGCTCCTTGATTGATACCTTGCAACGAAGGCGACGGGATTCCATCGCGAACCCGCCGATTGGGGCCTTCTTCCTTACTGCAATGCGAGGTATCTCCGGTGAAGTCGTCCAACTTTCTCGTCGTCGAATCCGACCGCACCCGCGCCGATGCCATCAGCTCGGCGCTCGCCTTCCTGGGCTACCGCCCGGTCGTCGCCAGCCGTGGTGATGTCGCCGATGCGAACGAATCGTGGCGCGGTGCCTACGTCGGCACGGTCGAAGACGAAGCCGAGCTCGAAGGTTACCTGGCTCCGCTGGGCCGCCAGGGTCGCCAGCTGCCGATGCTGGTCGCCGCCGATTCGCCGATCGCCACCTCGCTCATTGCCGACGACACCAACCAGCAGGTCGAACTGATCGACATGCCGCTGCGCTACGAGCGCCTGCAGGAAGCCCTGCGTGCCCTCCAGGCCCGCGTGCAGCCGGCGATGCCGTCCAGCCTGCGCTTCGTCGGCCAGTCCGGCCCGATGCAGCGGGTCAACTCGCTGATCCGCCAGGTCGCCCCGTTCGACAGCAGCGTGCTGGTGCTGGGTGAATCCGGCAGCGGCAAGGAACTGGTCGCCCGCACCATCCACGATTGCTCGCCGCGTCGCGACAAGCCGTTCATCGCCATCAACTGTGGCGCGATTCCGGCAGAACTGCTGGAAAGCGAACTGTTCGGCCACGAGAAGGGCGCGTTCACCGGCGCCATCAGCTCGCGCAAGGGTCGCTTCGAGCTGGCCGAGGGCGGCACGCTGTTCCTCGACGAAATCGGCGACATGAGCCTGCCGATGCAGGTGAAGCTGCTCCGTGTGCTTCAGGAGCGCGTGTTCGAGCGCGTCGGCGGCAACCGCCCGCAGCGTTGCGACGTGCGCATCATCGCGGCCACCCATCGTGACCTGGAAGCTTCCATCGAGCGCGGCAGCTTCCGCGAAGACCTTTTCTACCGCCTGTCGGTGTTCCCGCTGGAAATGCCGCCGCTGCGCCAGCGCCTGGAAGACCTGCCGGCGCTCATCTCGGAGTTCAACCAGCGCCTGGTCACCCGTGGCCTGTCGTCGGTCCGCTTCAACCCCAGCGCCATGAACGCGCTGTGCCAGCACGCCTGGCCGGGCAATGTCCGCGAGCTGTCGAACCTGGTCGAGCGCATGGCCATCCTGATGCCGCAGGGCGATGTCCGCGCGCAGGACCTGCCGGAAAAGTACCGCGGTGCCATGCCGGTTGAGGAAGTATCGGGTGCGGCGCTCATCGCCATGATGGAAGCCGAGCCGGAAGTGACGGAAACCTTCCGTTACAGCGGCGAGGGTGATCCGTCGGTGCTGCCGCAGGGCGGCCTCGACCTGAAGGACCACCTTGCCGGCATCGAAATCGGCCTGATCCGCCAGGCGCTGAATTCCGCCAACGGCGTCGTCGCCCACGCAGCCAAGCTGCTGCGCGTGCAGCGCACCACCCTGGTGGAAAAGCTGCGCAAGTACGGCTTGTCCGAAGCCGCGCAGGTGGGCTGATCCTGCCAGAGTGATTGGCATGGGTCGTGCTTGAAGTGTCGGTAAGACGAATACGCGTTGGAAAACCGTCATGACCACGATCGACGTCAACAGCCTCCTGCTCCAGATGCGCCGCATCAGCGCGCAGACCGAAATGCCCGCCATCCGCGGCGTGGGCGAAACCGCCCCCGCGCAGAAGGGCGCGTTCGGTGACCTGCTCAAGCAGTCGATCGACGGCGTCAACGAAACACAGGCGAAGGCCGGCCAGCTGTCCACGGCCTTCGAGCGCGGCGACCCGGGCGTGGACCTTGCCCAGGTGATGATCCAGGGCCAGAAAGCCGACCTCTCGTTCCGCGCGATGACCGAAGTGCGCAACAAGATGGTCGATGCGTACAAAGAAATCATGAACATGTCGATCTGATCGACCTGACACGAATCACAGGACTGAACACCGACCATGGCTGATAACGGCGTTGCCAATACGGACAGCAGCACGGCCTCGCGCATGCACTCGCTGAAGTCGCTGTCGCAGACGCCTGCGGCGCGCCAGCTGATGATGCTCGCGGGCATCGCAGGCGCCGTCGCCATCGGCATCGCCGCGGTGATGTGGTCGCGTGCACCGAACTACGGCCTGCTCTATGGTGGCCTGGAACAGAAGGACGCAGCCGCCGTGACCCAGGCGCTGCAGACCCAGAACGAACCGTACACGCTGAGCAACGACGGCAGCTCGATCTTCGTGCCGGTGGCCGACGTGGCCGCGGTGCGCCTGAAGCTGGCGGGGCAGGGCTTGCCGCAGGGCACGGCCAACGCACAGCCGCAGTCCGATTCGCCGTTCGGCATGAGCGATATGGCCGAGCGTTCGCGCTACCAGTCCGCACTCGAAGCCGATCTCGGCAACACCATCGCCGGCCTGCAGTCGGTGCGTGCCGCACGCGTCCACCTTGCGCTGCCGAAGCCGTCCGCCTTCATCCGCGACAACAAGCCGGCCAGTGCGTCGGTCGTCGTCACGCTTTACCCGGGTCGCACGCTCGACCAGGGCCAGGTCGCCGCCATCGTCCACCTGATCGCCGCCAGCGTGCCGGAGCTCGACACGCGCCAGGTCTCGGTGATCGACCAGACCGGCAACCTGCTGACCCAGAACGATCCGGATAGCCCGGCCGCCATCGGCGACAACCGCCTGCGCCTGTCCAACCGCATCGAAGCCACCTACACGCAGCGCGTGGAAGACCTGCTCTCGCCGCTCGTCGGCGCCGGCAAGGTGCGCGCACAGGTGTTCGCCGACCTCGACTTCTCGTCCACCGAGAAGGCCAGCGAAACCTTCAACCACGACAACCCGGCGCTGCGCAGCGAGCAGACCAGCAGCGACACGCGTACCGATCCGGCCACCAACGGTGGCGTCCCGGGCGCGCTGAGCAACCAGCCGCCGAACGCGGGTGGCAACGCCACCGCCGCCAACCCGGCCGCCGGCAAGCCGGCCACGCCGGGCCAGGCGACCACGACGCAGACTGCGCAGAATCCGTCGCAGCAGACCCAGAGCGCCACGCGTAACTACGAACTCGACCGCACCGTCAGCCATGTCACCGACCCGGCCGGCAAGGTCGCGCGCCTCAGCGTCGCCGTCGTCGTCGACAACAAGACGGTCGCTGACAAGGACGGCAAGACCAAGAGCGTGCCGTTCACCAGCGAAGAGCTGCAGCGCCTGACCGAACTGACCAAGAACGCCGTCGGCTTCAGTGCCGCGCGTGGCGACAGCGTCAGCGTGATCAACGAGGCGTTCCACGGCGTGACCGCCGAGGACGCCCCGGAAAGCCCGGCATTCTGGGAGCGTCCGGGCATGCTCGACCTGATCAAGCAGGGGCTGGGCGTGATGGTCGCGCTGATCGTCGGCTTCTTCGTCCTCCGGCCAATGCTCAAGGGCCTGCTCAAGCCGGCCCCCTCGATGCAGCAGGGCATGGCCCTGGCCGGCCCGATGCCGACCGTGTCGGTGATGGTCGACGACAACGACATGACCCCGGATCGCGTCCATACGTCGTCCCAGCCGCAGCTCGGTTCGCCGGCGCTGCTGGCTTACGAACAGAAGGTCGGCCTTGCCAAGCGCATGGCTGCCGAGAATCCGAAACAGGTGGCGCAGGTCGTGAAGAGCTGGGTATCCGACGATGGCGGCTGAGCAGAAAGAAGCCCTGACGGGCGCGCAGAAAGCGGCCATCCTGCTGCTCACCCTGGGTGAGGAAGATGCCGCGTCGATCCTGAAGCACCTCGGCGCACGCGACGTGCAGGCCGTGGGCACGGCCATGGCCCAGCTGAAGAACGTCTCGAAGGAGCAGGTCGAGACGGTGCTGACCAAGCTGCAGGAAGATGTCGGTCAACACACCGCCATCGGCGTGGGCACCGAGGACTACATCCGCCGCATCCTGGTCAACGCACTGGGCGAGAACAAGGCCGGTGGCCTGATCGACCGGATCCTGCTGGGTCGCAGCAGCAAGGGCCTCGAGTCGCTGAAGTGGATGGAAAGCCGTGCCATCGGCGAGATGATCGGCCAGGAACACCCGCAGATCATCGCGCTGGTGCTGGCCCATCTCGAGCCGGACCAGGCCGCCGAAGTCATCGGTTACCTGCCGGCGCGCACGCGCAGCGACGTGGTCATGCGCATCGCCACGCTCGACGGCGTGCAGCCGCATGCCCTGAACGAGCTCGACGAAATCATGGAGCGCCAGTTCTCCGGCAACTCAAGCAAGCTCAAGTCGGCGACCGTGGGTGGCCTGAAGGCCGCGGCCGACATCCTCAACGCGATGGAAACCGCACGCGAAGCCGAGCTGATGGGCACCATCCGCGGCATCGACGCGGGCCTGGGCGAGCGCATCGAAGAATTGATGTTCGTGTTCGACGATCTTGCCGAACTCGACGACCGCAGCATGCAGGTGCTGCTGCGCGAAGTGCCGTCGGCACGCCTGATCACCGCACTGAAGGGTGCCGACGCGGCGATCCGCGAGAAGATTTTCGCCAACATGTCCAAGCGTGCGGCCGACATGCTGCGCGACGACCTGGAAGTGAAGGGTCCGGTCCGCCTCTCCGAGGTGGATGCGGCGCAGAAGGAAGTGCTGGCTACCGCGCGCCGCCTGGCTGACGCGGGCCAGATCAATCTCGCCGGTGGCGGGGAAGAATTCGTCTGATGAGCCTCACCTCGATCCTTGCCCGCGAGCGCGCCGACCAGTACCAGCGTTGGGAACTGCCCGTCGTGGGCGGCGTCGACCACGTGCAGGCCGACGAGGCCGAAGCCGACGACGTGCCGCATCGGCCCACCGTGGCCGAGCTGGAAGCGATCGAACGCCAGGCCCGCGAAGAAGGTTTCAATGCGGGCATGAACGAAGGCCGGGCGATGGCTAAACGCGAGCTCGCAGCGCAGGTGGCGCGGCTGGACGCGTTGTTTGCCGCCGTGGAGCGTCCGTTCGCCGAACTCGACAACGACGTGGCCGGCGATCTCGCGATGCTGGCGACGCTGATCGCCGAGCGCGTGCTCGGCTATGACATCGCCACCCGTCCGGAGCAGATCCTGGACGTGGTGCGCCAGGCCGTGGACGCCTTGCCGGCGGCTTCGCGCCATTTGAAAATCCATCTGAATCCCGCCGATGCCGCGCTGGTTCGCGAGCATCGTTCGGGGCAGGATCACGAAGGCACCGTCGTCGACGACGCATCGCTGGAACGCGGCGACGTGCGCCTGGAAAGCGAGCACTCGCGCCTCGACGCGCGCGTCCGCACCCGCCTTGCGGCGGTCGTCGACAGCGTGCTGCAGGGGCAGGGCGCCGTCGATGCCGACGATGCCGGTGAGCCCGACGCCTCGTGAACGCGGATTCGCACAAGGCGGCGCGTGACGCGCACTGGCGCGACACCCTGGCGGTACAGCGCGCCAACGTCGAGCGCGTGCGTCCCCTGCAGGCCGAAGGCAAGTTGCGCCGCGTAGTCGGCCTTACGCTCGAAGCCGTTGGCTGCGAAGCGCCAGTCGGCTCGCGCTGCATGGTGGCCGGCGCCGACGGCAAACAGCTTGAGACCGAGGTCGTCGGCTTTTCCGACGGCCGCCTGTTGCTGATGCCTACCGGCGAAATGCACGGTGTGTTGCCGAATGCCCGGGTCACCCCGGTTGCTTCGGTGTCGGGCGTTCCCGTCGGCGACGCCCTGCTCGGCCGCGTGATCGGTCCGGACGGCGTGCCACTCGATGGCATGGGCCCGCTGCTCACCCGCGACCGTGCACCGCTGCGTCGCGATCCGATCAACCCGATGCTGCGCCAGCCGATCGACACCCCGCTCGATACCGGCGTGCGCGCCATCAATTCCCTGCTCACCGTGGGTCGCGGCCAGCGCATCGGCCTGTTCGCGGGCTCCGGCGTCGGCAAGTCGACGCTGATGGGCATGATGACCCGCTTCACCAATGCGGATGTCGTCGTCGTCGGCCTGATCGGTGAGCGCGGCCGCGAAGTGAAGGAATTCGTCGACCACACGCTGGGCGAAGAGGGCCGTCGCCGCGCCGTGGTCATCGCCGCACCGGCCGACGCGCCGCCGTTGTCGCGCCTGCGTGGTGCGCAGGTCGCCACGGCCGTGGCCGAACATTTCCGCGACCAGGGCAAGCGCGTCCTGCTGCTGATGGATTCGCTGACCCGCTACGCCCAGGCCCAGCGTGAGATCGCGCTGGCCATCGGCGAGCCGCCGGCCACGAAGGGTTATCCGCCGTCCGTATTCGCGATGCTGCCGGCCCTGGTCGAGCGCGCCGGCAACGATGCCGAAGGCCGCGGTTCGATTACCGCCTTCTACACCGTGCTGACCGAGGGTGACGATTACCGCCATGACCCGATCGCCGATGCGGCGCGTGCCATCCTCGATGGCCACATCGTGCTGTCGCGCGACCTGGCCGAGGCCGGGCATTACCCGGCGATCGACATCGAAGCGTCGATCAGCCGCGTCATGCACTCGGTGGTCAGCAAGGAGCACATGCGTTCCGCGCAGCGTTTCCGCCAGGTCTATTCGGCGTATCGCCAGCAGCGTGACCTGATTGCCGTGGGCGCCTACCAGAAGGGTAGCGATCCGCGTACCGACGAAGCGATTGCGCTGTACCCGAAGCTGTCGGCCTTCCTCCAGCAGGAAACGGATACGCCGGTCTTCCTCGACGAAGCGGAAGCCGGCCTGGCTGACGCGGCGAAGGCCGGCTGATGCCGTCCCGCGCCGATCGCCTGCAGCCGGTGGTGGACCTCGCGGCCGACAAGGCCGAGGAGGCCACCCGTGCGCTGGCCACGCACCAGCGTGCCGTGGTCGAGGCCGGGCACCAGCTCGACGAGCTGCGCCGCTATCGCAACGAATACGCCGAGATGCCCAACGGCATCAGCGTGGCCGAATTGCTCAATCGCCAGCAGTTCCTGCAGAAGGTCGACATGGCCATCGTGCAGCAGCTGGGCGAAGTGCAGCGCCGCGAGCGCGCGCTGGAGCGTGCCCGCACGGATTGGGCGGATGCACGTGGCCGCGCGAAAGCACTGGATTCCGTGACCGCGAAATACCGCGAACAGGAACGCAAATCGCAGGATCGGCGCGAGCAGGAGCAGGCCGACGAGCGCTCGCAATACCGTCGTACACCAAGGCACGAGGCTTAGGGGCTTTCACCCATGTCGCGCGCCGGTCGAAACCATCGAGTCCATGCCATGAATAACGCTTCGCTTCTCCTCAATGCAGCCCGCCCGGCTACGAAGGCGGCCACGCCCGAGCCGGCCTCGGGCGGCCATGACGACACGCGCTCGACGCAGTTCAGCACGGCGATGGATGCCGCGCACGCCACGGCACGCCACGCCAGCAGCGCGTCGAAAGATTCGGCGCCGACGATGTCGGCGCGCCCGGTAGCGAAGAAGCCTGAGGGCGTCGCGCACACGCACGACACCACCCACGGCAAGGCGAAGGCGGCGGACGACACCTCGTCGTCCTCGTCGACGGCGTCCGGCAGCGCATCCGCCTCGTCGGATACCGGCGCGGATGCGAAGGACGATGCCACGGCCAAAGCGAAGGACGCCGACCAGGATGCCGGCAAGGCTGGCGCGAGCCAGGGCGACGATACGTCGCTGGCTGCGTCAGTGCTTGCGCTGATCGGCGTGCCGACCGCGGTGACCCAGGTTGCCGCGAAGGCGCTTGGCGCGGCGAAGGATGCACTTACCGGACAGACCGGCGATGCCGTCGGCGGCCTCGCCGCGGCGAAGGACGCCGGGCTGAACGCACTTGGCCTCAATGCCACGGCGTCGACCGACACTGCGGCACCCACAACGGGCCTCGGCTCGCCGTTCGCCGCGCTGCTCGCCACGCCGGCGGCGGGCGATGGCAAGGACCGTACGGCCGGCGTCGACCTCGGCAGTACCAGCCCGATGCCGTTCGCCCACGCACAGCTGCAAGGCCAGGACGGCACGACGATGCAATTGCAGTCCACCCAGGCGGCGACCTCGCCGCAGTTCGCCCAGGAGCTGGGCGAGCAGATCGCGTGGATGGGGTCGGCGGCCGGATCGGTCAAGGAAGCGCGTATCAAGCTGCACCCGGAAGAACTGGGCAGCATGGACGTGCGCGTAAGCATGGACGGCGGCAAGGTCAACGTGGCCATCATGGCCCAGCACCCCGCCGCGGTTCACGCCGTGCAGCAGACCTTGTCCAACCTCGACAGCATGCTGGCCCACCACGGCCTCTCGCTGGGCCAGGCTTCGGTGAACCAGGGGAATGCGCAGCAGAACGGCAGCGGCCAGGCCCAGGGCCAAACCGGGCAGGGCAGCGATGCCGACGCCGGCAGCGACGCCGTGGCCACCGTGGCGACCTCGTCCGTGTCGCGCGGCCTGCTCAACGAAGTCGCCTGATCGCCTTGACCGGACGCGTGACGTACTGACGTCACGCGTCAATTTTCCGCCTGTCGCGTCATAAGCCGCCCAAGGCCGGAAACCGCTTGAAACAAGGGCTCTGAAACGTCGATTGCCACCGTGCGAGATGGCACGCCGCTTGCAACAATACCAGCGGGGCCCGCGTGGGCCAGACCATTCCGCATCCGCATTACAGAGGTTCCACCTGCATGGCCACCGCGAAGAACGAAGCCGCCGAAGGCGCCCCGAAGAAGAAAGGCAAGGGCAAGCTGCTGCTGATCATCGCCGTGCTCGTGCTGGCCGCCGGTGGTGGCGGTGCCTTTTTCCTGCTCAAGGGCAAGCATCCGAAGAGCGCCGAACAGGCCGCCGCGGAAGCCGCCAAGGCCAAGCCGGCCGTTTACCTGCAGCTGGACCCGGCGTTCGTCGTTAACTTCCAGGACGAGACCGCGCTGCGGTTCCTCCAGGTGGGCGTCAACGTGATGTCGCACGATCCGGAGGCGATCACCGCCGCCAAGGAAGCCGATCCGGAGATCCGCAATGCCCTGCTCATGCTGTTTTCGGCGCAGGACGTGAAGTCGCTGTCCGACGTGCAGGGCAAGCAGAAGCTGCAGGCCGCGGCCCTGGCCGAGGTGCAGCGCGTGCTGAAGGAAAAGATCGGCCGTCCGGGCGTCGACGCCCTGTATTTCACCAGCTTCATCATGCAGTGACGGGAGCCGTCCGGCCATGAGCGACATTCTCACCCAGGAAGAAATCGACGCCCTGCTCGCAGGCGTGGAAGGCGGCTCGGTGGAAACCGAGATCGAGCCCCCGCCGCTGCCGGGCTCCGTGCTGGACTATGACTTCACCCAGCAGGACCGCATCGTCCGCGGCCGCCTGCCGACGCTGGAGATGGTCAACGACCGCTTTGCCCGTTATTTCCGCGCCAACCTGTTCAACGTGCTGCGCAAGTCCTGCGAAGTGTCGGTGCTCGGCGTGAAGATGACCAAGTTCAACGAGTACGTCCATTCGCTGGCCGTGCCGAGCAACCTGAACCTGATCCGGATCAAGCCCTTGCGCGGCACCGCGCTGATGGTCTTCGAGCCGCGCCTGGTGTTCACGGTGATCGACAATTTCTTCGGGGGCGACGGCCGTTTCCATGCCCGCATCGAAGGCCGGGATTTCACCCCGACGGAAAACCGGGTCATCCAGATCGTGCTGGCCGAGGCGTTCTCGTCCATGGCCGAAGCCTGGGCGCCGGTGCTGAAGATGCAGTTCGAGTTCCTGAACTCGGAGATCAATCCGCAGTTCGCCAATATCGTCAGCCCAACGGAAACCGTGGTGGTCTCGCGCTTCCACGTCGAGCTCGATGGCGGCGGTGGGGAAATCCACCTGACCCTGCCGTATTCCATGGTCGAGCCGATCCGTGAACTGCTCGACGCCGGCGTGCAGAGCGACCGGGCCGAGCGTGACGAGCGCTGGATCCAGAACCTGCACGAGGAAATCCTCGACGCGGAAGTGGAAGTCACCTCCATGCTCGCCGAGGCGCGCCTGACCATCGGCGACTTCCTGCACCTGCGCAAGGGTGACGTCATCCCGATCAACCTGCCCGACCTGGCCACGGTGTTCGCCGAAGACGTGCCCATTTTCCGCGGACGCATGGCCAACGCCGCCGGCAACAAGGCCGTGCAGTTCGAAGGCCACATGCGCCGCCCGTCGCTCCGCCAGGCCCCGCCACCCCCCGTCCTCACCGAACCCGTGTAGGAGCGCGCCCGCGCGCGATTGGGGGGGGCAGGGGGCCACCACCCACCCGGTACTATCAACCGGGTGCTCTGAACCCGGTACTCTCAACCCGGTACTCTCAACCCGGTACTCGATACGCTCTTTCGCATTCCCCAATCGCGCGCAGGCGCGCTCCTACACGGTTCACGTCCAGCGGCCGGGGATGCCCACGTTCCGGCCAATGCCCCGCGCGCTCTTGCCGCCTTTGCGCATGTACCGTAGTGACGTCAACTGACCGCCGCGGTGACTAACTGCCGTCGAGCGTCAGCTTTCCGTCCAGGCCACCTGGAACGCCCTGGCCGCACCTCGCAAGCCCCCGGCTAACCCACGGAAAAACCTTCGAAAAACGTTCTTCCGTCGCCTGCCAAAAGCATGGCACGCCGTTTGCTTCACTGGATCGTCATCCCAGTAACGCTTCCGGACCCTTCGCCATGAACGAACCCACCATCCTCGAACCCGTCGACGGCGCCGCCGATCTCACCAAGTCCATGGGCCTGGGTAGCGACGTGAACCTCGACGTCATCCTCGACGTGCCGGTCACCATGGCCATGGAAGTGGGCCGGACCAAGATCAGCATCCGCAACCTCCTGCAGCTCAACCAGGGCTCGGTGGTGGAACTGGATCGCGCCGCCGGCGAGCCGCTCGACGTCTTCGTCAACGGCACCCTGGTCGCCCATGGCGAAGTCGTGGTGATCAACGAGAAGTTCGGCATCCGCCTGACCGACGTGATCAGCCCGGCCGAACGCGTCCGCAAGCTTCGTTGAGGCCTCCCATGCGCCGTATCGCCGCTGCCCTCGTGGGTGGCTTCCTCCCCTGTGCCTTGCTGGCGGCCCCGGTGGCCGCGCCGATCGCTGCCCCGGCAGTGGATTCCGGCGCGGAAATCGTCCGCGTGCTGGTCAGCCTGTTCGGCGTCGTTGCGCTGATCTTCTTCGTCGGCTGGCTCAGCCGCCGCGCCCAGGCGCGGATCCGCCCCGGTGGCCGGAAGATCCGCATCATCGAATCGCTGCCGGTCGGCATCAAGGAGAAGGTCATGCTGATCGAGGTGGGCGGCAAGCAGTTGCTGGTAGGCGCATCGCCCACCGGCGGCCTGCGCACGCTGCACGTCCTCGACACCCCGGTGCAGGACGACGGCACGCCGTCGGACGGCCCGGCGCTGCGCGGTTTTCGCGACATCCTTTCCCAGTGGAAGCGTCCATGAAGTACCTGAAGTGGGCCGTCTTCCTGGCCTTGCTGCTCAGCCCCTTCGCGGTGTTCGCCGCGGAGCCGCCGGGCATTCCCCTGGTGAACGTGCAGCCGGGTAGCAACGGCGGCCAGCAGTGGTCGCTGTCGATCCAGATGCTGGCGCTGATGACCGCGCTGACGGTGCTGCCGGCCATCCTGCTGATGATGACCTCGTTCACCCGGATCATCATCGTGCTGGGCTTCCTGCGGCAGGCGCTGGGCACCAACAGCACGCCGCCGAACCAGGTCATCCTCGGCCTGTCGCTGTTCCTCACCCTGTTCGTCATGTCGCCTGTGTTGAACAAGGCCTACGACGCCGGGCTCAAGCCCTACATGGACGGCCAGATGAGCGTGCAGGACGCACTGCCGGCCGCCGCCGCGCCGTTCAAGCACTTCATGCTCGAGCAGACCCGCGAGCCCGATTTGCAGCTGTTCACCAAGCTGGCCGGCGAGCAGCCGTACGCCGACCGCGACGCCGTGCCTTACCGCGTCGCGCTGCCCGCGTTCGTCACCAGTGAGCTCAAGACCGCCTTCCAGATGGGCTTCCTGCTGTTCATCCCGTTCCTGATCATCGACCTTGTCGTCGCCTCCGTGCTGATGTCCATGGGCATGATGATGGTCTCGCCGATGATCATCTCCCTGCCGTTCAAGATCATGCTGTTCGTGCTGGTCGACGGGTGGACCCTGCTGCTGGGTACGCTGGCCGGGAGCTTCTACCAATGACGCCCGAATCGGTCATCGGCTTCGGCCAGCAGGCCCTGCACATCGCCATGCTGATCGGTGCGCCGTTGCTGCTCACCGCGCTGGCGGTAGGCCTGATCGTCGGCATGATCCAGGCCGCGACGCAGATCAACGAACAGACCCTCAGCTTCATCCCGAAGCTGATCTGCATGGCCCTGGTCGCGATCATCACCGGCCCGTGGATGCTGCGCACCATGGTCGACTTCACCCGCTCGCTCATCGAATCGCTGCCCCAGGCCGTGCGCTGATGCCACTCGACCTCGGCCAGCTCGAGGGTTGGGTCGGCAGCGCCTGCTGGGCGCTCGCCCGCATCACCGGCCTGATGCTCGTGGCGCCCGTGCTGGGCGCCACGGTCATTCCCGTGCGCATCCGGCTGGCCCTCACCATCATGCTGACCGTGGTGCTGGCGCCGCTGGCGCCGCTCGACGTGCGCCCGCTGTCGGCCCAGGGCATCGCTACGATGGCCCAGCAGGTGCTGGTCGGCGCGGCGATCGGTTTCATCCTGAAGCTGGTCTTCGAAGCCGTGTCGTTCGGCGGCCAGTTCGTATCCCAGGCGATGAGCCTGGGCTTCGCCGAAGTGGTCAACCCCGGCGTCGGCGGCACCACGCCGGTGCTCAGCCAGTTCTACACGATGCTGGTGACCCTGCTGTTCCTCACCCTGAATGGCCACCTGCAGCTGATCGACCTGCTGGCCGAGAGCTTCCGCAGCCTGCCGGTGGGCGGCGAGGGCATCGGCACCAACGGCATCTGGGGCGTGCTGACCTTTGCCAGCCACCTGTTCGCCGGCGCCGTGCGCGTCGCCTTGCCGGCGCTGACCGCCCTGCTGGTGGTCAACCTCGGGTTCGGCGCCATCAGCCGCTCCGCGCCGTCGATGAACCTGTTCGCGGTCGGCTTCCCGATCACCATCTGCCTCGGCATGGTCGCGGTGTGGCTGGCCCTGCGCGGCCTGCCGAGCGCCTTCGACTCGCTCTCCACGGATGCATGGCAAGCCATGCGCCAGCTCATCGGGAGGTAGGCCATGAGCGAGGAGAGCGACAAGGAAGACCGCACCGAATCACCTAGTGACAAACGCCTTCGCGAAGCCCGTGAAAAGGGCGACCTGCCGCGTTCGCGCGACCTGTCGACCGCCGTGGTGGTGTTCGCCGGCGTGGCCATGCTGATCGCCTCGCGCGAGCAGATCGCCCTGCATGCCGCCAACATCATGCACGTGGGGCTCAGCTACGGCCGCGAAGACCTGTTCGCCGCCAACGGCCTCAGCCGTGCGCTGATGACCGCCGTGCTGGAAGCCCTGCGCATGCTCGGCCCGGTGTTCGCCGTGACCATGGCCGCCGCCGTGGCCGCGCCGGCGCTGATGGGCGGCCTGAACTTCTCCTTCGAGGCGCTGGTGCCGAAGTTCGACCGGCTGAACCCGATCCAGGGCTTCTCGCGGCTGGTCTCGAAGAACGGCCTGGTCGAGCTGGGCAAGTCCATCCTGAAGCTGCTGCTGATCGGCGCCGCCCTGGTCTGGTACCTGCGCAAGAGCACCAACGAGATGTACGCGGTCGGATCCGGCCCGGTGAAGGAGGGCATCGCCCACGCCTTTGGCATGTTCGGCAGCGCCTCGCTTATCTTCGCCCTGGCGCTGGGCGCGATCGGCCTGATCGATGCGCCGTGGCAGAAGTACAGCTTCACCACGAAGATGAAGATGACCAAGCAGGAAGTGAAGGACGAGCACAAGGAAAGCGAGGGCTCGCCGGAGCTGAAGTCAAAAATCCGCCAGATGCAGCACCAGATGGCACGCCGCCGGATGATGGAAGACGTGCCCACGGCGGACGTCATCGTCGCCAACCCCACGCACTTCTCGGTGGCGCTGAAATACGACGAAAACCGCATGGGAGCGCCGCGCGTGGTGGCCAAGGGCATGGACGTCATCGCCCTGCAGATCCGCCAGCTGGGCACCGAATCGAAGGTTCCCGTGGTGGAAGCGGCCCCGTTGGCACGAGCCTTGTATCACTCGACGGAAATCGGACGCGAAATCCCCTCGGCCCTGTACGTGGCCGTGGCCCAGATCCTGGCCTACGTGTTCCGACTCAAGCAGGCGATCGCCACCGGCGACCTCCCGCCCGACATGCCCCGGCAAGAGATCGACCCGGAGCTGATGGGCCCCTACCGCATGGATAAGTGACTTAGATGGCAGCCTCGACCAACCTGATGGGCACCTTCCGGCAGATCGGCCGTCGCGGCGTCGCGGCCCCGGTGGCGATGCTGATCATGCTCGGCATGATGATGCTGCCGCTGCCGCCCTTCATGCTGGACCTGCTGTTCACGTTCAACATCGCGCTGTCGCTGGTGATCCTGCTGGCCACCATGTACGTGATGCGCCCGCTGGAGCTGGCCTCGTTCCCGACCGTGGTGCTGTTCGCCACCCTGCTGCGCCTGGCGCTGAACATCGCCTCCACCCGCGTCGTCCTGCTGCACGGCCACAATGGCCCGGGCGCGGCCGGCAAGGTGATCGAGGCGTTCGCCGAATTCGTCATCGGCGGCAACTTCGCCGTCGGCTTCGTGGTGTTCGCGATCCTCACCATCATCAACTTCGTGGTGGTGACCAAGGGCGCCACCCGCGTGTCCGAAGTCACCGCACGCTTCACCCTCGATGCCATGCCCGGCAAGCAGATGGCGATCGACGCCGACCTCAATGCCGGCCTGCTCACCCAGGAACAGGCCCGCGAGCGTCGCCAGGAAGTCCGCGAGGAAGCCGACTTCTACGGTTCGATGGAC
The DNA here is from genome assembly GCA_018889975.1 of Bacillus sp. NP157. Taxonomy (NCBI): domain Bacteria; kingdom Bacillati; phylum Bacillota; class Bacilli; order Caryophanales; family Bacillaceae; genus Bacillus; species Bacillus sp. NP157. Next base: position 182,314 of record CP076546.1, read on the forward strand.
GGTGCCTCGAAGTTCGTCCGCGGCGACGCCACCGCCGGCATCCTCATCCTCGTCATCAACATGCTGGGTGGCTTCTTCATCGGCATGTTCCAGCACGGCCTGTCGGCCGGCGAAGCCGCGCGCACCTACACGCTGCTGACCATCGGTGACGGCCTGGTCGCCCAGGTCCCCGGCCTGATGCTGTCGATCGCCACCGCGGTGATCGTCACCCGCGTGTCCAAGTCGCAGGAGATGGGCAAGCAGGTGTTCGGCCAGCTGTTCGGCCAGCCGAAGGCGCTGGCCGTGGCCGCCGCCGTGCTCGGCACCATGGGCCTGATCCCGGGCATGCCGAACATCCCGTTCCTGCTGCTGGCCGGCATCGCCGGCTTCGGCGCCTACAAGCTGCACCTTCGCAAGCAGGCACCGGCCCCGGCCGCCGGCATGCCGGGCGCGCCGGGCACCGACCTGGCTGCGATGGAAGCGGCGCCGCCCGCCGAACGCCTCGAGCTGTCGTGGGAGGACGTGGCCCAGGTCGACACCGTCGGCCTCGAAGTCGGCTATCGCCTGATCCCGCTGGTGGACAAGGCGCAGGGTGGCGAGCTGATGGCCCGGATCAAGTCGGTGCGCCGCAAGCTGTCGCAGGAACTCGGCTTCCTGGTCCCGTCGGTGCACATCCGCGACAACCTCGACCTCGCTCCGCATGGCTATCGCATTTCGCTGATGGGCGTGCCCATGGGCGAGGCGGAAATCCACACCGAGCGCATGCTCGCGATCGACCCGGGCCGCGTGCACGGCACCATCAACGGCATCGCCACGCGCGACCCGGCCTTCGGCCTGGACGCGGTGTGGATCGAACCGGGCCTGCGCGAACACGCACAGACGCTGGGCTACACCGTGGTCGATCCGGCCACCGTCATCGCCACGCACCTGTCGCACATCCTGCAGAACCACGCCCACGAGCTCATCGGCCACCAGGACGTCCAGCAGCTGCTCGACCGGCTGGCCCAGCAGACCCCGAAGCTGGTCGAAGACCTGGTGCCCAAGCGCCTGTCGCTCGGCGCCGTGGTCAAGGTGTTGCAGAACCTGCTCGCCGAGCGCGTGCCCATCCGCAACTTCCGCGGCATCGTGGAATCGCTGGCCGAGCATGCCGGCCAGAGCCAGGATCCGGGCGTGCTCGCCGCCGCCGTGCGCGTCACCCTGGGTCGCCAGATCGTCCAGGAAATCGCCGGCCTCGGCAGCGAAGTGCCTGTCATTACTTTGGCGCCGGAACTGGAACAGATCTTGCTCCAATCCCTGCAGGGTGGTGGTCCCGCTGGCGCGGCCGTTGAGCCGGGCCTGGCGGATCGCCTGCAGAAGAGTGTCGGCGATGCGGCACGACGCCAGGAAGCAGCCGGTGAACCGGCCGTGCTGCTCGTTTCGCCGGCACTTCGTCCATGGTTGTCGCGCTTCACGCGTCATGTGGCCCAGAACCTGCATGTACTTGCGTACAACGAGGTTCCGGACAACCGCCGCGTCAAGCTGGTGACGGCCCTCGGGCGATAGGCACAAGACGATTAAGACAGGATCGAACGCATGAAAATCAAACGATTCGTTGCTTCCGACATGCGCCAGGCCATGCGCCAGGTGCGCGATGAGCAGGGTCCGGACGCCGTGATCCTGTCCACGCGTCGGATGGACGACGGCATCGAGATCATCGCCGCGCTCGATTACGACGAGGCGCTGGTCCGCGAAGCCGGGTTCGCGTTCGAACCGCCGGCGGAAGACGACAAGGCCACCGCGATCCGCGCTACCCGCGACCACCGCGAAGCCGAGCGCGTCGCCCGCATCGACCAGGCCCGCGCCGCGACGGCCGCCGCCGTGGAGCGCGCCGCCCGCGGCACCCCGGCGCAGGCTGGCAACACCAACACCAATGCGCCGCAGCGCCAGTCGTCCGCCGCGCTGGCCGCCAGCGTTGCCGACGTGGTGCGCGCCGCCACCGTGAACCCGGTGCAGGACAACACCGCGGTGAACGGCATGCGTGCCGAGATCAATAACCTGCGCGAGATGCTGGAAGTGCAGCTCTCCGCGCTGGCCTGGAACCAGATGGATCGCGAGCAGCCGCTGCGTGCCCGCGTGCTGCGCGAAGTCACCCGCCTGGGCATCGATGGCGACGTGGCCCGTGCGCTGTGCGCCGAACTGCCGGCGGGGATGACCGCCGAGCAGGCGCGTTACCTGCCGCTGGGCATCCTCTCGCGCAACATCCGCACCACCGGCCGCAACTTCGACACCGTCGGCGGTGGCATCGTCGCCTTCGTCGGCACCACCGGCGTCGGCAAGACCACCTCGATCGCCAAGCTGGCCGCGCGTGCGGTGCTGCGCCACGGCGCCAACAACGTGGCGCTGATCAGCGCCGACCAGTACCGCATCGGTGCCGGTGCCCAGCTCGAACATTACGGCCGCCTGCTCGGCGTGCGCGTCTACAACGCCCACGACGCCCAGGGCCTGCGCAACGTGCTGATGCAGCTGCGCGGCAAGCACACGGTGTTGATCGACACGGCCGGCCTCGCCGGCAACGACCCGAAGCTGGAGCAGCAGTTCGAAACGCTGCGCGCCATGGCCGACGTGCGCGTCTGCCTGGTGCTGGCGGCGAACGCCCAGGCCCAGGCCATCGACAACGCGGTGCGCGCCTATGCACCGCTGAAGCCGCAGAGCGCCATCCTTACCAAGCTCGACGAAGCGCCGCTCCTGGGTGGCGCGCTGTCGGCACTGATCCGGCATGGACTGCCGCTGGACTACACCACGGATGGCCAGCGCGTGCCCGAGGACATCGCCTCCGCCGACGCGCGCAAGCTGGTCTGCCTCGCAGCCCAGATGCTCAAGCAGCGTAACGACGAGCCGGATGACGCCATACTTGCCGATCGCTTCGGCTTCGCGGCATCCCCGGCATTGGCCTGATCCAGCAGAACCCGACGAACGTGACCCCGGCAAACGCATCCGCAACTTCTTTCACGGCAGTGAACTCCTTCATGACCACACACGTCGACAACTCCCAGGCCGCCGGTCTCAACTGGATCGCCGACCGTCGTCCCACCCGTAGCATCGCCGTCGCAGGCGGCAAGGGCGGCGTGGGCAAGACCACGGTGGCCGTGAACCTCGGCATGGCGCTCGCGATGGGTGGCCGCGACGTGCTGCTGCTGGACGCCGACCTCGGCATGGCCAACATCGACGTGCTGCTCGGCCTGCAGCCCACGCGCCACCTCGGCCACATGCTGGAAGGTGCCTGCGGCATCGAAGACGTGGTGTTGCCCTCGGCCCACGGCCTCAAGGTGATCCCGGCCACGTCCGGCACGCGCCGCATGGCCCAGCTGCCGAACATCGAACACGCCGCGATCATCCGCGCGTTCGACGAATACCCGCTGGCCCCCGAATACCTCATCGTCGACACCGCCGCCGGCATCTCCGACAGCGTGACGATGTTCGCGGCCGCCTCCGACGAGGTGGTGGTCGTGGTCTGCGACGAACCCGCCTCGCTCACCGACGCCTACGCGCTGATCAAGGTGATGTCGCGCGAGTTCGCGGTCAACCGCTTCCGGATCGTGGCCAACATGGTCCGCCATGCACAGGAAGGCCGCCAGCTGTTCGAAAAACTCTCGCGGGTGACGAACCGGTTCCTCGACGTCTCCCTCGATTTCATGGGCATGGTGCCGCACGACGAGTACCTGCGCCAGGCGATCCGCCGCCAGTCGGCGGTGGTCGATGCCTGGCCGAGCAGCCGTTCGGCGGTGGGATTCAAGAATCTGGCCAGGTCGGTCGATACATGGGGGGAACCCGAACCCCGTGGACAGGGTCGCATCGGCTTTTTTGCCGGGCGTGAGCACGTGGGGGGAGGGCTGCCGTTGTGAGTGTCGCGAGCGAATACCTTGAAATCACTAAGGTTCCGGCCGATCAACTGGTAAGAACGCACGCGCCGCTGGTGCGCCGGATCGCCTATCACCTGATGGGCCGCCTGCCGCCCAGCGTCGATGCAAACGACCTGATGCAGGCCGGCATGATCGGTTTGCTTGAGGCGGCAAGGAATTATTCGCCGACTCGCGCGGCCAGCTTCGAAACCTATGCGGGCATCCGCATTCGTGGCGCCATGCTGGACGAGCTGCGCAAGACGGACTGGACACCGAGGTCGGTGCACAGGAAGTTGCGCGAGGTGGCGGAAGTAACGAGGCAGATCGAGAACGAAACCGGCGGCGACGCCAACGACGTGGAAGTGATGAAGCGTCTTGGCATCGATGCCATGGAGTACAACCAGATCCTGGCGGACGCGGCGAGTGCGCGGTTGCTGAGCCTGACGGCGCCCGAAGGCGACGAAGGTTCCGCCATCGATGTCGCCGATCCGGATGCCGCGGGTCCGGAAGGGCTCTTCGAACAGGCCGGCCTGCGCGGTGCGCTTGCCGAGTCCATCGATGGCCTGCCGGAGCGCGAAAAGCTGGTGATGTCGCTGTACTACGATGAAGAACTCAACCTGAAGGAAATCGGTGCGGTGTTGGGGGTTAGCGAATCGCGCGTGTGCCAGATCCATGGCCAGGCCCTGATCCGCCTCCGCGCGCGCATGTCGGGTTGGAAAGACAAACACTAAGAACGACGCGGCTGTAAGGCGGAGAAAGCTTTGGACAAGAACATGAAAATCCTGGTGGTGGACGATTTCTCCACCATGCGGCGCATCGTCCGCAACCTGCTGGTCGAGCTGGGTTTCACCAACACGCTCATCCAGGAGGCCGAGGACGGCAATGCCGCGCTGGCGCTGTTGCGCGCGCAGCCGATCGACCTGGTGGTGACCGACTGGAACATGCCGAACATGACCGGCATCGAGCTGTTGCGCGCCATCCGCGCCGACGCCGCCCTGAAGTCGTTGCCCGTGCTGATGGTGACGGCCGAGAACAACCGCGACCAGATCATCGCCGCCGCGCAGAGCGGCGTGAACGGCTACGTGGTGAAGCCGTTCACGGCGGTCACGCTGAAGGAAAAGCTCGACAAGATCTTTGAACGACTCGCCGCGGCCGCGGGCTAAGGGACTGAGCATGAACATGACGATTACCGCCGGCCACGAGGTCGCTCCCGAGTTGCGCGAGCTGTTCGACGCTGACGACAGCACCGCGTTCGAACAGGCGCTGGACCGACTCATCCGCAGCCGTGAACAGCACCTGTTCATGGCCTTGGGCCACCTTGCGCGCGACCTGCACGAATCCGCCCGCCGCCTCGCGGTCGATATCTCCAGCGATGGCATCCCGGGCAACATGGGCGACGCCCGCAAGCACCTGCGCGACGTGCTCGAAATGAGCGCGCAGGCCGCCCATCGCACGCTGGACTTCAGCGAACGCCTGCGTCCGCAGGCGCAGGCGCTGGCGAAGCAGGCCGACGAGCTGCTCGTGCTCGACCAGGCCGATCCGGGCTTTGGCTCCAACGCGACGGCGCTGGCCGTGCGCGTGGGCGACTTTGCGCAGAACTGCGACATCGGCCTGGGTGAAATGGTCGAGGCGCAGTCCTGGCAGGACCTGTCCGGCCAGCGCGTGGCCAAGGTCGAGGCCTTCATGGCCAAGGTCGAATCTTCGCTGGTGGAGCTGGTTCGCCTCACGGGTTCGCTGGCGGGTGCGAACGCGCCGGTCGCGGACAAGGTCAGCCAGGACGAAGTGGATCGCCTCCTTAGCGAATTCGGCTTCTGAGGCCGGAATGAGCGTCGAGCTGGACAACGAGCTGCTCAACGTCTTCCTGATCGAAGCGCGCGAACTGCTGGAGACCCTGGGCGAACAGCTCGTGGACCTCGAAGCGTCGCCGGAAGACGTCGAGCTCCTGAACGCGGTGTTCCGTGCGTTCCATACCGTAAAGGGCGGTGCGGGCTTCCTTGGCCTGAACGCCATGGTGGAACTCTGCCACCGCGCGGAAGACTTGCTCAACGAAGCGCGCAATGGCGCGCTGCTCCTCAATGCGGCCCTGATGGACGCGTTGCTGGAGTCGCTCGACCTGCTCAACGACATGATGCGCGCGGCCGATGCCGGCGTTCCGATCGAGCCCGCGCCGCGTTCGCTGCTCGATCGCCTGCTGATCCCCGGCCGTGCCGCGTCGGTCGCACCGGTGGCGCTTGCCGTGCCGGTGCGCGCGTCGGCCGCGGCAGCGGCCCCGGCGGCGCCGAGCGCACCGGCGAAGCCGTACGACCCGATCGAAGACGAATTCGAGGCCATGCTCGACGCGGCGCGCGCCGACCGTGAGCCCACGCCCGCCTCCAACGGCACCATCTCCGACGACGAATTCGAAGCCCTGCTGGATTCGCTGTACGGCACGGGTGCGCCCGGTGCCGACGCGGCGGGCGACGAGCCGGCGGATGGCATGGACCTCAATGCGGCCTCGCTGGCCAGTACGCCCGCGCCGGCCACCGCCGCGCCGGCCGACACCAGCATCAGCGACGACGAATTCGAAGCCCTGCTCGACCAGCTCTACGGCACCGGCGCCCCCGGCGCCACCACCACTGCCCCTGTAGGAGCGGCCCCGGCCGCGACCGCAGCCGCGACACCGTCTGCACCATTACCGGCACCGTCGCCGACCGCACCCCCGGCACCACTTAAAAGCGCCACCCCCAAACCCGCCACCCCCAACGACAAGCGCCAGCCCAGCGCTGCCGCCGACGCCACCGTTCGCGTCGACACGCATCGCCTGGACAGCCTCGTCGATGCCGCGGGCGAACTGGTACTGGTACGCAACCGTCTTACCAACCTCGCGCCGCGCGGTACCAACGACCCGATGGAACGCGCCATCGGTGAACTGGAGCGCGTGGCGGAAGACCTGCAGAACGCCGTGCTGCGCATGCGCATGCAGCCGGTCGGCAAGCTGTTCTCGCGATTCCCGCGCATCGTGCGCGACCTCGCCCGCCAGCTTGGCAAAGAGATCGAACTGGTTACCGAAGGCGAAGACACCGACATCGACCGCAGCGTGGTCGAGGCACTCGCCGATCCGCTGGTGCACCTGCTGCGCAATGCCGTCGACCATGGCATCGAGATGCCGGACGTGCGTGCGCGCGATGCGAAGCCACGCGTCGGCACCGTGCGCCTGGCCGCGGGCCAGTTCGGCGACCGCATCGTCATCACCGTCACCGACGACGGCAAGGGCATGGACCCGGAAGTCCTGCGTCGCAAAGCCGTCGAAAAGGGCCTGATGGACGAAGAGCAGGCCGCTCGGCTGGACGAGCGCGAGTGCTACGAAATCGTCTTCCGCCCGGGGTTCTCCACGGCCAGCGAGGTCTCCGACATCTCCGGCCGCGGCGTCGGCATGGACGTGGTGAAGACAAAGATCGTCGAACTGGGTGGTACCCTGTCGATCGATTCGCGAGTCGGCCACGGCAGCACGGTGCGTTTGTCGGTGCCGCTGACGCTGGCGATCCTGCGCGTGCTCATGGTGCGCGTGGGCAACCGTTTGCTGAGTCTTCCGATGTCCAACGTCGCCGAAGTATTCGAGCTTTCGCCCGGCCAGGTGCAGGAACTGGACGGCCGCATCGTGGCGTCGCATCGCCAGCGCGCGCTGCCGCTTGCCGACCTCGGCAACTGGGCCGGCGCGCAGGGCAGGGGCGGACACGTGGTGGTCGTGCAGATCGGCCACCAGACACTGGGCTGCCTCGTCGACGAAGTGCTCGGCCGCGAAGATGTCATGGCCAAGCCGCTCGGCCCCTTCCTCAAGGACGTGCCTGGCGTTGCCGGCGCCACCATCACCGGTGACGGCCGCATTTCGCTCGTGCTCGACCTTGCCGGCCTGGCCGATGACAGCGGGCAGGTGTTGCCCAGCCTGAGGATGGCTGTCTGACATGGATATCGTGAGCGTCGTCGGCACGATCCTGGCCTTCCTGGTCATTATCGTGGGGACCATCCTCAAGGGCTCGAGCCTCGACGCCCTGTGGAACCCGGCCGCCTTCGTCATCGTGTTCCTCGGCACCTTCGCCGCCTTGCTCGTACAGACCCCCGGCCCCGTGCTCAAGCGCGCGTGGGCCATGTTGCCGTGGGTGTACCGGCCACCCGACATCGAATCGGAAAACCTGGTCAGCCGCATCGTCGGCTGGAGTGAAATCTCTCGCCGGACGGGCCTGCTGGGCCTCGAGCCGGCGATCGAGCGTGAGCAGGATCCGTTTATCCGCAAGGGCCTGCAGCTGCTCGTCGACGGCACCGAGCCCGACGCGATGCGCTCGGTGCTGGAAGTGGAAGTATTTACCCGCGAGCACAGCGACATCGAAGCCGCCAAGGTGTTCGAGAACGCCGGTGCGTACTCGCCGACCATGGGCATCATCGGCGCCGTGATGGGCCTGATGGCCGTGATGCAGAACCTCGCCGATCCGAGCAAGCTCGGCCATGGGATCGCCGCGGCGTTCGTCGCCACGATCTACGGCATCGGCCTGGCCAACCTGCTGGCGCTGCCGATGGCAGCGCGCCTGAAGGGCCTGGCCCGGCAGCGTTCGCAGATGCGCGAGATCCTCGTCGAAGGCCTGGTCTCGATTGCGCAGGGCGACAACCCGCGGCATATCGAAAGCAAGCTGCAGGGGTTCCTGCCGTGAAGCGCCGCCATCACGAAGAGCATATCAACCACGAACGCTGGGCGATCCCCTACGGCGACCTCATCACATTGCTGCTGGCGCTGTTCGTGGTGATGTACGCCGTATCCGCGGTGAACGAAACCAAGTTCAGGGTCATGGCGGCATCGATCAACGAAGCCTTCAATGGCACCGGCAAGGTGATCGAGCCGGTGCAGGCCACCGCGCCTGCCGTGCAGGTGCCGCTGCCGAACCAGTCGCGCGCGCCATCGGCCAGCCCGATCGCGAAGATCGACGTGCCGCTGCCGCCACGCAACCTGCCGTTGCCTGGCCACGAAGGCGCTGCTGCCGAGGCCCAGCCGGGCGACAAGAAGCAGTCGGCACCGGCCGACAACGCCACCGTGGGCAAGGTTGAGCAGCCGAACCTCAGCCAGATTTCCGACGAAGTGCAGCGTGCGATGAAGCCGCTGATCGACAAGAGCCTGGTCAGCGTCCGCCAGACGCCCGACTGGCTCGAGATCGAAGTGCGTACCGACATCCTGTTCCCGGTCGGCGTGGCGAAGCTGCAGCCTGCCGCCGAAGACGTGCTGCGCAAGCTCGCCGGCATCCTCGCGCCGTTCCCGAACGGGATGCGCGTCGAGGGCTATACCGACAACACACCCATCGCCACGGCGACGTTCCCGTCGAACTGGGAACTGTCCGCCGCGCGTGCCGCCACGGTGGCCCGCCTGATCACCGAACAAGGCGTGGATCCCCACCGCGTCGGGATCATGGGCTGGGGCGAATTCCGCCCAGTGGTCGCGAATACGTCGGACGATGGTCGTAACCGAAACCGCCGCGTGGTGATCGTGGTGATGAGTGACAAGGCCGCGCCGGACACACCGGGTGCGGCCCTCGCTCGCTTCCAGCCGGATGGAGGAAACCGCTGATGCGCGTCTGGGCGATTTCAAACCAGAAGGGTGGCGTGGGCAAGACCACGACCGCGGTGTCGCTCGGCAGCCTGCTTGCCGCGAGCGGCAAGCGCACCTTGCTGGTCGACATGGATCCGCATGCATCGCTGTCGGGTTACATCGGCGTCGAAGCCGGCGCGCACGGCAGTGTCTACGATCTGTTCGGACTCGGCGCGACGCCACTGCCTGTGCGTACCCTGGTCCACGCCACGGCGTGGGACCGGCTCAGCGTGCTGCCGGCCTCGGCGGCGATGATCACGCTGGATCGCCAGCTCGGCACGCGACCGGGCATGGGCCTGGTGCTCACCCAGGCGCTCGCCGACCTCGCGCCCGACTTCGACCATGTCTTGCTCGACTGCCCGCCGACGCTCGGCGTGCTGATGGTCAACGCGCTGGCGGCGAGCGATCGCCTGCTGGTGCCGACCCAGACCGAAGCGCTCGCGCTGGCTGGCCTGGAACGCATGCTGCGCAGCCTGTCGATGATCGAGCGTTCGCGTGGCAAGCCGATGCCGCGGACGATCGTGCCGACGCTGTTCGATGCACGGACGCACGCATCGCGCGCCTGCCTCGACCAGCTGCGCGAGAAATACGGCGACGACGTCAGCCAGGCGGTGATCCCGACCGACACGCAGATTCGCGAAGCCAGCGCGGCGGGCGTACCGCTCGCATCGTGGCCCGCGGCCCGTCGCGGTGGTCTTGCCTATCGGCAGTTGCTCGAAGAGTTGCTGGAGAAATCCAGCCCGACCGTCGAGGATGCGGCCGCGTGATCGGCAACATGAACGAGGCCGAGCAGATCGTCGCGGGTTACCTCGCGGAACTGCTCACGCCCGCACCGGTCACCGTCGAGCCGGTGCCGGCCGAGGTCAAGGTGGTTACGATCGAATCGTGGCGTAACGTGGCGCCGTCGCCCGAGCCTGCACCGGCCGAGCGCGCACCGCGCTACCTGCTGTGCGTCGCGGCGGGGGTCAAGGTCGCCGTGCCGATGGCCGACGTGACCCACATGCTGCCGATGCCGCCGCTCAGCCCGCCGCACCATGCCAACCCCATTTGCCTCGGACGCTGGCGCCATCCCAGCGGCGAAGCGCGCGTGGCCGACCTGGCCGCGATCCTTTCGCCCGACATGGCCGGCGCGCATGCACCGACGCTGGTGCTGCTCGGTGACCGGCGTTGGGCCCTGGCCTGCGAGGTCACAGACGAGCCAGTCGAAATCGACATGGCCGGCGTGCAATGGCGCGCCGGCGCGGCGACCCGGCCCTGGCTTGCCGGCATGTCGCGCGAACCCCGTTGCGGCGTGATCGGCACGGCAGAACTTATCCATTGGCTGGAACAGGAGCTCGGCGCGTGACCGATCCACAACGCGAGGGCCGTGATCTGTGGCTCGGTTTCACCCTGAAAGGACAGCGCTACGCGGTGTCGCTTGCCACCGTGCGCGAAGTGATCCGCCCGGGTGACATCACGCCCGTGCCTGGCGCACCCAGCGACGTGCTCGGCATCGTCAACCTGCGTGGGCAGATCGTGCCCGTGCTGGACGGTCGCCGCCGCTTTGGCCTGGAAGGCGAGGTCAGCGCCAGCGAAGCCGACATGCAGCGCGTGATCGTGTTCGACGACGCCGGCACCACGGTCGGCCTGCGCATCGACGTCATCGGCGACATGCTCCAGTTCGACCCCTCCGACGTGGCCCCGCCACCGCCCGGCCGCGCCACCCGCCGCGACGACCCCGTCAGCGGCGTCATCACCCGCGACGACAGCTTCATCGCCCTCGTCGACGTCCCCCGTCTCTGCCGCGCCTGACCAACTGCCCCGTGTAGGAGCGCGCCCGCGCGCGACCCCCTCCGATCGCAATACCCGCAATACCCGCAATACCCGCAATACCCACCCCACCCAAGATTCCTAACCGCCCCCCAAATGCGCTACCGTGACCCGGCCTCAACCGGAGCCCCGCCCGCATGACCGCCGACGCCCTTGGCTACGTCCTCATCGCACTAGCCGTCCTCAACCTCGTCGGCCTCCTGCTCGTGTTCAAGCGCCTCGGCAACACCCCCGCGCCCGTTCCAGCCGCCGCCCCCGAAGCCGCCGCCAGCGAACCAGCCGCCTCGCCGCTCGCACCCGCCATCGAACCCGACCAGCTCGCCGGCATGCTGCGCCGCCTCGAGAACCGCCTCGGCGACATCGAAGACCAGGTTCGCCGTGGCCCCAACGTCGCGCTGTCGTCCGAGCCCGGTGGCACCAGCGACCGATCGCTCGCACTGGCACAGCGCCTCGCACGCCAGGGCGCTTCGCCGAAAGACATCGCCGAGACCTGCGGCATTTCGTTGACCGAGGCCGAACTGCTGCATCGGTTGCACTCGGGGCGCTGATCGGCCGGGCAGGGAGATCGCGCGCAGGCGCACTCCTACACTGGGCGGGGTGAACGGATTTTGCGACGCGGGTCACATGTTCGTTCGGTCGCAGGAAAACTCAGAATTCTTCTATTCCAGGGCCATCGCGCCCACCGCTAACGTCTGCACCCCCTCACGCGGAGTGCTACATGACGACAACATCAGGCGGGTTTTTCCAACGCACATCCTGGTCGCTCCCATGGCGATCGCTGGCGCTGGTTGCGTGCTGCACGGTGCCTCAACTGGCAAACGCGACGCAGCAGATCGACGTCCAGCTCAGCTCACCCTACCTCTACGACAAACAGCGCGCCTCGATCATCCACGTGGAAATCGCGAACGTGGGAGACGAAGACGTCTCGCTCCTTCTGTGGGACACCCCCTTCGCCAAGGCCGCAGGCAGGCTTCCCAAGCCCCTGTTCGACGTTACCGATATCCACGGGAAGGAGCTTCGTTATGCCGGTCGCTGGGTAAATATAGGGCGCTTACATCTCGACGACTTTGTCGTGCTCCATCCGGGCGAGCGTCGCTCGGGCGATGTAGATCTGCGTCCTGAATATGACTTCGGCAACGGCGGCGCGTTCGCCGTGCGCTACACGCTTCCCCTCGGTCGTGAGCCTGATCCCAGCAACGTGACTCCGGAGCAGTATGCAGCCTTCCGGCGCAATACCCTGAGCGAAGTAACGTCGAACGAAACGCTGATTCTCATCGATGGTCCCGTTATCCGGTCCGCTGCTGTCAACGATAACGAGTGCCGCCAAGACCAACTCGATGTCATCTACTCGGCGAAGAGCCTCGCCTTTCAACGCACCTACGACGCGTCGGCTTACATGCACAGCCGCTACCCGTACGTAAAAGGCAGCGACGGTAAATACCACACCGTATTCGAGCCCCATCCACGCTACGAGCGTTGGTTCGGCTCACACGGCGAAGGTCCCGTACCAGGTGATGAAGATTGGAAGGACAGCGACAATGGACATGCGTACATAGCGCTAGACCGAATCTGGAGTCGCATGCTCGGTGGCGGCGGTAGTCAGTTCAAACCGCAGTGTGGATGTCCCGGATATCCCCCCAATTCAACCGCATGGGCGGAGGAGGATTCTCGTTACACCGTCCATTTCTGCGATCTCTTTTTCAAGTTGCCAGAGAAGGGCTGGCCTGCGTCTCGAATGGGTGTCGTAGCCCATGAATTTTCGCATTTCACCGATGGATATAGCGCGAAAGACTACGAATACGGAGTGCGAGACGTCGAAGAGCTGGCGAAAAAAGATCGATGGAAAACTGTCCGCAATGCAGACTCGTTTGAGTTCTTCATCATGGACACTACGCCGTACGACGAGCCGCAGCCTGACGCAGGAACACAGCAGGCATCGGACGCGGGAGTGGAGGCAGAGTCACCGGCTCTGGATTAACCAGGTCATTTCTTTCAGGGGATCCTCAGTCACGTGAGGATCCCTAATTCATTCAAGGTGCCGCGGCTGGACTACGGCCAAACGGAGTCGCTCACACGCGGTAGAGGGCGGCTTACCGCTCAGTTCGTCGTTGTTGCGTAAGCAAGAAGCTCCGAATCCTTCCATTTCGAAGAACATGTTTCGAAAGTAAGGTATGCACCCATCCAGGGAAGGCGACATGAGTAACGTGCCAAGAATTTTTTCGATCCACGGCTTGCTGATTAACGCTTTTCGGGCGGTCGTCGTGGTGGCATTCTGCACCGTGCCGCACATGGCGCACGCCGGCCAGCGGCTCGACGTACGAATCAGCTCACCGTATCTCCACGACAGGCAGCGTGCGTCGATCATCCACGTTGAATTAGCCAACGTTGGTGACGAGGATATCTCGATCTTCTTGTGGGAGACCCCGTTCGTACAGATCCCTAAAGGTCTGGCCCGGCCCTTGTTCGACATCACCGACAGCGTCGGAAAGAGGGTTGACTACATAGGCCGATCCGTCAGCGTCAAAAGGGTCGACCTGACGTCGTTCATTACGTTGCATCCCGGCGAGATCCGTTCGCGGGACGTCGACCTTCGCCACGAATACGACTTCGGCAACGGCGGCGCTTTCGCTGTCCGCTACACGGTGCGCCTGACGCACGAGCCCGACCTCGACGTGGTCGGGCCGGAGGCGTTCGCGGCGTTTCACCGAAACACCCTTGAGGAAGCCACGTCCAACGAAACCATCATCCTCATCGACGGCCCCGTCGCACGCCCCGCGCCCCCACCCCTGTAGGAGCGCGCCCGCGCGCGACCCAGTCCCGCCGCAGGCCAGCCCCAGCGCCGCCTACCGCTCCAGCCGATAATTCAAACTGGCCCGGCTGAAGTCCGTCGCGTTCTGCGCTTCGAAGTTCCAGCGATGGCTGAACAGATAGCGCAGCGTAATCACCTGGCCCGGATCGAACAGGCCGACGCCGTAGCTCAGGTACAGGCGCGGCGAGAGGTATTTGCCGACGGTGAAGGCCGACGTGCCGCCGAGCGCATCGTTGTTGCTCACGCCGATGTCGTCCACGCCGATGCGCGAACCGACGCTCTTGGCCAGCAAGTCACCCGCCGCCGATCCGAGCGCCTGCGCGGCCGCGCCCACCATGTTGCCTTCGCCACCCTTCACCTGCGACAGCGGCTTGCCGGTGACGAGGTAGGAGAGGGCGTCGGACTGCTCCATCACCGGGTTGGAGAACACGGTGAGGATCGGACGGCGTGCGGTGCCGGACACATACAGGCCGACCTTCTGACCGTCGTCGATGGTCGCGTTCGGATTGAGCGTACGCGCTGCACGAATATTGATGGCGGGATTGTCGATCGGAGTGCTGGCGAACAACAGCTGGCCCGATTCGATCTTCAGGTCCTGCCCGTAGGCCTTGTAGGTACCGTCGACGCCGATCTGGCCCTGGCCCGTCGTCGCGCGGCCGGGCCGCTCGCGTACGTCGAGCTGGCCGGTGATGCGACCGTCGATGCCGAAGCCGACCAGATGGACCTTCTGGCCGAGGTCCACGCGGATGTCCGCGCTGATCGGCGAGGCTTCGGCGGCGGCTTCCTGCGCCTTGTCGTCGACGACGACGACATCGGACGAGGCCTTGGTGGCGCCCGCGCCCGGGAGCTTCTCGACGTTCACGTCGGCGAGGTCGATGCCGACCTTGCCGGTGACGTTCATGCCCTTCGCGTCCTGCACGATGGTGAGGTCGGGCGAGACGATCGCCTTGGCGGCCGGGATGTCGACCGCCGTGAACTTCGAGCCCTGGATGCCCAGGCGCATCTGCGCACCGGCGCCAAGCGCCGCGGTGCCCTTGATCCCCAGCGTGCCCTCGCCCGAGGCGATGGTGCCGTCGACCGCGTAGTTGGTGGCATCGGTGGTGCTGACGCTGAAGCGGCCGTCGTGCAGTTTCAGTCCAGCGCTCGGCACTTCGCCAGCGAAGCCAGCGACCACGGCCTGGCCAGTGATCGCCGGCGTCGCCACGGTGCCACCGAGGTTGAAGCTGGCATCGAGGCCGCCCTTCACCGAGGCCAGCTCGGTGGTGAACAGCTCGATCACCGACAGGTTCTTCAGGTGCAGTGCGATGTTGCCGCCCAGTGCCTGCTGGGCACCGGTGACCGATACGTTGCCGGCAAGCGTGCCGCCATCGTTGAGCGACGCGTTGACCGTCACGCGCTGGCTATCCGGTGCCAGCTGCGCATTCACCGCCAGGTTGTCGTACACCAGCAGCGGCTGGTCGCTGCGGTCCGGGTAGACCACGCTGCCATGCGGCGAGGCCAGGCTAGCCTGGCCGGAAAGCGCGCCGGCTGCCGTGCGTCGCACGCTGCCGTCGCCTTCGATGAAACCGTCCGCGCGCATCGGCGTGTTGCCGGCTTCCGCCGCCGTCATGAGCAGCGACAGCGGCACGCGACGCAGCCGGTAATTCGCATCGAGGTTGCCGGCCTTGTCCTGCTTCGCCGCGACGCAGAGCAGGGGATCGCCCGCGGTGAGGCAAAGGTCGCTCATGCTCGCGGCGCCATCCTTGAAGGCAAGCTGGCTGGCGTTCTGCAGGCGCCAGCGCGGCAGGCCCTGGAAATCGATATTTAGCGAGGACAGCGTGCCGTTCCACCCGTTGTCCTTGTACGAGCCCGACAGCTGCAGGTCCGTGCTGAGCGGCTTGCCCTTCGCGTCGATCGATAGCTGGTGGCGCTCCTGCGTGCCGTTGGCGTTGACGGCGATGCGCTCGAAAACCATGCCACCGGCGTTGGCGCCCGTGGCCACCACGTCGAACTTGCCACCCGGCGCGCTGACATCCGGGATGTCGGCATTGACGGTCAGGGCATCCACTTTCTGCCCCGCATAGACGATCGCGTTGCCGCGCAGGTCGGCTTTCACGGCGAGTTTGGGTACGTTGCCCTTCGCATTGATCGTGCCCTGCAGGCGACCGCCGGCATCCGGCAACCAGTCACCGAGCGAGGCGATGGCCAGCTTCAGCTGCGCGTCGTTCGACGTATCGCCCTTCGCATCGAGGCTGATGGTGCTGCCGCCCGAGGCGAGGTCCAGCGTACCGTTCACCACCTGGCGTGGCTTGAGCTCGAGCTTGCCGTTGCCGCGTAGCGGACGCTGGCGCAGCGTGCCATCGAGCTTACGCAGCTCCAGGGTGCCGAGCGGCTCGTCGTTGACGAGGCGGCCCTCGGTGGAAAGGTCGAGGTTGAGCGCGCCGCCCCACGCGGCCAGCAGCTGGCCGGGATCGAAGCGATCGCCCTTCATGTCGAGCTTCCAGGCGATGCCCGGCTTCAGCGTGACTGTGCCGCTGGCGGCGAGCACGCCGTTCGGCTGTTTCAGTTCAAGCGTGTGGATGTCGATGACGTCGGGTTTGCCGTTGACGTCCAGGGTGAACTTGCCGAGGTGGTCGGGCGGGCCGATGTCGACGTCGCCCAGCGCGTGGTAACTCTCGTCGCCGCCCTGGAAGCTCAGCTTACCGTTGCTGGCGAGCACCTGGCCGGCGACGTCCTCGGGCACGACCACGTCTTTCCAGGCCAGCGACAGGTCGGCGGTGAGCGGGTTGGCCGCGATCTCGACGGTGCCCTTCGCGGTCAGCGAACCCTTCACCTGCGGCGAGCCGACGGTGAGCTCGTTGAGGGTCAGGCGCTTGTAGTCGTGGTCGAACGCGGCGTCGATCGGCGCCAGGTGCACGCGGTAATCGTTGAGGTCGACGTCGCCATCGAGCTTCGCGCCGTAGCGGTCGCCCGAGCCCTTCAGCGCGAGGCCGAGCGCGATGAGGCTGCTGTCGCCGATCAGCGGTTTCGGGTTGAACGCGGGCGCATCGATCGAGCCGGTCCACGCGTAATCGCCGCTCTGCACGAGGTTGGCGTCGACCTGGGCCACGAAGGGCAGGCGCAGCCGGACGATGGTGTGGGCCTTCGCGCCATCGCTATGCGCCTCGAGGTCGCCCGCGTACTCCACCTCGCCGACCTTCCACTGGAAGCTGGCCTTGCCGTCGCCCATGTAGCCCTTGCCCACGGCAAGGTTGCCGGCGAGGTCGGCCTGGCCATCCGGTGCGCGCAACGCGAGCTTGCCCACGGCGATGCCCTTGCCGGTCCACGAGGCGGCGAGGTCGAGCGAGTTCGACTCGAACAACGGCTGGCCGGCCTGGCTTACCTTCACGTGGCCGATCTTCGCATCGTCGATCACGATGTCGAGCGGCGGCTTCAGCGTGAACGGTTCGGAGGGCTCGTTGGTGTCGGGCTGGCTGGGCGGCAACGCCACGTCGACGTCGCCGACGACGAGGCTGTAGACGTGCGCCGACTTGTGCAGCAAGGCGCCGAACGAAAAATCGACGTGCGCCTTCGCCACGCGCACGTCCATGCCCTTGCCGTCCTTGTAACGCACGCCGGCGAGGTCGAGCGGGCCGGCGAGGCGGCCCTCGGCACGGTCGACGGTGAGCGCGTTGTCCGTGAAACCCTGGGCGCGGGTGAGGGCGAAGCGCAGGCCCGCGGCGGTACCGACCAGCCACCAGACGCCGAGCGCCACGATCAACACCAGGGCGCCGAGCGCGATGCCGGTACGGATCAACCACTTCATGCCGGCGCTCCTCACAGGTCGGGCCCGATGACGACATGCAGGTGGATGCCATGTTCGGTCTTGTCGTGGACCGGCACGGCGACGTCGACGCGGATCATGCCCACCGGCGACAGCCAGCGCACGCCCAGGCCGGTGCCGATCTTCGGCTTGTAATCCGTGCCGGCGAACGCGTTGCCGGCGTCGACGAACGCGGCCATGCCCCAGTTGCGGGTGAAGTAGTGCTCGACCTCGGTGCTGCCCACGAGCAGGTTCTCGCCACCGACCACGCGGCCGTAGGCGTTGCGCGGGCCGATGCTTTCGAAGTCGTAGCCGCGCACGCTGCGGTCGCCACCGGCGAAGAAGCGCAGCTGAGGCGGCAGGGCGCTGAAGTCGTCGGTCCAGGTCTTGCCCGCCGTGCCGCGCAGGATCAGGCGATCGCGGCCCCAGAACGACTGGATCCATTTCGCGTCGGCCATCACGGTCGAGAACCGCGCGTCCGACAAGAGCGTGCCCACCGTGCTGCGCGCGGTCATGGTCAGCGACCAGCCGCTGCGTACGAAGGTGGGGTTGTCGCCCTTTTTCTTGCTGAGCGTGATCTCGGGATAGAGCAGGGTGCTACGGCCGTGCTCGAGGCCCTCGGCGTTGTCGCCTTCGCCGCCGCGCTTGCCGACGGTGAAGGTGCCGGTGAGGGCGTTCATGCCGATGGTGCGGGTCCAGCCGTGCCACAGGCGGGTTTCGTTGGCGACCAGCTGCAGCGTGCGCGACTTCGAGGTGACGGTGTTCGCGTCACGGTAGTTCGCGCCGAAGTTGAAGCTGCGCTGGTTCGGGCCCGGCATGGGGATCTGGTACAGCGTCGACAGCGTTTTCAGGCGCTGCGCCACCACCAGCTCGTTCTTCCACTTGTGCCCGCGGTCGTTGATCCAGCGCTTCTCGATGCCACCGCGCAGGCCGGGGCCGGTGTCGGTGCCGAAGAACGGCCCGCCGGTGTAGATGGTGCGCTTGGCCGGCGCGAGTTCCACGTTGATATCGACGGTGCCGTCCTTCGCGTTGTCGGTATCCGGGATGACGTTGACCACGGCGAAGTAGTCCGCGCCGTTCAACGCCTGCTGCAGCTGGAGCAACTGGTCCTGGGCGAAGTAATCGCCGCTCTTGAAGGGCAGGTAGCGATCGAGGAAGCCGTCGCGGAACTGCGAGTTCTTGAAATTGACGTGGCCGTAGCGGAAACGCTGGCCAGCCTCCCACTTCAGCTCGACCGTGGCGCTGTGCTCGGCGCGGTTCACTTCCACGCGATGGGTCACCAGCTTGGCGTCGAGGAAGCCCGTGGCGGTCAGGGCGCCGCTCACCGCATCGCGCGCGGCGTCGTACTGGCCGTCGTTCATCGGCTTGTCTTTCATGTTCTGCACGCCGCGCAGCGCACGGCGCACGGCCGGCACCTTGCCTGCGTCGCCTTCGAGCGAGACGTTCACCGTCTTCACCGTGACCGGCGTGCCGGGCACCACGTGCAACGTCACCTGCCAGTTATTGCCCACCTGCTTCAGGTCGCCGGTGGCGGTGGCCTCGTAGTAGCCATAGGGGCGCAGCGCGGCCTGGACCTGGTCGGGCGCATTGGCGTAAAGGCGGCGCACCTGCGCGTCGGTAACGTCGCGCGCGGTGTACTGGCTGAGCTCGACGCCCGCGACGACCGCGTTCTTCAGGTTTTCGTCCACGCCGTCCACGTTCAGGACGACGCCCGCGTGCGCGGCGGCAGGGAAGAAGAACCACGGCAGAAGCAGCAGTCCATGGCGTCTTGTGAGGCGCATGAGCGTCCTTCAGGTCGTGGTCCAGGGCCATGCGGGCGGCATGGCTGCCCGTAGAGCGCAATCCGGGCGCTCCGCATGGGCCGTAACTTACCGCGAGGTGGCGTGTAGGTCGAGCGAACGGCTCGACAAAAGTGAACGAGGCGTCAGCCTGCCTCGTCACCCGACTGGTGCGCGATCCATGCGCCGACCATGGCCGACACGTACGGAATCGACTGCGCGGCCAGGATGAACATCCATAGCGTGCTCTCGACATACTGAGTGCCGTAGTGCGTGGCCATGCCGATGATCGCAAGCAACAGCGCGACCGCCATGAGCACTTCCTCACGAACGGGCGAGAAAGCGGCGAAACCGCTGCCACCCATGCGCCGGCTCTTGGCGGTCACCACGAAGGCGGTCTTCTCGCGGGTCAGGCCATGCAGGATGCCGCGCGCGATGGCGTGCGAAAGGCCCATGCTGGCCACCGACGCCATCAGCGTGTCGTACCAGCTACACGGTACGCGTGCGCGGTAGAGCACCACGCCGAAGATGGCCTTGGCGAAGAAGAACCCGATCACCGGGATCATGAACAGCTGCATGGGCAGGTTGAAGTAGTCCGGCGCGGCGATCATGCCGGCGGTCCACAACAGGCCCATCATCGTGAAGATGTAATGCAGCGCGTCGGCAAACCAGCTGAACCAGCCGGTGAGGAAGTGGAAGCGCTGTCCCGCGGTGAGCGGTCCCTTGCGCGTCATCCAGTGCCAGCGCCCCTTGAGGATCTGCATCGCGCCGAAGGCCCAGCGGTAACGCTGGCTCTTGTACGCCTTGAAGTCGGCCGGGGTGAGGCCCTTGCCCATCAGTTCGTCGACGTAGACCAGCTCGTAGCCGGCGTGCATCAGGCGCAGGCCGAGCTCGGCGTCCTCGCAGATCGTCCATTCCGACCAGCCGCCCGTGCCTTCCAGCGCCGAGCGACGGACCATGGTCATGGTGCCGTGCTGGATGATCGCGTTGCGTTCGTTGCGGTGGTGCATGCCGATGCGGAAGAAGCCGTCGTACTCCCATGCCGTCATGCGGCGGAAGCGGTTCTTCTCGAATTCGCGATGGGCCTGCGGGCACTGCACCACGGCCACTTTGGCGTCGTGGAAATAGCCGGTCAGCGTGGACAGCCAGTCTTCGCGCACGGCGTAGTCGGCATCGATGACGGCGACCACGTCGGCACGTTCGTCGGTGACGGTCAGGCCGAAGTTCAGCGCGCCTGCCTTGTAGCCGGGCCACGGCTCCAGGTGGAAGAAGCGGAACTTCGCGCCTAGCTTTTCGCAATATTCTTCGACCGGCTTCCACACCGCCGGATCCTTGGTGTTGTTGTCGAGCACCAGGACTTCGAAGTTCTCGTAATCGAGCGCGGCCAGCGAATCCAGGGTGAGCTGGACCATTTCCGGCGGCTCGTTGTGGCAGGCCAGGTGGATCGACACGAACGGCTGTCGCTCCACCGGGTCGGGCGGCAGCATGCCGGCGTAGCGCACCCATTCGCGCCGCCACAGCACCTCGGTGAACTCGAAGCCGTTGATCAGCAGGATGCCGAGGATGGCGATCTGTGCCGGGAACAACAGGATCAGCATGGCCCAGTCGAAGGGGCCGAGGTAGAAGTTGAAGGGCAGGGTGGCCGACCAGACGATCAGGCCGCAGGCGAGCTGCACCAGCGCCATGAAGAACAGGAGGCCGCCAAGCTTGAAGCGGCGGAACGCGATGCCGAACCACAGCATGGGGATGAAGGCGAGCGCCGAGGCGGCGATGGCCTTCCACGGCCAGTGCACGTCCTCGGTGACCGGGCCGGTGAAGGGGAACTTCAGCTGGCGGTCCGCGTTGAACATGCCCCAGTAGGCGCCGGTGCGGCCCTCGCCGAGGTTTTCCTTCCACGGCTGGTCGATCGCTTCCAGCACGTAGTAGTCGTCGATGCCGTTCCGCTTGGCCTCGTTGAAGAACGAGCGCAGGAAGATGGCTTCGTTGGACACGCTGGGATAGGCCGCCTTGAAGCGGTCGCCGTTGGACGGCCAGCCGATTTCGCCGACGACGATGTGCTTGCCCGGGAATCGCGCGGCCAGGCTCTGGTAGCTGCCGATGGCGTCGCCCACGCCCGCACGGGCGGTGATGCCGTTCCAGTAAGGGAACAGATGGACGGTGATGAAGTCGACGTGGTTGGCCAGTTCCGGGTTCTGCATCCAGACGTGGAACGGCTCGGCCACCGAGACCGGCTGCTGCACGGCGGCGCGCACGCGGTCGAGGTAGCCCATGACCTGCTCGGGCTTGAGGTCGCCGCGGAACAGCACTTCGTTGCCGACGATGACCCGGGTGATGGTTTTCGGATAGCGCCGGGCCTGGGCGATCAGCGCATCGATCTCGCGCTCGTTGTTGTCCAGGCGGGTGTCGATCAGCGCGCCGGCCATCAGGTCCAGGCCTTCCTTGTCGGCAAGGCGGGCCACCTGCGGGTTTTCCAGCATCGAGTAGGTGCGGATACGCGGCGAGTAGCGCTTGATCAGGCGCAGGTCGCTGTCGATCTCCGGATCCGTGGAGACGTCGCCTTTCATCGGGTTCTGGTAGCGCTGGTAGGCCGTGAAGGCGAAACCGGGCACCGGGGCCTTCCAGTCGTCAGGTCCGTTGGGCAGGTTGGCAACCAGCCACAGGCCGATGTTCAGGCCGGCGACGGCGATCGCCAGGATCACCGCGACAAGGATGGGATGCTTTCGGTCGGTCGTGCTGGTAGCGCTCAAAACATTCCCCGGACCGATTGGCCCCCAAGTGGCATCAATGTGAGGTAACCCGGGGAGCTTAACGAACGGTGGGGTATGGCTCAACGCCGGGCTGAACGGCTGGTCAGGCTGGCGACAGAGAAAAGCGGGAGTTGGGGGGTGGGAAGTGGGCGCGTAGCGTCGCGCACCGGGCTTGCGCCCTCACTTCCCACCCCCAACCCCCGCTTTCACACGCTTCTAACTATCAGCGCAGCAGCGAGCGCAGCATCCAGGCGGTCTTCTCGTGCTCCTTCAGGCGGCCCGTGACCATGTCCGCGCTGCCTTCGTCGCCGGCTTCGTCGGCGGCCTTTATCACTTCGCGCGACGTGGCCGCGGCGATTTCATGGCCTTCGACCAGTTGGGCGACCATGTCCTTCCAGTCCGGCACGCCGGATTCTTCCTTGATCGAGGTCAGCTTGGCGAACTGGCTGTAGGAGCCCGGGGCGAACACGTCGAGGATGCGGATGCGCTCGGCGATCTCATCGGCGGCGGTCCACAGCTCGTTGTATTGCACCTCGAACATGTTGTGCAGGCTGTTGAACTGCGGGCCGGTGATGTTCCAGTGGAAGCTGTGCGTCTTCAGGTACAGCGAATAGGTGTCCGCGAGCAGCTTGGACAGCTGCTTTGCAACCGCTTCGCGGTCTTTCTTGGCGATACCGATGTCGATGGCCATGCTGCGACTCTCCTTGGTTTAGCGTTCTGGGATGGAATGTTAACGAGCGCCGGCGTGGGCGTGAAATGAAACGTTCCGATCCCGATGATAGGCACACGCTATCATTGGCGTTCCCATGAGTACCCCGACAACCCCAGCTCGCCATCCACCTGCCGATCCACGCCTGAAAGAGCTGCGTGACGCCCTCTCGCGCGTATCCAGCCGCGATTTCGGCCGCCTGCTCGGCCGCTGGCGCAACCTGTCGCGCAAGCCCGACACCGGCCGCATCGATGCCCTGGCCCAGGACATCGCCACCTCGATGGCCCGGCGTGCCGCGCGTGCCGCGGCCAAGCCGGCGATCTCGGTGGACGCCTCCCTGCCGATCGCCGCACGCGCCGACGACATCATCAAGCTGATCCGCGAGAACCAGGTCGTGGTGCTGGCCGGTGAAACCGGCTCGGGCAAGACCACCCAGTTGCCGAAGCTATGCCTGGCCGCGGGCCGCGGCGAAGCCGGCCTGGTCGGCTGCACCCAGCCGCGCCGGCTGGCGGCACGTTCCGTGGCCGCGCGCGTCGCCGAGGAGCTTGGCACCCCGCTGGGCGACAAGGTCGGTTTCCAGGTGCGTTTCAGCGAGAAGGTCTCCGACCAGGCACTGGTCAAGTTCATGACCGACGGCATCCTGCTGGCCGAAACCCAGTCCGACCCGTGGCTGTCGGCATACGACACGATCATCATCGACGAGGCCCACGAACGCAGCCTCAACATCGATTTCCTGCTCGGTTACCTGAAGCGGCTGTGCGAGCGCCGTCCCGACCTGAAGGTGATCGTCACCTCGGCGACCATCGATACCGAACGCTTCGCGGCCCATTTCGGCGATGCGCCGGTGGTCGAGGTGGAAGGGCGTACCTATCCGGTCGAGGTGCGCTATCGCCCGCCGGGCGAGCGGGGCGAAGGCAACGTGTCGCAGCAGGTGGCCGATGTCATGGACGAGATCACCCGCGAGGATCCGCGCGGCGACGTGCTGGTCTTCCTCCCGGGCGAGCGCGAAATCCGCGACACCCACCTACTGCTCTCGCGCAAGCAGTACCGGGAGACCGAAGTGCTGGCGCTGTACGCCCGCCTGTCGGCGAGCGAGCAGGACCGCGTCTTCCGGCCCGGCCCGAAGCGGCGCATCGTGCTGGCCACCAACGTGGCGGAAACCTCGCTGACGGTGCCGCGCATCCGCTACGTGGTCGATCCCGGAACCGCGCGGGTCAAGCGCTACAGCCAGCGCGGACAGCTCGAACGCCTGCACATCGAGCCGATCTCGCAGGCCGCCGCCAACCAGCGCAAGGGTCGCTGCGGCCGCGTCGGCCCTGGCATCTGCTATCGCCTGTACGAAGAGCAGGATTTCAACCTGCGGCCCGAGTTCACCGACCCCGAGTTGCTGCGTTCGTCGCTGGCCAACGTCATCCTGCGCATGCTGGCGCTGGACCTGGGCGAGGTGGAGGACTTCCCGTTCCTCGAAGCGCCGGATCCGCGCGTCGTCGCCGATGGCTACCGGCGCCTGGCCGAGATCGGCGCGATCGGCGACGACCGCCGCCTGACCGAGATCGGCCGCACGGTCGCGCGCCTGCCGATCGACGTACAGCTGGCGCGCATGCTGGTGGAAGCGCGCCGCCTCGGCAGCCTTGCCGACCTGACGACCATCGTCGCGTTCCTGTCGATCCAGGATCCGCGCGAGCGGCCACCCGAGGCCCGCGGCCAGGCCGACGCGGCACACGCGCAGTTCGCGGATCCGAGGTCCGACTTCGTCGGTGTCATCAACCTGTGGAAGGCACACCTTGCCGCCGCGGAAGAGCTCACCTCGTCCAAATTGCGCGACTGGTGCTCGCGTCACTTCCTCAGCTTCATGCGCATGCGCGAATGGCGCGAGCTGCACCGCCAGCTGGTGCTGGTCATCCGCGAACTCGGCTGGCGCGACGCCCCCGCCGCTCCCGCTGCCCCTGTAGGAGCGCGCCCTGCGCGCGATGCCGCGACCGCGGCACCCGCCTCACACACGCTCAACCCCGACGCCCACTTCGAGGCGATCCACCGCAGCCTGCTTGCCGGCCTGCCTACCCAGGTCGGCCACAAGGACGAGAAGGGCATCTTCCGCGGTACCCGCGAGCGGCGCTTCCAGGTCTTTCCCGGCTCCGCGCTGGCCAAGGCCCCGCCGGCGTGGATCTTCGCGGCGCAGATCCTCGATATCGGCGGCCGCGTGTGGGCGATGATGAATGCCCGCGTCGACCCCGCATGGATCGAGTCCCAAGCCATCCACCTGGTGCGCGCCACGGCGCGCGATGCCCACTGGTCGCGCAAGCGCGGCACGGTGGTGGCTTACGAACAGGTCACCCTGTTCGGCCTGGTGCTGGTCGAGCGCCGCCCCGTGACCTTCCACAAGCAGGATCCGCGGCTGGCCCACGAGATCTTCCTGCGCGAGGCGCTGGTCCGCGGTGAACTGGACAGCCGCGCCGACTTTGTTCGTGCGAACACGCGCGTGCTGGAGCAGGCCCACGACATCGAGGCGAAGCAGCGTCGTGCCGGGCTGTTGCGTTCGGATGACGAACTGGCCGCCTTCTTCGAAGGCAAGCTGCCCGAATCGATCGCCGATACCCGTGCCCTCGACGCCTGGTATCGCAAGGCCGCGCCGGGCGAGCAGGCTGCGCTGCGCTGGACGCTGGCCGACGTGATGGACACTGGCGCCGGCCTGGATCCCAAGGCCTTCCCGGCCTCGCTCGACATCGGCCAGCATCGCTATCGGCTGGAATACCGCTTCGTGCCCGGCGATCCCGCCGACGGCGTCACCCTCAACGTCCCGCTGGCCTTCCTCAATGCGGTGCCGTCGGCACGTGGCGAATGGCTGGTGGGTGGCCTGTTGGCCGACAAGGTGGCCGAGCTCATCCGTGGCCTGCCCAAGCCGCTGCGCCGCAACTTCGTCCCCGCACCGGACTTCGCGCGTGCGTTCGCCGAGGCCGAAAGCGCGCGCGATGAGCCCCTGGCGAAGGCGCTGGCGGCGTTCCTCAAGCGAACCACCGGCGTCGATGTCGATGCCGGTGCCTTCGCCGGGATCGAGCTGCCGGTGCATTTGCAGATGCGCTACCGCGTGCACGACGAAAACGGCCGCACGGTAGCCGAGGGCCGCGACCTGGCTGCGATCCGTGCCCAATGGGAAGGCAAGGCGCGCGAGGCGTTCTCGCGCAAGACCGACATCGAGCTGACCCGCGAAGACATCCTCACCTGGGATTTCGAATCGATCCCGCGCGAGGTCCAGTCGGAAGCCGGCCTGAAGGCGTATCCGGCGCTGGTCGATCTCGGCGAAGCGGTGGCCCTGCGCGTGTTCGAACGCGCCGACGAAGCTGCGCTAGCCCACGTCGGCGGCGTCGAGCGGTTGCTGCGGGGTGCGCTGGCGCCCGAGTTCAAGCGTGCGCGCCGCCAGTTGCCGATCAGCAATTCGCTGTCGCTCAAGTACGCGCCGCTCGGCAGCGTTGATGGCCTACGCGACGACCTGGTCGAAGGTGGCTTCGACGACCTGCTGGCCGACGCATCGCTCAATGTGCGCACACTGGCTGACTTCGAGCACCTCAAGGGCGAGATGGGCCGTGCGCTGTTCGGCGCCGCCATGGCGCGGCAGAAGCTGGCCGAGCCGATCATCGAGGCCCAGGCCGAACTCAAGCCGTGGATGGAGCCGCCCCTGATGGGCTTCGCCAAGGCCAGCTACGACGACCTGCGCGAACAGCTGGCCGGCCTGATGCAGCCGGGCTTCCTGCGCGAGCTGCCGCTGTCGCGGCTGGCGCACATCCCGCGATACCTCAAGGCGATGCGCCTGCGCGCGGAGCGCCTGCGCCAGGATCCGCAGCGTGACCAGTCGCGTATGCTGCAGGTGCTGCCGTATTGGCGCGCCCTGCTCAATGCAGGTGGCACCGCGCTGGATGCGACGGCCTGGGCCGAACTGCGCTGGCTGGCCGAGGAATGGCGCGTTTCGCTGTTCGCCCAGGAATTGAAGACGGCCGAGCCGGTTTCGGCCAAGCGCCTGGCCAGGGCGCTGGAATCCGCACAGGCAAGCACCGCATGAAGACGCCGCCACCCAGCGCAGGGCCCGAAAGCGCGCCGGACACCGCCCCGCGGCTGACGCTCACCGAGCGCGCTCGCGAGGCCTGCGCCGCGCTGCCCGCGACCGCGCGCGGCGAAGCGGAAACCATCATCGAGCTGCTCCGCCAACTCGGCTGCGACGACGAAACCTGCGCTTCGGCGCTGTGGTACACGCTGGCGCGCGGCGTGCCCGGCGGTGCCGACGAAGCCTCGCGCACGTGGCCCGCCTCGCTGAAGCGGCTGGTCGACGGGCAGGCCGAAGCGGAGAAAGTCTGGGCGCTGCATGCGCAACGTGGGCCTGCCA
The DNA here is from genome assembly GCA_018889975.1 of Bacillus sp. NP157. Taxonomy (NCBI): domain Bacteria; kingdom Bacillati; phylum Bacillota; class Bacilli; order Caryophanales; family Bacillaceae; genus Bacillus; species Bacillus sp. NP157. The sequence continues at coordinate 209,787 of CP076546.1, forward strand.
CGGGTTCGGAAGGCCTGCGCCGGCTGTTGCTGGCGATCATCCGCGACCTGCGCGTGGTCTTCGTGTTGCTGGCCCGCCAGCTCGCCACCATGCGCACGGCGATGGCCTTGCCCGATGCCGAGCGCCGCGAACTGGCCCAGCTCACCGCCGACATCCATGCGCCGCTGGCGAACCGGCTGGGTATCTGGCAGCTCAAGTGGGAGCTGGAAGACCTCGCCTTCCGCTACCTCGAACCCGATACCTACCGGCGCATCGCACGCTTGCTCGACGAGCGGCGCACCGACCGCGAGCGTTTCATCGCCACCAGCCTCGCCGAATTGCACGCGGTGCTGGACGGCGCGGGCATCCCGGCCGACCTTGCCGGCCGGCCCAAGCACATCTTCTCCATCTGGAAGAAGATGAAGAAGAAGGGGCTGGAGTTCTCCGATCTCTACGATATCCGCGCCGTGCGCATCCTCGTCGACAACGTCGCGGATTGTTATGCGGCGCTGGGCCTGGTCCACAGCCTCTGGCCGCACCTGCCCGGCGAGTTCGACGATTACGTCGCGCGGCCGAAGGGCAACGGCTATCGCTCGCTGCATACCGCCGTGATCGGCCCGGAAGGCAAGACGCTGGAAGTGCAGATCCGCACCCATGAGATGCATCGCGCCAACGAGCTGGGCGTGGCCGCGCACTGGCGATACAAGGAAGGCGGCGGCGCGGACGCGGAATTCGAGGCGAAGATCGCCTGGATGCGCAAGTTGCTCGAACCGCGCGGCGAAGACGATGCCGAGCTCGTCGCGGGCTTCGAAACGGAGTTGATGGAAGACCGCGTGTACGTGCTTTCGCCCAAGGGCGAAGTGATCGACATGCCGCGCGGTGCGACCGTGCTGGATTTCGCGTACCACATCCATACCGAGGTGGGGCATCGCTGCCGCGGTGCGAAGCTCAACGGCCGCATCGTGCCGTTGACCACGCATCCGCGCAGCGGCGATCGTGTCGAGATCCTCACCACCAAGGTGTCCGAGCCGAGCCGCGACTGGCTGTCCGCGCATCATGGCTACCTGGTGACCTCGCGTGCGAAGGAGAAGGTGCGGGCGTGGTTCCGCCGCGAAGCGCACGAGGCGAACATCATCGCCGGCAAGGCGACGCTGGAGAAGGAGCTGCGCCGGCTGGCGGTGGACGACGTGGATCTCGCGGCGCTGGCCACGCATTTCCGCCTGAAGGGCACTGAGGATCTGTTCGTGACGGTGGCGCTGGGCGAGATTTCGCTTGGCCAGATCGCCCGTCACCTGCAGCAGCCGGACGAGCCGGCGTTCACCCAGTCCACCGCGCCGGTCGGTTCGCGCGCGGCGCAGCACGACCGGGGTGCGCTGTCGATCGAGGGCATCGGCAACCTGCTGACCACGCTGGCGCGTTGCTGCCAGCCGTTGCCGGGCGATCCGGTGCGCGGGTTCATTACGCGTGGCCGTGGCGTGTCGGTGCACCGCGCGGATTGCCCGGCGCTGTCGCGGCTGGCGCGGAAGGATCCGGACCGGGTGATCGAGGTGAGCTGGGGCAGGGTGGAGGTGCAGAACTACGAGGTGGATATCGAGCTGCGTGGTTACGACCGGAAGGGTTTGCAGAAGGACGTGGCGACGACGATCAATAACATCGGGCCGCATATCGTGGCCTCGTCGAGCCGGGTGAATACGCGGACGAGCGAGGTGGACATGCGGTTTACCCTGCGTGTCCGCGATTACGAGCAGCTGTCGATGTTGCTGGGTCGCCTCTCGGCGTTGCCAAACGTGACCGACGCCCGCCGCCTCGGCGGCCGCTGAAGCGGTTGCCGCTGGCGCGGCCATGCCGGGCGGCCTCCGGCCGAACCCCCGCCCTGTAGGAGCGCGCCTGCGCGCGATTGCCGTCCGCGCGGCGCTCGGGCTCGGTCGCAGGACAGCCCTCGGTGCCTACCCTCGCTGCTCAGACAGGTCCTCCGCGCTCGATAAGGTTGGCCGCAGCCGCGGCCCATGTACTTATTGCCCTACGGGCGCTCGCTTGTGCGGAACTCGCCTCGAGGGTAGGCACCGAGGGCTCTCTTCATCCGTGTCGCGAGCTGGGTGGGACGGCCACCACCGGCATCCCCGACGCAGCGATGGCTCGTGTAGGAGCGCGCCTGCGCGCGACCGGGTGCGCAATCGGGACATGGCTGTTGGTCCGCAGGCACCGGGGCAGGGTCTGATGAAGCGGCATGCCTGTACGAGCGCGTCTGTAGTGGCCGGGATTTCCTCGATGCCCCAGTAGATGCAAAATCTCCTGCGAGGTGATCCATGAGTTTCAAGATAACTTCCCCGGCCATCAAGGCCGAAGCCATTCGACTGGTGGTTGAGGCGGGCTACAGCTCGCCCCAGGCCGCGAAAATAGCCGGTGTCGGCCCCACGGCGCTGCGGCGTTGGGTCGAGGAGTGGCGGCAAGAACAAGCGGCGATACCGTCGACGACGGCCGCGCAGGCGCTCCTTATCGAGCAGCTCAAGGAGCGGCTGGCGGCTTCGGAAAGAGCGCGCGAGGTCCTGGCCGAAGAGCGTGATGTCCTAAAAAAACAGTTGCCCTCTCACCTCGAAAAAATCTTGAAGCCCCGCAGGTCATCAAAAAAGGTGAGAACGATACTGTCGAGCCAGCGCACCCCGGCAACGTTGGATTAGCCGCGTAGCAGCTACACCGTCTGACGGAGCGGCAACGCGGCAGGTACGCGCCTGCGTGCGAATAGCGGACATTCCGGAGATGACGGAACCTGTGTCACCGGCTCACACTTGCGCCTTTGAATCACATCGAAACGATGCCCTGAGCTTTGGCATTTGCCATTGTTCGGCACCATCCATTCGCGCGCAGGCGCGCTCCTACAGACGCCGCCGCTGGCGATGCTTTCCCACCCGTCGCGTGCGGCCGGCAAGAACAGCCCTCGGCGCCCACCCTCGAGGCGAGTTCCGCACAAGCGAGCGGCCGTAGGCCGATTAAATACACGGGCCGCGGCTGCGGCCAACCCTGTCGAGCGCGGAGGACCTGTTTGAGCAGCGAGGGTGGGCGCCGAGGGCTGGTCCTGCGGGCACGTTCGAGCGCCGCGGGGAGGTTCGATGGAACGGCGACCCCAATCGCGCGCAGGCGCGCTCCTACAGGCCCATGAGGAGGCGGCCGCCGAGGTCCTGGAGGGGCTGGGCGATGAGGATACGGGCCAGGAACAGGCCGAGCAGGACGACGGTCGGCGAGAAATCCAGGCCGCCCAGGGTCACCCGGCCGCGCAGCGGACGGACGAGCGGCTCGGCCAGCGCCGTCACGAAACGCGCCACCGGATGGTAGCGGTCCGTCGACAACATGCTCATCAGCGACCACGCGAACACCACGACGATCCAGGTCAGCAGCAGGAAATCCAGCAGCTCGGCGATGCCCAGCACAAGGATGCCCAGCGGCGACAGCGGCAAACCCGCCAACAGCACCACCAGGACCACCTTCACCCACTCGATCACCAGGGCGACCAGCACGGCGCCCGTATTGATCCGGCGAACGCTGGGCAGTGCCTTGCGCAGCGGGCGCAGCACCGGGTTGGTGAAGCGGTAGAGGAACTGGCAGATCGGGTTGTTGAAATCCGCGCGGTTCGCCTCGGCCAGCAGGCGCAGGACGAACAGGGCCACCAGGGCGCCGAAGATCACGTTGAGCAGCAGGCCGCCCGCGTTGGTCAGGTAATTCACGAGTTCTGTTCCATCTGTTCGGAGAGTTCAACACCGCGGCGGCGTGCCGCGTCGACGGCGCGTGCCACGATGGCGGGGAAATGGTCGTCGCGGAAGCTTTCCAGCGCGGCCTGGGTGGTGCCGTTGGGCGAGGTCACTTTTTGCCGCAGGCTGGCGGCGCTTTCGCCGCTTTCGATCAGCATGCGGCCCGCGCCGAGCGCGGTCTGCGCGGCCAGCGCCCGGGCGGTCTCGCGCGACATGCCCTGGGCGAAGGCGGCATTCTCCAGCGCCTCGACCAATAGGAAGAAGTAGGCCGGACCGGATCCGGAGAGGGCGGTGACGATGTCCAGCTGGTCCTCGTCAGGCACCCACACGGTGAGCCCGGCGGCATCCAGCACGTGCTGGGCCTCGGCGCGTTGCGGCGCGCTGACCCGGCCGTTGGCGTACAGGCCGGTGGCACCGGCGCCGAACATGGCCGGGGTGTTGGGCATGCAGCGAACGATGGGCAGGGCGGCGTCCAGCCAGCGCTCCAGCTGGGCGATGCGGATGCCCGCGGCGATGGAGACCACCATGGGCCGGTATTGCTGGACCACGCTGCGCAGGCCGCGGCAGACCTCGGCCATCATCTGCGGCTTCACGGCAAGGACCAGGATCGAAGCGCCTTCGGCAGCCGTGGCGTTGTCGGTGTAGGTCGCCACGCCATACTGGCGGGAGAGCTCCTGCAGGGGCTCGGCGCGTGGCTCGGCCACGGCGATGCCGCCGGGCTGGGCGCCATGGCGGACAAGGCCCGCGATCAGGGCCGTGGCCATGTTGCCGCCGCCGATGAAGGCGATCCGATTCATGCGTGGTCCACTCCGTTAGCGACGACGTTCACATACCCATAAAGCATATATGGTGTGCCGCCTTGCGCCGACCCCCGGGGCTGGTTACCTTTGGCCCACAAAGATAGGGGACCACAATGGATATCGCCGAACTCCTTGCCTTCTCAGTGAAGAACAAGGCCTCCGACCTGCACCTTTCCGCAGGCCTCCCGCCCATGATCCGCGTGGACGGTGACGTTCGACGCATCAATATCCCGCCCCTGGAGCACAAACAGGTCCATTCGCTGATCTACGACATCATGTCGGACAAGCAGCGCCGCGACTATGAGGAATTCCTTGAAGTCGACTTCTCGTTCGAGATTCCCGGCCTGGCCCGCTTCCGCGTCAACGCCTTCAACCACAACCGTGGCGCGGGCGGCGTGTTTCGTACCATTCCGTCCGAAGTGCTCACCCTGGAAGACTTGGGTGCGCCGAAGATCTTCCGTGAGCTGATCGAACAGCCGCAGGGCCTGATCCTGGTGACCGGTCCGACCGGCTCGGGCAAGTCGACGACCCTGGCGGCCATGGTCGACCACATCAACAAGAACGAATACGGCCACATCCTCACCGTCGAGGATCCGATCGAATTCGTGCATACCTCGCAGAAGTGCCTGGTCAACCAGCGTGAAGTCCATCGCGATACCCACGGCTTCAACGAGGCCCTGCGTTCCGCGTTGCGCGAAGATCCCGACTACGTGCTGGTCGGCGAGCTCCGCGACCTGGAAACCATCCGCCTGGCGCTGACCGCCGCGGAAACCGGCCACCTGGTGTTCGGCACCCTGCATACCTCCTCGGCCGCCAAGACCATCGACCGCATCATCGACGTGTTCCCCGCCGGTGAAAAGCCGATGGTCCGCTCGATGCTCTCCGAGTCCCTGCGCGCGGTGATTTCGCAGTCCCTGCTGAAGAAGGTCGGTGGCGGCCGTACGGCAGCCCACGAAATCATGGTCGGCATCCCGGCGATCCGTAACCTGATCCGCGAAGACAAGGTCGCCCAGATGTACTCGGCCATCCAGACCGGCCAGCAGTACGGCATGCAGACCCTGGACCAGAACCTCACTGACCTGGTCAAGCGCGGCCTGATCACCCGTCAGGAAGCGATGATGTATGCGAAGAACAAGGAAGGCTTCCGGTAAGGGAGTAGGAGCGTTTGGGGTTGGGAGTAAGGAGTTGAGGGTAGGAGCCGGGGTGGGCTGGCCCTGGGTCTGACTCGGTACTCTCAACCCGGTACTCGGTACGCTCTGTGCTCCGTGAAGCCGGTCGCTGCAAGCGTGCCAGCGCAGGTATATGATCGCCCTACAGGGGAGCCGGCCCGTTCCGGCAACGGGGATCCACGCCATGAGCGAGTTCGACTTCACCTCATTCCTCAAGCTGATGGTGCATAAGCAGGCGTCCGACCTGTTTATCACCGCTGGCGTCGCGCCTTCGATGAAAGTGCAGGGGCGGATCGTGCCGATCACCCAGAGCCCCCTGTCGGCGCAGCAGTCGCGCGACATGGTGCTGAACGTGATGACGCCGGCGCAGCGCGAAGAGTTTGAAAAAACCCACGAATGCCAGTTCGCCATCAGCGCCTCGGGCGTGGGCCGGTTCCGTGTCTCGTGCTTCTACCAGCGTAACTGCGTGGGCATGGTGCTGCGCCGGATCGAGTCGAAGATCCCGACGCCGGAAGAGCTGAACCTGCCGCCGATCATCAAGCAGCTGGCGATGACCAAGCGCGGCATCATCATCTTCGTGGGCGGCACGGGTACCGGTAAGTCGACCTCGCTGGCGTCGATGATCGGCTACCGCAACCAGAATTCCACCGGGCACATCATCACGATCGAAGACCCGATCGAGTATGTGCATCGCCACGAAGGCTGCATCATTACCCAGCGCGAGCTCGGCATCGATACCGATACCTGGGAAAACGCGCTGAAGAACACGCTGCGCCAGGCGCCCGACGTGATCATGATCGGCGAAGTGCGTACCCGCGAAACGATGGAACACGCCATCAACTTCTCGGAAACCGGCCATCTTTGCCTTTGCACGCTGCACGCGAACAACGCCAACCAGGCCCTGGATCGCATCCTGCACTTCTTCCCGGAAGACCGTCGCAGCGCGCTGCTGATGGATCTGTCGCTGAACCTGAAGGGCATCGTGGCGCAGCAGCTGATCCCCACGCCGGATGGCAAGGCGCGTCGCGTGGCGGTCGAAGTCATGCTCGGCACGCCGCTGGCGCAGGACTACATCCGCCAGGGCGAGATCCACAAGCTCAAGGAACTGATGCGCGATTCCAACCAGCTGGGCATGCGTACCTTCGACCAGAGCCTGGTCGAGCTCTACCACGCTGGCGAGATCTCGTACGAAGACGCGCTTCGCCATGCCGACAGCTCGAACGAAGTCCGCCTGCGCATCAAGCTGGCCCAGGGCGGCGACGCCCATACGCTGTCGCAAGGCCTGGACGGCGTCGAGATCGACAAGCCACAGGACCGCAACAGCTTCGGCGGCATGCTCCAGCGCTAACGCCGCCCGTCCCGTTGCTGTAGGAGCGCGCCTGCGCGCGAGACAGGTGCCCCACCGCCAGCGAACGCACGAAAAAAGGGAGCCTTTCGGCTCCCTTTTCATGCCATTTCGAACGTATTACTTGGCAGCAGCCGAGACGGTCACGCCGCTGGCATCGACGCTCTTCACGCCCTTGACCTTCTTGGCGATCGCTTCGGCGTGGCTCTTTTCCTTAGCCGTGGCGACGGTGCCGGTCAGGGTGACGACGCCTTCGGTCGTGCTGACCGAGATGTCGGTGCCCTTGACGCTCTTGTTGGCAGCGAACTCGGACTTCACCTTGGTGGTGATCCACGTATCGTCGGCCTTGCCGGCGACCGTCTGGTTGTCACCCTTCGAAGCGGCCGCGGCGGAGTCCTGGGCATACGCCTGTGCGAACGGCACCGAGCCGAGACCGGCAACGAGGGCGGCAGCGAACAGGGCCTTGCGGATATTGGCGTTCATCATGGGGAACTCCTTCTACTCTGGAATGGGGCGGCGGGCGCCACGCACTGTGGCTGCCTCGGTCGCGGGGCCAATCTGACCAGCGCACCCGTGAACGATTCGTGGGTGGAAATCGGGGTGGTTCAGGTTTGCCGATTTCGTTTTCACGGTTGGGAGTGGGGCGAGCTTTATCGCGGGCAAAAAAAAGGGACGCCTGGTGGCGTCCCCTTTTCGCGCGCGGGCGCGCTCCTACATGTGCACGTTTATTTGTATTCGACGGCACCGGAGATGACGAGGCCCTTTTCGTCGACGTGGGCTTCGCCACCGACCTGGACCACGCGTGCGGCCTGCGCCTTCATCGCATCGAACTGTGCCTTCGAACGCTGCGCGGCGGCCGTGTCGCTTGCCTGCGTGTCCGGGGCGCCGTCGGCGGTGGAAGCTTCGGCCATGGCGGTGGCGTACTGCTGGGCCTTGTCGGACATGACGTCGACCCACGTGCGGTACATATCGCCGTTGAGGTGCAGGCGGGCCATGCGGCCGGCATCGCCGGTGCTGCCCATCAACACGTCGTCGAGCTTGGCGTCTTCACCGGCGCCCAGGCCGATGGCGATGGCCTGGCCGTTCATGGCGGCCCATGCGGGCATGCCGAGCGACTGGGTCAGGTTGGCGGGCAGTGCGACCGGCTTGCCGTCGGCGGCGAGCTTGAAGTCACCGCCGAGCACGGCCTGGCCCATGGCGAGCAAGCCTGCCGGGTTGCGCGTGCCGAGCACGACGCGACCGGTGACCTGCGGCAGGGCCGCACCCGGTGCGCCGGGCTTGTAGGAGTCGACGATGATGCGCACGCCACGGATATCGCCGAACGGCGGGATCGCGGCCTGCTGCATCGTCGAACCCAGGCGGGTGAAGCTGTCGTTGAGGCTGGCGAAGGCCGGGCAGGTGAACGGCTTGGCCGCCACCGCGTCAGCCTGCGCGCTGAAGAACGTACGCAGCTGCTCGACCGGCAGGGCGAAGCTGGCTTCGAACGGACCGGTGGCATCGCTGCCCAGGCCCGGCAGTTCCACCTTCAGGCCGGAGAAGGCCGTGGTGATGTCGTTGGCCAGGGCCACGTCGACGCGCTGCTCGACGTGGTGCAGGTCGAGGCGGGTGTAGCCGAAGCTGAAGGACGGCACGCGCGATGCGACGCGGGTGGCCTCTTCCTGGCAGCTCGCCGGGATCTGCGGAGCGGGTTCGCCGGTCTTCTTCGACTGCTGCTTCATGAAGGTGGCGAACAGCGGATCCTTGCCGGCCGCGACCAGCGGCAGCAGGCGGGCGAGGTCGACCTGGCCGACCACGTAGTCCTTGTAACCCTTGGCCTTGGCGAGGTCGGCGAGGCGACCGTCGTCCTGCAGGTTCTTGTCCGGGCGGTCGACGCCCAGCGCCTGGCGCACGAGCGGCTCGGCGGCATCGCCCGGGAGCAGGGCGGCGACGGCCTGCTTGTCGACGGTGGCGATCACCAGCTGCACGCCGGAATCACCCAGCGCCACGTGGCGGTAGGCCTGGCCACCGGCGTTGGCGGTGTCCAGCTTCTTGCCGTAGGCGGTTTCGAGGCGGCCCACGAAGGCGTCCCACGCGGCCGGGTCGGCGAGCGCGGCACGTGCCACCGGGGACAGGCCGATGCCGTACACGGCCGAGCCGGTCTTGATGTCGACGCCGGTGCTCTTCAGCACGGTTTCGGCGTTCTTGCCATCCAGTTCGGTGACCAGGGCGCGCATCAGGCGGGCCGTGTCGACGTTGCCCTTGCCCTCGAACTCCTGGGCATAGGATTTCAGCTGCACGACCTGGCCGGGCAGTTCCGCATTGATCTGGGCGATCACCGCCTCGTAGGCGCTGTCGTCCAGCTTGTCGAGGCTTGCCACGACATACGGTGTATCGGCCGGCACGAAAGCCAGCGGGGCATCCTTGTCCTTGTGGCCGCAGGCCGCCAGCAGCACGCTGGCGACGCCGAGCGCGAGGAGTCGCTTCGTCGGTCGCATTCTCTATCCTGTTGATTGTTCCCTTGGAACCGCCATTATGCCGGATCGCGCGCCGCGGTGGCGGCCGGGCAGGGCGGCTTAGCGGCCGAGCACTTCACACAACACGGCCATGCGGACGAACACGCCGTTGCCGACCTGCTCGAGGATCCGCGACTGGGCGCCGTCGGCGACGTCCGAGGCGATCTCGATGCCGCGGTTGATCGGGCCCGGATGCATCACCAGGCAGCCCTTTGCCGCGCGGGCCAGCCGCCGGGTGTCCAGGCCGTAGCGCTCGAAATAGGCCGCTTCGTCGGGTAGGTCGGTCGACGCCATGCGCTCTTTCTGAAGGCGCAGCATGATCACGGCGTCGACCCCGGCAATGGCCTCGTCGAGATCCTCGTGGTAGGTCACGCCCTTCAGCTCGCCCTCGGTGGGCAGCAGGGCGGACGGCCCGACGATGCGAATGTCCTTGGCGCCGAGGGCGGCCAGCACGTGCACGTCGGAGCGGGCCACGCGCGAATGGCGCACGTCGCCGCAGATGGCGACCTTGACCTTGCGCATGTCCGGATGATGGTTGCGGATGGTCAGGGCGTCGAGCAGGCCCTGGGTCGGGTGGGCGCGGTTGCCGTCGCCCGCGTTGACCACGGAAACGCCGCTCATGGCGTGCTTGACCAGTTCCTCGGGCGTGCCCGAGACCTTGTGGCGGACGATGATCGCGTCCAGGTGCATGGCCTCGAGGGTGTGCAACGTATCGAACAGCTCCTCGCCCTTGCTGGTCGAGGACAGGCCGATGTCGAAGTTGATCACGTCGGCGCCGAGCCGGCGCGCCGCCAGTTCGAACGACGTGCGCGTGCGCGTAGACGGTTCGAAGAACAGGTTAAGCACGGTGCGCCCCGACAGGGTGTCGAGCTTGCGCGTGCCATGGGCACTGGCGTCGCGCATGGCGTTGGCTTTGTCGAGCAACCGCTCGATGGTCTCGCGCGGCAGGTTCTCGAGGGTGGTCAGGTGGCGCAGGCGATTTGACATGACGTCCTCAAGCTAACAAGGGAATCTTCGGGCTTACGATTGCAGAAGGTACGACTCGAGGATCACCGCGGCGGCTTCGGCATCGATGGATTTTGCATCCGATCGCTTACGCGTGCCTGCGGCGCGGCCCTCGGCGAAACGCCGGGCCGCCTCCTGCGAGGTCATGCGTTCATCGGCGAACGCCACGGCGATGCCGTAGCGCTCGGTAAGGCGCTGGGCGAACCGCCGCGCGGTGCGCGTCATCGGTTGCTCCTTGCCATCGTTGTCCAGTGGCAGCCCGACGACCAGTTCCGCGGGCAACCATTCGCGGCGCAGGTTATCCAGCGCCTGCCAGTCGGGCGCGCCGTCGCGCACGGGCAGGGTGGCCAGCGCACGCGCGGTGCCGGTGAGGCGGTTGCCCACGGCTACCCCGACGATCTTGGTGCCGACGTCGAATCCGAACAGACAGCTCATGGATCAGGCGTGCCCGGCGTAGCCGGCCAGCTGGGACGGGTCGCGCACGCCCATCTTGCGGGTGGCGGCGAACCAGCGTTCTTCGATCGGCGTGTCGAATACGATGTGCTCGTCTGCCCGGGTGGTGAGCCAGGCATTTTCCATCACTTCCTGTTCGAGCTGGCCGGCTTCCCAGCCGGCGTAGCCCAGCGTGACCATGGCGCGGCGCGGGCCTTCGCCATGCGCCATCGCCACGAGGATGTCGCGCGAGGTGGTGACCGACCAGTCGTCGTTGATCCGGTAGCTGGAATCCCAGTGGCCGTGATCGCGATGGAGCACGAAACCGCGCTCCTGCTGCACGGGGCCGCCAATCAACACGGGGTGGTCGGCGATCTCGATGTCTTCGCACGGCAGCTTCATCTGGGCGAGCACGTCGCCCAGGCGGTATTCGGACATCTGGTTGATGAGCAGGCCCACTGCACCGTCCTCGCCATGCTGGCAAAGGAAGGCAACCCCACGAGCGAACGGCGGCTCGGCGAGCGAGGGCATGGCGATGAGGAATTGCCCGGCGAAGGTGTTGGCGATACTCATGGCTCCATTGTAGCCGCAGGCGGCCGCCGCCGCGCGGAAATGTTCAGCCCGGATCGCGTAGCGTGTGGACCGGTTCACAAGGAGGCACGTCATGCCGAAGATGATGTTTGTAAAAGGTTTTATCGGCGTCTTCGCCGTGTGTTCGGCGTCCGCCGCGAGCGCCTCGACGCCCGCCGCCTGGAAGGACTATGACCAACGGGTAACCCAGGCATGCGTGGCCGCCAGCGGGCTGAAGGACGCGAAGCCGGTCGGCGGCCTGATCCAGTACGACGACCGGGTGCCGGTGACCGCGCTGGTGCTGGCCGGGCGTTATCCGCAGAAGCACATGAAAAACGCGCCGGGGCGCGAGCTGTGCGTGTGGGATAGGAAGGCGAACAAGGCGTACGTCAGCGAGGCGGACCAGCTGTTGAAGCCGTGAAGCAGTCGGCGATCGCGCGCAGGCGCGCTCCTACACGCGATCCCGCGCCTCAATACGTCCCCAACACATCACCCTGCTTGAACTGCCACGTCCGCGTGACGTAAAGCTCGTCCACCTTCTCTTTCGGATCTTTCGGAACCGCGGGGAACGGTGCCGCCAGCTTCACGATCTTCTGCGCGGCCAGGTCGAGCACCTCGGAGCCCGAACTCTTGACCACTTCCATGCTCTTCACCGTGCCATCCCGGTTCAGGCAGACGGTAAGGATCAGCTGGCCGTGGATCCCGCCGCGGCGGGCCGCGTCCGGGTAATTCAGGTTACCGACCCGCTCCACCCGGCTCACCCAGCCCTTCATGTAGGCGGCGTAGGCGTATTCGCGCGTGTTCGAGGAGATGTATTTCTTCTTCGGCCGCTTCGCGTAGGCCTCGGATTCGTCGCGGACCTCGGCCGCCAGCCGGGCCATTTCGAGCTTGCGCTGCACGTCCTTGTCGGAGGGCGGCAGCGGTGTTTCCTTCTGCTCGGTCTGGGCCTGGGTGGTGTCGACGCGGAAGGCGGTCTGCCCGGCCGTGGTCAGGACCTGGTCGGGCGTGGCTTCGCGCGGCGTGGGCGCCTGCGCTTCCTGGGTCTCGGCCACCACGCCCTGGTTTTTCGTGGGCAGGGGCCCGCTCACACGCTCGGACGGACGCGAGGCCTTGTCACGGTCGCCGCCGCCCGAATTGTTGGCCTGGGCCAGGAAGTCGGCCTTGTCGGGCTGTTCCTGGTTAGCGACGTCGACCAGCGTCACGTCCAGCGTGGGCACGCTGGGCGCGGGTTTTTCCGCCTGGAAGGTGACCCCAAGGATCAGCACGCCATGCAGCATCAAAGAAAACAGCAGGGTCGCGCCGATCAGGTCGGCGCCGGTGGTACGGGTCGTCATCGGGCCTCGATCGCGTCGAACAGCAGCCCCGCGATGTTAAGCCCGAACTGGGCGTCCAGCTCGCGGATGCATGTCGGAGATGTGACGTTGATCTCGGTCAGGTAGTCGCCGATCACGTCCAGGCCAACGAAGCGCAGGCCCCGGCGGACCAGCTCCGGCCCGACCTGGGCGGCGATCCAGCGGTCGCGATCGGAGAGCGGAATGCCCTCGCCACGGCCGCCGGCGGCCAGGTTGCCGCGGAATTCGTCGCCCTGCGGGATCCGGGCCAGGGCGTAGGGCACCGGCTCGCCGTCGACCAGCAGGATGCGCTTGTCGCCGGCGCTGATCTGCGGAATGTATTTCTGCGCGATGGCGAAGTGGCGATTGCCGTCGAGCAGGGTCTCCAGCATGGAATTCAGGTTGCTGTCGCCGACCTTCACCCGGAAGATGCCGCGCCCGCCCATTCCGTCCAGCGGTTTGAGGACCGCCTCGCCGTGCTCGGCCACGAAGGCCTTCAGCTCGGCGCGGTCGCGGGAAACGAGGGTAGGGGCCGTGCACTGGGGAAACTGCAGGGTGAACAGCTTTTCGTTGCAGTCACGCAGGCTGCGCGGGTCGTTGACCACCCGGCACCCGGCCTTCTGCGCCGCTTCCAGCACCATGGTGTCGTAGATGAACTGGGCATCGACCGGCGGATCCTTGCGCGCCAGCACCACGTCGACCTCGCCCAGCGGCCGCCACGACGGCTCGCCCAGGGTGAACCAGCCGTTCGGGTCTTCCTTCACGGTCAACGGCCGCAGCCGCGCCCACGCCTCGCCCCCACGCAAGGCCAGGTCGCCCTGCTCCATGTACAGCAACGCATGGCCACGGCGCTGGGCCTCCAGCAACATGGCGAACGTGGAGTCCTTGGCGATCTTGATCGCCCTGATCGGGTCCATGAGGACGGCGACGGAGAGGGGCATGGGGTGAGTTCCGGACGGAGAATGAGGCGAAGTTTAGCGGGAGACGGGGGAAGGGAAGTGGGGGCGCAACGTTGCGGATAGCCCCCAGGTCCGCTCGTGCGCCCCCATTTCCCATCTCCCGCCCCGCCTTTAAGAAGAATTCATCTTGACTCAACCACGTCCACCCATTAAACAGCCACACAAGGGCCGCCGCAGAGCGGTGACCGCTGCCCGGGGGGTAGCGGGCTTTACGACCTGGCGCACGGATGACCCGGCGATATCGGGCTATCCTGCTGCCGGGACTTGCAGTTTTTTCGTGTGACGGGGGCGCAGTGAACGACAACGGACGCGGTACGGACCTGGCCGGCCTGCGGGTCATGGTCATCGATGACTCGAAAACCATCCGGCGTACGGCGGAGACCCTGTTGAAGAAGGAAGGCTGCGACGTGCTGACCGCCGTCGACGGTTTCGAGGCGCTGGCCAAGATCTCGGACCAGAAGCCCAACATCATCTTCGTCGACATCATGATGCCGCGCCTGGACGGGTACCAGACCTGCGCGCTGATCAAGAACAATGCCCAGTTCCGCGGCACGCCCGTGATCATGCTGTCCTCCAAGGACGGCCTGTTCGACAAGGCGCGTGGTCGCATCGTGGGCGCGGAACAGTACCTCACCAAGCCGTTCACCCGCGACGAGTTGCTCGGCGCGATCCATCGCTACGCGACGGCCGGCTGATCGACACACCCTTACACAAGCGTCCAGGGGGACGTGTGGCAAATATCCTAATCATCGACGACTCGCCGACCGACGTACGCGTGTTCACCACGCTGCTCGAAAAGGCGGGTTTTTCCGTCTCCAGCGTCGACAATGCCGAAGCTGGCATCGACCGCATCCGTGCCAGCAAGCCTGACCTGGTGATCATGGACGTGATCATGCCGGGCATGAATGGCTTCCAGGCCACGCGCACGCTCAGCCGCGACCCGGCCACCGCCGACGTCCCGGTCGTGATGATCACCACCAAATCGATGGAAACCGACCGCGTCTGGGGCTTGCGCCAGGGTGCCAAGGCGTTCATCACCAAGCCGGTGAACGAGAAGGAACTGCTCTCGACCATCGCTGACCTGTTGCCGAAGCAGAACTGAGGTCGTTATGAGCGAGAACGTGGCACTGACGCCCTTTGAACTGCTCGCCCATTACGAACGCGCCTGCCTCGTGCACTCGGCCGGTGCGCCCGAACGCGTGGAAAACGTCGGCCTGTGGCGTGGCATCGGCTTCCGCGTCGGCCGCCGCGCCTTCGTGAGCGGCATCGACGAAATCAACGAACTGCTGGCGGTGCCGGCCCTGACCAACGTGCCGGGCACCCAGCCCTGGCTGATGGGCGTGGCCAATGTCCGCGGCAACCTCGTCCCGGCGATCGACCTGGGGCGGTTCCTGTTCGACGAACGCACGCCGTCGTCCGAGCGCACCCGGTTGCTGCTGGTGCGCCAGCACGGCGGCACCGTGGGCCTGCTGGTCGACGAAGTGTTCGGCCAGCGCACCATGGACGACGAACAGCGCGGTGGCGGTGACGAAGAGCTCGATCCGCGCCTTGCGCGTTTCGTGACGGAGAACATCCAGCTCGGCGAGCAATCGTTCGGGCTGTTCAGCATGAACCGCCTGGTTCGTGCGCCGGACTTCCGGCAGGCGGCGCTGTAAGGCGCCCAGTAAGGGGGACGGGACGGCCGCAGGCCCTCCCGCAACAGGATACGCGGGGCAGGGCAACCGGTCGCGCGACGGGAACGAGGGGGCGGCCGTCAGAACGGTCGCTCGTCTGCCGGGGGCTGCCTAGCCCCGGTCAATGGCTTTGCCAGGTTTGGGTGAGGTGGATATGAGCAGTACAACAGGGGGCGTGGGCCGTGAAGGTGGGTACACGATGGTTATCGTGTTCCTGCTGCTATCCATTGGCCTGGCATCGGTGGACTTCTGGCTGTTGAACAGCAAGAACGGTGAAGACCGCGAAGCCATCGCACTGACGACGCAGGTGCAGGTGCTTTCGCAGCAGACTGCGAAGTACGCGCTGGAGGCGTCCGACGGCAATCGCGATTCGTTCCGCGAGCTGTCCGCCACGCGCAACACCATCGACTCGGCCGTGCAGCGACTGGTCGCCGGCGACGACAAGACCGGCATGCCGGCCTACGCGCAGCAGGCGGGTAACACCGGCCGCTCGATCGGTGCACTGGCGAATGCCTGGCACCAGCTGGACGCGGACATCGGCAAGATCCTCGGCAACAAGGAGCTGGTGCTCGCCTCGGGTGAGCGTGCCGACCTGTTCGCCAAGCAGATGCCGCTGCTGAACGCGCGCACGGACGAAGTGCTGAACATCGTGCAGCAGAAGAACGCCTCGGTGGAGCAGACCTTCACCATCGCGCGCTGGATGCTGATGGCTGACCGCATGATCCGCCGCGTGCAGGAAATCCTGCAGGGTGGCGACTCCGCACAGTCCGCCGCCGATGGCCTGTCCCGCGATGCCCAGCTGTACGGCTCGGTGCTCAAGGGCCTGGTCGAAGGCAACCCGGACGGTGGCGTGCGCGCCATCCCCGACGCCAACGCCCACAAGATCCTGGTCGACATGCAGACCTCGTGGGGCGACCTGGTCGACCCGGTCACCCAGTTGGTCTCGGCGTCGCCGAACCTGCAGGACGTGAAGCGCGCCGGCAACCAGGCGTCGCTGGACTCGCAGACGGTGCTGTTGCGCGCGAACGAATCCGCGGACCAGATCGCGAAGCTGCCGCTGACCCGCCTGTTCCCGAACGTGTGGGCCGGCTTGCTCGGTGCGATCGCCACGGTCGCCTTCGCCCTGGTCCTCGTCTTCAGCCTGGTCCGCGACCAGCGCCGCCGCCTGGAGACCACCAGCGAACTGAACCAGCGTAACCAGACCGCGATCATGCGGTTGCTGGACGAAATGGGCACGCTCGCCGAAGGCGACCTGACCATCAAGGCCACGGTGACCGAGGACATCACCGGCGCCATCGCGGACGCCATGAACTCCGCGGTGGACGAGATGCGCAACCTCGTCACCACGATCAACGAGACGGCGGTGCGCGTCTCGGCGGCAGCCCAGGAAACCCAGGCCACCGCCATGCACCTGGCCGACGCGGCCGAGCAGCAGGCGCAGCAGATCACCTCGGCGACCTCCGCGATCAACCAGATCGCCACCTCGATGGATACGGTGTCGAAGGACTCCGCGGAATCCGCCGACGTGGCGCAGCGCTCGGTGCAGATCGCATCGCGCGGTGCCGAAGTGGTGCGCGAAACCATCCAGGGCATGGATTCCATCCGTGACCAGATCCAGGAAACCTCAAAGCGCATCAAGCGCCTGGGCGAGTCGTCGCAGGAAATCGGCTCGATCGTGGAACTGATCAACGACATCGCCGAGCAGACCAACATCCTCGCACTGAACGCGGCCATCCAGGCCGCCTCGGCGGGTGAGGCGGGCCGCGGCTTCGCGGTCGTGGCGGACGAAGTGCAGCGCCTGGCAGAACGTTCCGCCAGCGCGACCAAGCGAATCGAAACGCTGGTGCAGGCGATTCAGTCCGATACCAACGAAGCGGTGAGCTCGATGGAACAGACCACCGCGGAAGTGGTGGCAGGCGCACGCCTCGCCGAGGATGCCGGTACGGCCCTGGGCGACATCGAGCGCGTGTCGAACGATCTGTCGGCACTCATCCAGAACATCTCGGCGGCAGCCCGCCAGCAGTCGGCGGCGGCGACGGATACGTCGGCCACGATGAACGTCATCCAGGAGATCACCTCGCAGACGTCGCTCGGCGCAAGCCAGACGGCGGAATCGATCGGTAACCTGGCCCAGCTCGCGAACGACCTGCGACTCTCCGTCGCGAACTTCAAGCTGCCGGGCTAATGCAGTGAGACTTCAAGACCATACCGATTTCACCACGCTGCACTGGGTCAAGGCGGAGCTCGACGACGCCTTGTCCAAGGCACGCCAGGCGCTCGAGTCGTACGTCGAGGATTCCCGCGACACCTACGTCATGCATACGTGCGCCGCGGACCTGCACCAGGTCCACGGCACGCTGCGCATGGTGGAGTTGTATGGCGCGGCGATGGTCGTGGGCGAGATGGAGCAGCTGGTCGCAGCGCTCATCGGCGACCGTGTAGCCCATCGCGACGATGCCTATGCCGCGCTGATGCGCGGCATGATGCAGATGCCCGATTACCTCGAGCGCCTGCAGAGCGGCCATCGCGACGTACCCATCGTGCTGTTGCCGCTGCTCAACGACCTGCGCGCCAGCCGTGGCGAGCAGTCGCTGCACGAGTCGGCGCTGTTCACCCCGAACCTGGATACCCCGCTGCCGGTCGGCGCGCCGGGTGCGTCCGATCCGGGCGTGGCCGAAGACCACCGTAGCGAGTTGCCCGAACTGCGCGCCCGTTTCCAGCAACAACTGCTGGCATGGTTCCGCGGGCAGGGGGGCGACCGCCAGTTGCTCGGCATGCGTGCGACGCTGGACAGCATCGCGGCCCGTTGTTACACCATCGCGGGCCGTCGCCTGTGGTGGATCGCCGCAGGCGTGCTCGAAGGCCTCGAGCGCGGCGTGCTGCGTGCCCACGAAAAAGACGTTCGCCAGCTCATCGGCCGCGTCGACCGCTCGATCCGCGAGCTGGTCGATGGTGGCGAAGAGGCCATGCTCACCGGTGATTCGGACGAGCTGGCCCGCAAGCTGCTTTATTACGTCGCGCAGGCCCGCCCGGGCAGCGAGCGCCTGGACGAACTGCGTCAGGCCTATCGCCTTGACGGCCTCCTGCCGCAGGCATCGGAAGTCGAGCACGCGCGTGGGTCCATGTCGGGCCACAACCGCGCGTTGCTGGACACGGTGTCCGTGGCGATCAAGGACGACCTGCTGCGCGTGAAGGAATCGCTCGACCTGTTCCTGCGCCGTCCCGATGGCGACCCGGCACAGCTCGGCCCGCAGGCCGACGTGCTCGACCGCGTGGGCGATACGCTGGGCATGCTGGCGCTCGGCGTGCCGCGCCGCGTCGTCGGCGAACAGCGCCGGATCATCGGCGAGATCGCCACGGGCGCGCGTGCGCCGGACGAAGAGTCGCTGCTCGACGTCGCCGGTGCGCTGCTCTACGTCGAAGCGTCGCTGGACGACCACATCGAGCGCCTCGGCGCCGAGGGCGAGACGCCCCTGTCGGACAGCGGCCCCTCGCCGCTGCCGCGCAGCGAAGCGCGCCACATCCTGACCGCGCTGATGCGCGAAGCCACCACGAACACCTCGCGGGTGAAGGACGCCATCGTCGCCTTCGTCGAGTCGTCGTGGGACCACGACCAGCTTGCCGGCACGCCGGACATGATGGCCGAGATCGGTGGCGCCATGCGCATGCTGGGCGCGCCGCGTCCGGCTGACCTGGCCGACGGCATCGGCATGTTCATCCACCGCGAACTGCTCGGCGATCGCCGCGTGCCGAACGGTGCGCAGATGGATCGGCTGGCGGATGCGCTTGCGGCGCTGGAGTATTACCTCGAAGCCGCCCGCGAGCATCGCGGTGGCCTGGACCACATCCTCGACGTCACCCAGCAGAGCCTGGCCGAACTCGGCTACTGGCCGCTGCCGGTCGATGAAGAGAATGAAGAGCTTGGCAGCGAAGCGCTCGAAACCATCGAGGCCGAAGCGGTCGAGCACATCGCCGTGCCGTCCAGCAGTGAAGACGTGGGCGAAACGGTTTCGACCTTCGCCGATACCTTCGACCTGATCGACGAGCCGCCGGCCGACGACGTCGTGCTGCCTGCGGCAGCCGAGGTGGCGCAGGCCGCCCCGGCACCGGAAGACGACTGGGTCGAGATCGAAGAAGAAATCGAGCAGGAAGTGGGCGGGACCGGCATGGCCGAGTTCGCCGGCTTCCAGGTCACCGTCGACGGTATCGACGACGAGATCCGCGAAATCTTCCTGGAGGAAACCCAGGAGGAAATCGACAACCTGCGCAGCGCCGTCGCCGCGTGGATGAAGGATCCGGAGCGCATCGAAGCGCTCACCCCGATCCGTCGCTCGTTCCACACGCTGAAGGGTTCCGGTCGCCTGGTCGGTGCCCGCCTGCTGGGCGAGTTCGCCTGGAAGGTCGAAAACATGCTCAACCGCGTGCTGGATGGCACGATCGGCCCGCACGAGGGCGTGCAGGCGCTGGTCGGCCATGCGGTCGACGCATTGCCGCAGCTCAAGGCCGCGCTGGAAGGCGATGCGCACGTCAACGCGCCGATCGGCGCGATCATGGAGACCGCCGATCGCGTGGCCATGGGCGACATGGCGTTCCTCGAGGACATCGCGCGCAATTCGGTCAAGCTGGTCCGCACGAAGGTGAAGCGCCGCGTGCCGCGCGACACCATCGCCGCGGTCCCGACGGCCGCGTTCGCCAGCTACGGTCGCACCCCCGAGCCCGAACCGGCCCAGGTGGAAGAGCCGGCTTACGTGGCGCCGCCGTTGCCGCCGGTCGACGCCGTGCTGCTCGACATCCTGCGCACCGAAGTGGCGCAGTACCTCAACATCATCCGCGCCAACCTCGCGCGTGCCGGCGACGGTCCGTTGCCGGTGGATGACGGGCTGCTGCGTGCCGTGCACACCCTGCACGGTGCCATCGGCATGGTCGATATCCCGGTGCTGATCCAGGTGCTGGCACCGCTGGAAGGACTGATCAAGCGCGTGCGCGCCTCTGGCGTGCCGCTGCGCGCGGCTGGCGTGGATGCGCTCACCGACGCGGCCGACCTCGTCGATCACGTCATGGACCTGTTCGATACCGTCGATCCGCGCGTGCCCGACGTTTCCGCGCTCGCCGCGCAGATCATCGCCTTGCGCGACGAGCAGCCGGAAGCCACGGTCGCGCATATCCTTTACGAGCCCGATCCGCTGCCGGTGGACGACGAGCCGGCCAGCGCGCTCGATGCCGTTGCCGATGAAATCGTTGCCGACGATGCCGTCGCCGACGATGTCGCCGTGGCCGCGCCGCTGTCGTCCGACGACGAAGCCGAGCTCGACGCGTTCCTGCACGAACACGAGCGTTTCGACAACGACGTGCGCGAAGCCGAGGCGCATCTCGCTGCCGACGCATCCGACGCCCATCGCGTCGAAGAGACGGCGACGAACGACGAGCTGGTCGCCGCGGAAGCGACGCCGGAGTCGCTCGAAGCCGAGCTCGAGGCGATGCTTGCAGGTGAACTGGCCAGCATCGAAGCCGCCGCTGCCGAAGCCGACGCACCTGTGGCTGAGCCTGTGGCTGGCGACGAGGCAGGTGACGAAACCGTCGACGAAACCGCATCGCCGGCTGTCGTGACCTCCGACGAACACATCGAGGAGCAGTTGCAGCCGGACGCAGGCGACGGGCAGGGCACCGACCTCGCCCCGATCCACCTGGCGGATGCCGAGCACGACCTCACCGCCGAGCTGATGGCGTCGCTGGAAGGCTTCGCGATCGACGTTCCGAAGATCGAAGTCACGCCGATCGGCAAGTACGACGCATCGCAGGACGCGGCGTGGCGCGCGCTCGTGGGCGAGACCGGCGACATGCCGGAACTGACCCTTGACGCTCCGTCGGAAAGCGAATCGGAAAGCGAGCCGGTCGTACACGCGGCCGACGCCGAAGCCGACGCCGAAACGCTCCCGCAGCCGATGTCGCACGACGGCGACGTCCTGCACCTCGACGACGGGGTCCTCGACGAACAGCCCGATGCGCGCCTGGCGTTCGAAGCGGACGTCACCGACGAAACCCAGCTCGATCCCGACCTCGCCTTCGAGCCTGAGCTGCAGTCGGAATCCGAGGCTGCTGCCGAGTCCGCGTCCGAGGCCGAGTCCGAGCCCGAGTCCGAGCCCGAAGCCCCCGTCACCATCGAAGACCAGTCGCACGAGCCGCGCGCCGAGCCCGTGCATGAACCGGTCGACGACGTGGCCCCGGCCCTCGTGCCCGAGCTGTCGCCCTACGCCGATATCGATCCCGACCTGCTCGAAGTCTTCGTCGAAGAAGGCCGCGAGATCCTCGACCACGCCGATGCATCGCTGGCGGCATGGCGCACCGAGCCGCAGCAGGGCGAGCATGTCGCCGCGCTGCAGCGCGACCTGCACACGCTGAAGGGCAGTGCACGCATGGCGGGCCTGCCGCCGGTCGGCGACCTCGCCCATGCGATGGAAGCCGTGCTCGATGCGGTCGCGGGTGGCCATCGCGAAAGCGACGACGCCTCCATCTCGGCCATGGAAAGCGGTTTCGATCGCCTCCACGGGATGATCCAGTCGATCGCGAAGCTGCGTCCGATCGGGCTCAGCGAAGCCGACATCGAACCGTTCGCCCGCCTTGCGGGTGCGCCGATCGCGCCGGACACGCTCACCGCGGAGAACTATCGCGACGAGCGCGAAGCCGCCGCGCAGCCGGAGCATGCGGAGACGACCGTCGTGCCGCCGGAAGCCATCCCGGTGCTCGACCGCGTTCTGCCCGACCTTCTTCCGGAAATGGAAGAAGAGGAGATCCAGCGCGCGTCGCAGGAACAGATCCGTGTCCGCGCCGACATGCTCGACACGCTGGTGAACCATGCCGGTGAAGTGTCGATCTACCGTTCGCGCCTGGAACAGCAGACGGCCAGCTTCCGTTCGGCGCTGACTGAGCACGAACAGACGGTGAGCCGCCTGCGCAGCCAGCTGCGCATGCTCGAAATCGAAACCGAAACGCAGATCATCGCGCGTTACCACCAGGAGCACCGGGACGCGGGCGCGACCAGCTTCGATCCGCTCGAACTGGATCGCTTCTCGCAGCTGCAGCAGTACTCGCGTGCTCTGGCCGAGTCGGTTTCCGACCTTGTGTCCCTGCAGACGATGCTGGACGACCTGACCCGCCAGACCGAAACGCTGCTGTTGCAGCAGCAGAAGGTCAACGCGGAGCTGCAGGAAGGCCTGATGCAGACGCGCATGTTGCCGTTCGATGCGATGGTGCCCAACCTGCGCCGCACGCTGCGCCAGGCCGCCTCCGACGTGGGCAAGCGCGCCCAGCTGGTGGTGGAGGGTGCCAACGGCGAAATGGACCGCAACATGCTCGATCGCATCAAGGCGCCGTTCGAGCACATGCTGCGTAACGCGGTGGCCCACGGCATCGAGACGCCGGAGACCCGCGAAGCGAGCGGCAAGAACGCCGAAGGCACGGTGCGTATCCAGGTCGCGCGCGAAGCGACCGAAGTGGTGGTGCGGCTGTCCGACGACGGTGCCGGCATGGACCGCGACGCGATCCGCGACAAGGCCATCGAGCGCGGCCTGCTGCGTCCCGATGCCCGCGTCTCCGACGACCAGATCTTCCAGCTCACCCAGGTGCCGGGTTTCTCCACCGCCGAAAAGGTCACCCAGGTGGCCGGCCGCGGCGTCGGCATGGACGTGGTCGCCAACGAGATCAAGCAGCTCGGCGGCACCCTGGCCATCGAATCGCAGCGCGGCACGGGAACCACGTTCGTGATGCGCCTGCCATTCACCCTCGCCGTGACCCAGGCCCTGATCGTCCGCATCGGCGAAACCAACTTCGCCATCCCGATGACTTCGGTGCATGGCGTGGCGAAGGTCGAACCCAACGAACTCGCCCATCGCATGGCGGACGAGCATTCGCAGTTCGAATACGCCGGCGAGGACTATGCGATCCACGACCTGCCGCAGCTGCTGGGCGTGCACGTGATCGCGTCGCCCGACGAAGGCGACATCCCGTTGCTGCTGGCCCGCTCGGGCGACCTGCGTGCCGCCATCCGCGTGGATGCCGTGCTCGGTTCGCGCGAAATCGTGGTCAAGCCGGTCGGCCCGCAGGTCAGTTCTGTGCCGGGTATCCTCGGCGCGACGATCATGGGCGACGGTTCGGTGCTGATGATCCTCGACCTCGCCCCGCTGGTGCGCCATGGCGTTGCCCGCCGTGCGTTCGAAGCGGAAGCGGCCCTGCCGCAGGCCCCGCGCAAGCAGGACGAAGTGCGCGTGAAGCCCCTGGTCATGGTGGTCGACGATTCGATCACGATGCGCAAGGTGACCGGCCGCGTGCTTGAGCGCCATGAGTTCGAAGTCATGACGGCGAAGGACGGCGTGGATGCACTCGAAAAGCTCAACGAGCGCGTGCCCGACCTGATGCTGCTCGATATCGAGATGCCGCGCATGGACGGTTACGAGCTCGCCACCGCGATGAAGGCGGACGAGCGACTGGCCGGCGTGCCGATCATCATGATCACCTCGCGTACCGGCGATAAGCATCGCCAGCGCGCCTTCGATATCGGCGTCGAGCGTTACATCGGCAAGCCCTATCAGGAGAACGACCTGGTGGTACAGATCAACGACGTGCTCGGGGTGCTCCATGGATGAGCGGGAACCGGCGGTCGCGCTGTTGTTCGATGATTCGGCGTTGTCCGCCCACCTGCGCGACGCCCTCGTCGAGCACGGTGCGCGGATCGTCTACGAATCCGACCTGAAGGCTTTCGCGCCGGCCGAACTGGTCGGCTCGTCCGCCGACGTGGTGGTCGTCGACCTCGACGATCCGAGCGATTCCGATCTCGATCGCCTCTATGAAACGGTCGAGGGCGGGCATCCGCGCCTGGTGTTCAACGACGCCGACGCGACCCGCGACCTTGCCGGCTGGGACCGCGCACGCTGGGCCCGCCACCTGGCCGCGAAGCTGGTCGGCAGTTCGCCGCTGGATCCGCCGCGACCCGGGGATGCCCGGGCGATCGAACCGCGCATCGCCGCGCTGGCGAGCGAACCGGCACCCGCCGAAGAGCTGCTGGCGGAACCGGTCGTCGACGATCTTTCGATCACCGGCGTACACGGCTATCCCGAAGCACCGATGGCCACGCTCGATGAGCCGCAGGCCCTGGTCTCGCTGGACAACGTGGCCGACATCGAAGGCGACGTGCCCGACGACCTGAGTTTCTCGACGACGCTGTCGTCCACCGACGAAGTGGAAGGCGCGGCGGATCCGGAAGACCTCGCCGCCGAGCTCGAAGCCGTGCTCGCCGAAGTGGGATCGGCCAACGTCGATGGCACCGATGGTATCGACGACTTGCCGTCGATGCCGCTCGAACTCACCGAACTGGCCTCGCTGGATCTCTCCGGCTTCGAGGTAGTTGACGAGACACCGCCGCCGGCACCGGCGCCGGAACGCGAATTCGATGCCAGCCAGTTCAGCCTGGCGTCGATGGAGGAGGGCGTTCCGCCCGCCGCTTCGCTGGCGACACCGACGCTGGAGATCACCTCGCGTTCGACTGAATACGCTCCGCCCCCGGCGCCCGAATGGGACCTGCTCGACCACGACACGATCGTGGCCGACGCTCCCGTGCGTGGCGACGCCGCCGACTTCGGCATCGAAACGATGAGTGCGGCCGAGTTCCTCGCGCAGGATATCGTCGACGACGGTAGCGTCGCGATCGAGAGCGGGCTGAAGCTCGAACTGGTGTCGCTGGAGGATGCCGTGGCGCCTCGCACGGACGGCCACTTCGCCCACGAGATGATCCTCGAATCGAATACCCGTGCCGTTCGCCGCGTGATCGCGCTGGCCGGCACGGTGGACAGCGAGGCATCGATCCAGGCGTTCATCGCTGGCATGCCGCAACGCATCCCCGCGACGGTGCTCGTCGTGGCCCATCACCTCGGTGACAGCCAGGCGTTCGCAGAGCGCCTCGGACGCAGCAAGGTCGCCGCCGACGGCGTGCCGACCAACCACGGCGAAGTGCTCGTAGTGCCGCGTGGCGCGCATGTGCAGGTACGCCGCGATGGCGGCGTGATCGTTCGCGAGGATGCCAGCGCGTCCAACATGGCCGGCCCGTCGATCGACGGTGTGTTCAGCACGCTCGCGGGTGGCTTTGGTGCCGACGCCCTGGCCGTGGTCTTCGCGGGCCGGGGCAACGATGCCGTGGCCGGCGCGCAGGCGATCTATGACGGCGGTGGGCGGGTCTGGGTTGAAACGGTGCCGCCGGACGACGAGCGCGGACACATGGTTACCGGCATCCGCGAAGAGCGGGTCGCTTCCTATGCCGGCGACGTTGGCGCCCTGGCGAAGAAATTGAACGAGGAATTCCCATGAGCGAGCCGTTACCGCGCGAAATCCGCTGCGTCCTGATCCCGAGCGGTGGCGTGCGCCTGCTGCTGCCCAACGCGGCCGTCGCGGAAGTGATCACGCTCGCCCAGGTCGCGCCGGTCGACGGCGCGCCGGAGTGGTTGCTGGGCCAGATCGAATGGCGCGGCTGGCACATCCCGCTGGTTAACTTCGACCACGTGGCGAAGCTGGCCGAGGACGCGCCCGCGCAGGCGGCCCGCGTCGCCGTGCTGAAGGCCATCGGCAATCGCCCGGACATGCCCTACATCGCCGTGCTTACCCATGGCTTCCCGCGCCTCACGACGCTCAATGCGGAGCTGTTGCTGCCGACCCACGATGGCCGCGACCTGCCGTTCGGCGTCCGTGCGCGCGTGCTGGTGCGCGACGACACCGCGGTGATCCCGGACCTGGAAGGCATCGAGTCCGCACTCGTCGAGATGAACGAAGCGGCCTGAGCGGCACATCGGGGCTTGACTCGTAATTGAGAATCATTATCATCAACTCCGCACCCTCACTTGCGGAGAGTTAGCCATGTTGATGAGAAGCCTGCCCCTGACCGAGACCGCCGGCCGAGACAAGGTCGTTCCGCTGCGTGCCAGCGCGGCCCCGACCCGTCGCGTCGAGAGCAAGAACCTGCTCGACGGCTCGCGCGAGCTGGTCATTGAGCACCAGGGCGCCGAGTACCACCTGCGCCTCACGCGCAACGACAAGCTGATCCTTACCAAGTAAGCACCCCTCTCCCCGACGCCAAGCCACGCGGTACCTCCCCGGGCCGCGCCAGCCAGGCCTCCGCTCCATCGCAGCAACCGGGAGGCGACATGTTCGGCTGGCTTTCGTCCTTCGGCGCGTCCACGCGCGCCCGCAGCACCCCCACCACGCGCTGGCTCGCGCTCGCGCCGCGCACCCTATTCGAGGGCCTGGGCCAGCTCGGCTGCGTGCTCTACCTCGCGCCACCG
This sequence comes from Bacillus sp. NP157, assembly GCA_018889975.1. NCBI lineage: Bacteria > Bacillati > Bacillota > Bacilli > Caryophanales > Bacillaceae > Bacillus > Bacillus sp. NP157. The sequence continues at coordinate 236,606 of CP076546.1, forward strand.
CTGCGTGGCGGCGCCCTCGACGCGCCGGCCGTGGACGGTTGCCTCGTCGAGTCGGCCGATCTCGCGCCGCTCTTGGTTGCCCGACACGTCGGTCTGACCTGCGCGATCACCGCCGAGGGCCCGCGCGAATGGATCGATTGCGTGGGCGTGGAGGGCGATACCGTCGCCCGAATTTACCTGTTGCCCGACACCGACTATCTCGCATGGGACGGTCTTTTCGCCGAAGCCCTGCCGATCGACGCCCCGAACCGCCGCGCGCCGAACCGCGAATGGTTGCGGACCTCGCGCGCGCGCGTGCTCACGTTCACCCGTCGCCGCATGACGGGCTTCACCGTGCTGGGGGCACGCGATGCGCGCATCTCCACGCTCGGCCACGGCGTGGCGCGCGACATCGCCATCTCCGAATCGGTCGGCATCGCCGGTTAGGTTCTGGATGCCTGCTTTGAATGGGGCGTCATAGCTTTGGCGCCACTGGCCGAAGACAGTGAAGATGAACGTTGCGATGGGATCGTTCGGCGTAGCCTGGCCTTTGTTCGGAGATGGCTTGGCGTCGGGTTGCTGAGTCGTCGTTGCGCTGACGTCCAGGCTTTCATCTTCGAGGTCCCCGTCGTCCGCCGAGTCGTCCTCATCGCCCTGGAAAGATCGATTTCCCCTCGGATTTGCTACCGTGTCCACCGCCTGACCGCTCAGCTTCTGCACGATCTCCTTTTGGCCCGACGTTGCAGGCACGTCGACGATGCCGCTGTAGTCCAACACCGTGTCGAATTTCTTTTCGTCTGACATAGAGCCTCCGTGGAGATGCGTCCGATCCTTCGACGAGAGGCTTCCGACCATACGCGCCGTGGGAACGACGTCGATAGGCCTTAAGCGATAGATGCACTCGCGCCGCGTCGTGGAAACAACCGGATGCCGCGCGCCGGCCGAAAACGCGTCGCCGTCCCACGCCCCTGTAGGAGCGCGCCTGCGCGCGATGGCGGCCACGGGCCGCCCCTGTAAAGACATCCCCACCGGCATGCGATGGCGTCTCCGTAGGGCTGCGGACGGAGCGTGTGTGTCCGGACAGTTGTCCGCGGACACCTCCCATCGTCATCCGTATTTACGTAAGTCACGGATTCTCGGCTGGATTTTTCGTTGGCACGCGGATTGCTGAAGTCCCTGGCAAGTACTCCAGGGAAGCCGCCATGATTCGTGACACCTCTGCCCAGGACCGCCTCGTCGAGGTTCGGCCCAGTCGCCACCGCAAGCTGCTGATCGCCGGTGGCGCGGTGGCCGTGCTTGTTGCCATCGGCTTCTCGGTGCCGAAGCTGGCCACGATGTTCTCGGCGGATAGCTCGGTCAGCGCCTCGCGCCTCACCTTCGGTACCGTCACCCGCGGCCCGTTCGTCCGCGACATCGCCGCCGAAGGCAAGGTCGTCGCCGCGGTGAGCCCGACCCTCTACGCACCGTACGGTGGTGCGGTGGTGCTCCAGGTCCACGCCGGTGACGTGGTGAAGAAAGGCCAGGTGCTGGCCATCGTCACCAGCCCGGAACTGACCAACAAGCTGGCCCAGGAACAGTCGGCCGCCGATGCCATGCAGGTCGAATACCTGCGCGCCCAGGTCGACGCCAAGAAGAAGCGCTCCGAACTGCAGAAGGCCTACGACAACGCGGTGGTCGACCAGACCGCGGCCGACCGCGACCTCAAGCGTTTCCAGGGTGCGTACGACAAGGGCGCCGTGATGACGGCCGACGTCGACAAGGCGAAGTCCGCGCTCGAGAAGGCCGCGATCACGCAGAAGCATGCGGCGACGGACCTCACCATGGACAACGACAGCCTGACCTTCGACATCCAGTCGAAGAAGCTCGCACACGATCGCCAGCTGCTGCTGGTGGAAGACCTCAAGCGCCAGGTCGAAGACCTCAACGTGAAGTCCCCGGTGGACGGCCAGGTCGGCCAGCTCTTCATCGCCGAGCGCGCTACGGTCGCCAAGGACGCGCAGCTGGTGAGCGTCATCGACCTCACCGCGCTGGAAGTCGAAATGAAGGTGCCCGAAAGCTTCGCCCGCGACCTCGCCATCGGCATGCCGGGCGAGATCGCCGGCAACGGCAAGACCTGGAACGGCAAGGTCAGCGCCATCTCGCCGGAAGTCGTCAATGGCGAAGTCGCCGCCCGCCTGCGCTTCGACGGCGAATCGCCGCGCCAGCTGCGCCAGAGCCAGCGCCTCTCCGTCCGCATCCTGCTCGACCGCCGCGACAATGTGCTCACCGTGCAGCGTGGGTCGTTCGTCGACGAGAGCGCCGGCCGCTACGCCTACATCGTGAACGACGGCATGGCCGATCGCCGCGACATCCGCGTCGGCGCCAGCAGCATCGACAAGGTCGAAATCCTCTCCGGCCTGAAGGAAGGCGACAAGATCGTCATCTCCGGCGCCGACACCTTCGGCGATGCAAAGCATGTAGCGATAGCTCGTTAAGCGTAAATCGTAAAGCGGTAGGTGGACGTTGCGCGCTGTTACTGACTATTGACGTTTCACGCTTCACGCCCTTGCCCCCTAAACCCTCGAAGTTCGTACGAAAGGAGCACCTCCTAATGCTAAAGATGACCCACCTCGCCAAGGTCTACCGCACGGAAGTCGTCGAGACCTATGCGCTTCGCGACTTCAACATCGACGTGAAGGAAGGCGAGTTCGTCGCCGTCACCGGTCCGTCGGGTTCGGGCAAGACCACCTTCCTCACCATCGCCGGGCTGCTCGAAACGTTCACCGGTGGCGAATACCACCTCGACGGCATTGAAGTCAGCCAGCTCAACGACAACGCCCGCTCGAAGATCCGCAACGAGAAGATCGGCTTCATCTTCCAGGCGTTCAACCTGATCCCCGACCTCAACGTGTTCGATAACGTGGAAGTGCCGTTGCGCTATCGCGGCATGAAGGCCGCCGAGCGCAAGCAGCGCATCATGGACGCGCTGGAGCGGGTCGGCCTCGCCTCGCGTGCGCGCCACTACCCGGCGGAACTGTCCGGCGGGCAGCAGCAGCGCGTCGCCATCGCCCGTGCCCTGGCCGGTTCGCCGCGCCTGCTGCTGGCCGACGAACCGACCGGCAACCTGGATACGCAGATGGCCCGTGGCGTCATGGAGCTGCTGGAAGAGATCCACCGCGAGGGCGCGACCATCGTCATGGTGACCCATGACCCGGAGCTCGCCGCGCGCGCCCAGCGCAACGTGCACGTCATCGATGGCCAGGTCGTCGACCTGTCCGAAGAGCCGCGCTTCCACGCGCACAACCAGCACGTCGTCCGTTCCTGACCTGGCCTCATCGCCGAAGGTGGCACCCATGTTCGCCTACTACCTCCAGCTCGGCCTGCGTAGCCTGCGCCGCAACCCGATGCTCACCGCACTGATGGTGATGGCCATCGGCTTCGGCGTGGCCGCGTCGATGACGACGTACTCAGTCTTCCGGGCGACGTCGCGCGATCCGATCCCGCAGAAGTCGCACGTGCTGTACAACACGCAGCTCGATGCGTTCGGGCCGGAAAACATCGAGAAGGGCGAGCCACCGCCGGCGCTGAGCTACACCGATGCCACGGCGATCCTGCGCGCACACAAGGCGACCCGCCAGGCGATCATCTATCCGGTGAGCGTGTCGGTGATCCCGGACGAGCCGTCGCGGCTGCCGATGCGTGAAGGGGCATATGCCGCCGGCGCGGACATGTTCCCGATGTTCGACGTGCCCTTCATCCAGGGCCAGGGCTGGACCCGCGACGACGACGAGAAACACGCCAGCGTGGTGGTCATCAACAAGGAACTGAACGAAAAGATCTTCAACGGCGGCCAGAGCGTCGGCAAGCAGGTCAATCTCGATGGCCGGCTGTTCCGCGTGGTCGGCGTGATCGACAACTGGGCGCCGCAGCCGGTGTTCTTCGACGTCCCGAACACGGGCGGTTTCGACGAAGGCGCGGCGGTGTTCATCCCGTTCACCCGCGCCATCGACATCCAGCTGTCCACCGCCGGCAACAACAACTGCGTGAAGGAGCCCGCGCCGGGCTGGGACGGTTACCTGCATTCGGAGTGCATCTGGCTGGCCCTGTGGAGCGAGATGGGCTCGCAGTCGGAAGTCGACGCCTACCGCAACTACCTCAATGGATACGCCGCCGAACAGCAGCGTGCCGGCCGCTGGAACTGGGCGCCGAACGTGAAGGTGCGCAACGTCGTGGACTGGCTCGACGTGCAGAAGGTCGTGCCGCCGGAATCGCAGGTTTCGCTGATCGTCTCGTTGGGCTTCCTGGTCATCTGCCTGGTCAACACCGTGGGCCTGCTGCTGGCGAAATTCCTGCGCCGCGCCCCGGAGATCGGCGTACGCCGTGCGCTGGGTGCATCGCGCAGCCACATCTACGCACAGTTCCTGATCGAGGCGGGCGCGGTCGGCGTGGCGGGTGGCCTGCTCGGCCTGGTCCTGACCGGGCTGGGCATCCTCGGCACGAAGCTGGTTTTTCCCGAAAATATCTCCCGGCTTGCCACCGTCGACCCCGTACTGATCCTGCTCACCCTGGCGACGTCGATCGCCGCCTCGGTGATCGCGGCGTTCTATCCCACGTGGCGCGCCGCACAGGTGCAGCCGGCGTGGCAGCTGAAGTCCAATTGAAGGCGCGCGGACCATGAACCTGCAGATCAAGCCTATCCTCGCCGCATTGCGCCGCCACAAGGCGGGCACCATCCTCATCGCGCTGCAGATCGCGCTGACTCTGGCCATCGTCTGCAATGCCCTGTTCATCGTGCACCAGCGCATCGAGCGCGTGCACCGCACCACGGGCATGGACGAGACCAACCTGGTCATCCTGCAGAACCGCTACGTGGGTACGCCCACGTCGTTCATCCCGCAGATGAAGACCGACGTCGAGGCGCTGCGTAACCTGCCGGGGGTCGAGTCGGCCTATGCCACCAACGCCTACCCGTTGCGCCGCGGCGGATGGTCCACCGGCATCCAGACCGAGCCGGACAAGACCAAGGACAGCCTGCCCAGCGCGCTGTACTTCGTCGACGAGCAGGCGCTGAAGACGCTCGGCGTGAAGCTCCTGGCCGGGCGTAACTTCAACCCGTCCGAAGTGGTGGTGGTGGGTCCGCAGACCACGCCGGCACCGCCGCAGGTGATCATCACCAAGGCCATCGCCGACAAGCTGTTCCCCAAGGGGGATGCGCTGGGCAAGACGATCTATTACTCGAAGGGCAAGCCCTCGACCATCATTGGCATCGTCGAAAAGCTGACCGTGCCCTGGATCGACTTCGACCACATGGATAACGTGACGCTGATGCCGGTGCGATTCGACAGTGGCTACCAGCAGTTCCTCGTCCGCACCAAGCCGGGCCAGCAGGATGCGGTGTTCAAGGCTGCGCCGACGGCCCTGTACGCCACCAACCGGATGCGCGTCCTGCCCGAGAAGTACGGTGTGCGCACCTTTGAGACCGTCCGTGCCACCGCCTATGAAGCCGACCGTGGGATGGCGATCCTGATGACCGTGGTCTGCGGCGTGCTGCTGGCCATCACCGCCGCGGGCATCGTCGGCCTGTCCAGCTTCTGGGTCGGCCAGCGCCGCAAGCAGATCGGCGTCCGCCGCGCACTGGGCGCACGCCGTTCCGACATCCTCAGCTATTTCATGACCGAAAACTTCCTGATCGCGTTGGGCGGCGTCATCGTCGGCACGGTCCTGGCGGTGGGCCTGAGCCAGTGGATGTTCACGCATTTCGAAATGCAGCGCTTGTCGTTCACCTACGTGCTGGTCGGCGTCGTCCTGCTCCTCGCGCTGGGCCAGGCGGCCGTCTTCGCGCCGGCGCTGCGTGCCTCGAAAGTGTCCCCCGTGGAAGCGACGCGCAGCGTCTGATTCGCACTAAGGAGCGGTGATGTTTGGTTATTACCTTGAGTTGGCCTTGCGCAGCCTGAAGCGCGGCAAGGCCCTCACGGCACTGATGGTGCTGGCGGTGGCGATGGGCATTGGCGCGTGCATGACGACCCTGACCGTCCTGCACGTGGTCTCGGGTGATCCCTTGCCGTCGAAGAGCCACCAGCTGTTCTACCCGCAGCTGGAGCCGCGCGACGAAGACAATCAGATATACGCATCGGGCGAGCCGCCCGAGCAGGTGTCCTGGGTCGATGGCATGAACCTGATGCGTGCACACCGGGCCGATCGCCAGGTGCTCATGACCGGTGGCATGTCGCCAGTGCAGCCCATCGACGGTTCGCTGGATCCGTTCTTCGCACACGCCCGGATGACCACGGCCGACTTCTTCCCAATGTTCGACGTGCCGTTCCATTTTGGCCGTGGCTGGTCGGCAGCCGACGACGAGGATCGTGCGCGCGTGGTGGTGCTCAGCCACGACATGAATGACCGGCTGTTCCACGGCGAAGACAGCACGGGGCGCACGGTCCGCTTCAATGGCAAGGAGCTGCGCGTGGTCGGCGTGCTGGAGCCGTGGCGTCCCCATCCGCACTTCTACGACCTCAATACGGGCAGCTACGCCGATACCGAAGAGGTTTTCCTGCCACTTTCGACCGGGCGTGCCATCCACGTGCAGCGCGCCGGTTCGCGTGATTGCTGGGGGCAGGGCAAGGCCGTGGAAGACCAGCTGGAAGCCGCGAACTGCACGTGGCTGCAGCTATGGGTGCAGATCAACGACCCGGCGAAGGTCGCCGACTACAAGGCATTCCTAACGCACTATTCGGACGAACAGCGCGCGGCGGGCCGGTTCAAGCTGCCGACAAACGTGCGCCTGCGCAATGTCGTGGAGTGGCTGGAATTCCAGCGCGTGGTGCCCAGCGACGTGCGTCTGCAGGTATGGCTGGCGCTCGGCTTCTTCGTGGTCTGCCTGGTCAATACCGTGGGGCTGATGCTGGCCAAGTTCATGCGTCGCTCGGGCGAGGTCGGCGTGCGCCGCGCGCTCGGTGCTTCGCGCCGCGCGGTTTTTGCCCAGTTGCTGACCGAGGCCGGCATCGTCGGCCTCGCGGGCGGCTTGCTGGGCATGTTGTTCGCACTGGGCGGCCTGTGGCTGGTACGGCAGCAACCCGATCAGTACGCATCGCTTGCGCACCTGGACCTGACGATGCTGGCGACGACCTTCGCGATGGCGATCGTTGCCACGGTCTTCGCCGGGCTACTTCCGGCGTGGCGCGCGTGCCAGGTCACTCCCGCCCTCCAATTGAAGAGCTCGTGATGCTGGAAATCCGCCCCATACTCTCGACCCTTCGCCGGCACAAGGTGACCGCGATGCTGCTCGTGCTGGAAATCGCCCTGACCTGCGCCATCGTGTGCAATGCGGTGTTCCTGGTGCGCGAGCGACTCGACTGGATCCATATCAGCAGCGGCATCGACGAAGCGAACATCGTGCAGGTCCGGCCGGTCAACGTCGACGGCGATGCGTCCGGCACCCACGCCCGTGCGCAAGCGACCGCCGCGGCGCTGCGCGAGCTGCCCGGCGTGGCCTCGGTGTCGCTGGTCAACCAGGTGCCGCTGGGCAACGAGTCCTGGAACTCCGGGATCAAGCTCGATCGCGAGATTGCCAAGCCGGCGATGCACGTCACCACCTATTACGGCGAACACCTGATCGACACGCTCGGCCTGCAGCTCGTCGCCGGCCGCGATTTCACGGACAGCGAGTACGCCTGGTTCGACGACGTGGTGATCGTCACCGAGTTCATGGCGCAGCGGCTGTTCAAGGGCAACGCCCTGGGCAAGACGATCTGGTACGGCGACGAGCCGCTGCGGATCATCGGCGTGGTGCGTAACGTCGTGCGCCCGAGCACGGACGATCGGGACGTGGTCTACGGCAGCGTCATCATGCCGATCCGCATGGTCGAATCGATGGGCGCAAGCTATGTGTTGCGCACGAAGCCGGGGCAGGCCGCCTCGGTGGTGAACGCGGCCGCGGCGACCCTGCGTGGGCTTGATCCCAACCGGGTCATCATGCAGAAGCGCACCTTCGCCGAGATTCGCAAGGCCTACTTCGCCAGCGACCGCGCCATGGCCAACCTCCTCGTTGGCGTGTGCCTGGCGCTGCTGATCGTCACCGCCCTGGGCATCGTCGGCCTCGGTAGCTTCTGGGTCTCGCAACGCCGCCGCCAGATCGGCGTGCGGCGTGCGCTTGGCGCGACGCGGCGCGACGTGCTGCGCTATTTCCAGACCGAGAACTTCCTGCTCGCCACCATGGGCATCGCCCTGGGCATGGTGCTGGCCTACGCCATCAACATCGTGCTGATGGTTCACTACGAATTGCCACGGTTGCCCTTCGCCTACCTGCCGCTGGGCGCGGTGATCCTCTGGCTGCTCGGCCAGGCGGCGGTGTTCGCGCCGGCCTACAGGGCGTCGAACGTACCGCCCGTGGAGGCCACGCGTGGCAACTGAACCGGGTTACCACCTTGAGATGGCCGTGCGCAGCCTGCGTCGCAACCCGGTCCTGACCGCGCTGATGGTCCTCGCCGTCGCACTGGGCATCGGTGCGTGCATGACGACGCTCACCGCACTGCACGTGTTGAGCGGCGATCCGCTGCCCGGGCGCAGCGACCACCTCTACACGCCACGGATCGAAGCCCGCTCGGCCGGGGGCGGCGAGACGGTGCTGCCGTTCCTGCTGACCTGGACCGATGGCATGGCGCTGCTCCACGCCGGCCGTGCGACCCACCAGGCGGTCATGGTCGGCGGCGCGGCGACGATCCATCCGGCCGATCCGTCGACCGATGCGTTCCTTACGTCGGCGCAATACACCAGCGCCGATTTCTTTCCCATGTTCGAGGTGCCGATGCAGTTCGGCCAGGCCTGGGCCGGCGCCGAGGACGAAAGCCATGCGCGCGTCGCGGTGATCAGCGATGCGCTCAACATGCGTCTGTTTGCCGGCGAAAACAGCGTCGGTCGTTCGATCCAGGTCAACGATGCGTCCTTCCGCATCGTCGGCGTGATGCTGCCGTGGCGGCCCGTGCCGCACTTCTACAACCTGGACACCGGCGATTTCGCCAAGGCGGAAGACGTCCTGGTGCCGCTGACGTCGGCGCGCGACGCCCACCTGCCGCGCAACGGCGGCATCGAGTGCTGGGCCGGTGGAAGTGGTGACGAAGAAAACATGGAAACGGCGCCGTGCGTCTGGCTGACAGTCTGGGTCCAGCTGGACGATGCCGCCGCCGTGAAGGCCTACCAGGCCTTCCTCGACGGCTACTCGCGCGAGCAGCACGCCGCGGGGCGCTTCGACCAGCTGCAGCCGGCCGCGCTGTCGAGCGTCAAGGCGCTGTTGGCCGAACGCCAGGTGGTTCCCAGCGACGTCCGCCTGCAGTTCTGGCTGGCGTCCGCGTTTTTCGTGGTCTGCCTGGTCAACACGGTGGGGCTGATGCTGGCCAAGTTCATGCGCCGTGCCGGTGAACTCGGTGTCCGGCGCGCGCTGGGTGCGTCGCGCGGCGACATCTTTGCGCAGCTGCTGGCGGAAGCCGCCATGATCGGCCTCGCCGGTGGGCTGCTCGGCCTCGGCTTCGCATGGCTCGGGCTGATGCTGGTCCGGATCAATCCCGATCGCAGCGCCCAGCTGGCGCACCTGGACCCGACCATGCTGGCGACGACCTTCGTCCTTTCGGTGGTGGCGGCGACGCTTGCGGGGTTGTTCCCTGCATGGCGCGTTTGTCAGGTACCGCCCGGCCTCCACCTGAAGGTCCAGTGACATGCGCCTCGACATAGCTCCGATCCTCGCGGCGCTGCGCAAGCACCGGGTGACCTCGACCCTGCTGGTGCTGCAGATCGCGCTGACCTGCGCGATCGTCTGCAACGCGGTGTTCCTCGTGTCGGAACGGGCACGCTGGATTGGCACGCCCAGCGGCATCGACGAAGACCGGATCGCGTCCATCGAACTTTCGGCCCCCGGCAAGGGCGTGGACATCCACGCGCGTACCGAGGCGGATCTCGCGACGCTGCGCGCGGTTCCCGGCGTCGAAGCGGCGTCGGTGATCAACTCCTTGCCCTTCGGTGGGCGTTCGTGGAGCAGCGGGGTGCGCCTCAGCCTCGACGAGAAAGTATCCACGGCCAGTGTCGCGATGTACTACGGCGAGTCGGTGGGCGAACTGTTCGGCGCGCGGTTGCAAGCCGGACGCTGGTTCCGCCCCGACGAGTACCGCTGGATCGACGACGTGTCGTTGAAGCGCGTGCCGAGCGCCCCGGTCGTGGTGGTCACCGCACCGTTCGCGACACGCCTTTTCCCTCGGGGTGACGCGCTGGGCAAGACGATCTACATCGGCGAAACCGCGTATCGCATCGTCGGCATCGTGCACTGGCTTGCGCATGCCGCGTCGGGTCGTGGCCAGGTGGGAGAGGCCGTGCTGGCGCCATGGCGGATGGTGCCAACCTATGGTGCGGGCTTCGCGATCCGCACCGCGCCGGGCCAGGCCGGCGCCGTGCTGCAAGCCGCCGCGGCCGCGCTGAGGAAATCGGATCCACGCCGTGTGGTAACCGACACGCAGACCTTCGCCGAGATCCGCTCCAACTTTTTCGCCAGCGATCGCTCGCTGACGGCGATGCTGGTCGGCGCCTGCGTGGTGCTGCTGGCGATCACCGCGCTGGGCATCGTTGGCCTGGCCAGCTTCTGGGTCGCGCAGCGGCGGCGCCAGATCGGCGTGCGCCGCGCCCTCGGCGCCACCCGCGGCGACGTGCTGCGCTATTTCCAGACCGAGAACTTCCTGCTCGCCAGCATGGGTATCGTCCTGGGCATGCTGCTCGCCTATGCGATGAACATCGTGCTGATGGTGCACTACGAGATTCCACGCCTGCCCTGGGGCTACCTGCCCGCCGGGGCAGTGACGCTGTGGCTGGTCGGCCAGCTGGCCGTGCTGGCCCCGGCCCTGCGGGCGGCATCGGTTCCCCCCGTGGAGGCCACCCGTGGCTAGAATGGCCGTTGCAACCTTTTCCGGGGGAGATGCATCCATGACCGCATGGCTAGGGACAAGATGCGCTGCGTACTGATCATTGACGATAACCCCGCCGTCGGCGAGGCCCTTTCGCTTGCACTGAGCCTGCGGGATATCCGCCCGCTGGTGGCGTTCACGCCGGAAGAAGGCCTGGCCACGCTGGCCCGCGAGCGCGTGGACGTGGTCATCCAGGACATGAACTTCACCGCCGACACCACGTCGGGCGAGGAGGGGGCTGACCTGTTCCGCGCGATCCGCGGTCGCCACACCGACCTGCCAGTGATCCTGCTCACGGCATGGACCCATCTCGAAGCGGCGGTGGAACTGGTCAAGGCCGGCGCCGCCGACTATCTCGCCAAGCCGTGGGACGACACCAAGCTGCTGGCGACGGTCGAGAACCTGCTGGAGCTTTCCGAGACCACCCGCGAAGTGACCCGCGCGCGCAACGAGCGTCGCCGCCGCCGCGAGGCACTGGAAAGCAAATATGACCTCGACGGACTGGTGTTCTCGTCCGAGGCCATGAGCCGCACGGTGGAGCTCGCCTGCCAGGTCGCCCGCTCGGACGTGCCGGTGCTGATTACCGGGCCGAACGGCGCCGGCAAGGAGCGCATCGCGGCGATCGTCCATGCCAATTCGCCGGTGCGCCGTGGACCGTTCATCGCCGTGAACTGCGGTGCGTTGCCGGGTGAGCTGATCGAAGCGGAATTGTTCGGTGCCGACGCTGGCGCCTACACCGGTGCGAACAAGGCCCGTGAAGGCCGCTTCGAACTGGCCGATGGCGGCACGCTATTCCTCGACGAGATCGGCAACCTGCCGCTGCCGGGGCAGATGAAGCTGCTGCGCGTGCTCGAGACCGGGCAGTTCGAACGCCTCGGTTCCGGCCGGACGCGCCAGGCCAAGGTGCGCGTGGTCAGCGCGACCAACGCCGACCTGAAGGCGATGATCGCAGCAGGCACCTTCCGCGAAGACCTTTACTACCGTCTCAACGTCATCGACGTGAACCTGCCGCCGCTGTCCGAGCGTAGCGACGATATCCTGCCGCTGGCCGAGTTCTTCCTCGACGGCAAGGCGGAGCTCAGCGAAGACGCGCGCGAAGCACTTCTCGCCCATGCGTGGCCCGGCAACGTCCGCGAGTTGAAGAATGCGATGGCCCGTGCCGCGCTGCTCGCGATGGGCAGCCGGATCGAACCGTCGCACCTGAACCTGCCCATGCCCACGCCCGCCAGTAACCGCAACCTGGACGAACCCACGCGTGAATCGGTCGAGGCCGCCCTGGCGACCGCGGGTGGGGTGATCAGCCGTGCGGCAAGCAGCCTCGGCCTGTCGCGCCAGGCGCTGTACCGGCGGATGGAGCGTTACGGGCTGGCGGTCTGATCCGCGCGACCATGAAACGCTTCTCGCTCGAGGGACGGATGACCATCGTCGTCGCGGCTGCGGCGATCATGGGCGCGCTGGTCTTCGCCGGCGTGGCGATCTGGCCTTTCCCCCAGGCGATGGCATGGTTGCACGCCCTGGCCGAGAAACCCGGCCAGCCCGTGGTGCCGGGTCCGCCGGAGCCCTTCGATACCAGCACGGCGCTGATCATCTGCCTGCTGGTGCTGGTCCCGCTTTCGGCGTGGATGTCGCACGTGCTGGTCGAGCCGATCCGTCGGCTGATCCGTGCGCTGGAAAGCGCCGTGGCCAGCTATCGCGACGGCGACTACAGCATGTCCATCGGCAGCGATCGCTCGGATGAACTGGGCGACCTGATCCGCATGCACAACGACCTAGGCACGATCCTGCGCGAGCAACGCCAGCATCTCGCCCAGCGCGAGCTGCTGCTCGACACCGTGGTGCAGAACACGCCGGTGGCGCTGGTGCTCACGGATGCCACCGGCAAGGTCACCTACGCGAACATCGCGGCCCGCCACCTGTTCAACGAAGGCCGCACGCTTGCCGGGCTGGACTTCGCGCGCGTGCTCGAAGCCATGCCCGAAAACCTGCGGGTCGCGGCGGAAGCGGGCGAGGACGCGCTGTTCACCGTGGAGATGGAAGGCAGCGAAGAGACCTTCCATCTGTCGCAACGCGGTTTCCGCCTGCAGGGCAGGCCACACAGGCTGCAGTTGTACCGGCGAATGACGCGCGAACTGTCGCGGCAGGAAGTGCATACGTGGAAGCGCGTGATTCGCGTGATCAGCCACGAGTTGAACAATTCGCTCGCACCGATTTCTTCGCTGTCGCACTCGGGCGCGGAACTGGCGCGGCGCGGCGACCTCGCGCGATTGCCCGGCGTGTTCGCATCCATCGGCGATCGCGCGAAGCATCTGCACGGCTTCATTTCGGGTTACGCCAGCTTCGCCAAGCTGCCGACACCGCAGGCCCGCGAGATCGCCTGGGGGCCGTTCCTCGAGGCGCTCGCGCTGCATGCGCGGTTCCGGCTGGACAGCGCGTTGCCAAAGCAGCCGGGCTGGTTCGATCCCACCCAGGTCGAGCAGGTGCTGATCAACCTGATCAAGAACGCCCATGAAGCCGGTGGCGACGACGATGAAGTGACCGTCTGCGTCCACGCCGTGGGCCGCGAATGCCTGATCGAGGTGGCCGATCGCGGCCCCGGTATGAGCGAAACCGTACTCGCCCAGGCCTTGTTACCGTTTTATTCCACCAAGCGATCGGGAACGGGGCTGGGCCTGGCCCTGGCCCGTGAAATCTCCGAAGCCCATGGCGGCCGCATTGGGCTGGCCAATCGCGAGGGTGGTGGCCTCAGGGTCACCCTGGTGTTGCCGGCCGGTCCCCACTAGCCGCGGATGGAACCGCCAGCGCTTCGCCTATACTCCGGAGGAATCCAGGAGAGGGAGTGAGGCACATGGGAAGCATCGTTGCGTTGTTTGTCGTCGTGGTCGCGGTCGTCGTGCTGGCCAAGCTGATCCGCATCGTGCCGCAGGGCTACGAGTGGACGGTGGAGATGTTCGGCAAGTACACCGGCACGCTCACCCCGGGCCTGCACTTCCTGATCCCGTTCGTCTACAACATCGGCCGCAAGATCAACATGATGGAGCAGGTGCTCGACGTCCCCTCGCAGGACGTGATCACCAAGGACAACGCCGTGGTCCGGGTGGACGGCGTGGTGTTCTACCAGGTGCTGGATGCCGCCAAGGCGGCCTACGAAGTGGCCAACCTCGAAGCGGCCGCGCTCGCCCTGATCATGACCAACATCCGCACGGTGCTGGGTTCGATGGACCTGGACGAGAGCCTCAGCCAGCGCGACGCGATCAACGCCAAGCTGCTCGGCGTGATCGACGACGCGACCCACCCGTGGGGCGTCAAGGTCACCCGCATCGAGATCAAGGACATTTCACCGCCGCGCGATCTTGTCGATGCCATGGCGCGCCAGATGAAGGCCGAGCGCGAGAAGCGCGCGAACATCCTCGACGCCGAGGGTTTCCGCCAGGCGGCGATCCTCAAGGCGGACGGCGAGAAGCAGTCCGCGATCCTCGAAGCCGAAGGCAAGAAGGAAGCTGCGTTCCGTGAAGCGGAGGCCCGCGAGCGCCTCGCCGAGGCCGAAGCGAAGGCCACCACCATGGTCTCGAACGCCATCGCTGGCGGCGACGTCAACGCGCTGAATTACTTCATCGCCACGAAATACGTCGATTCGCTAAAGGAAATGGCCAAGAGCCCGAACCAGAAGACCCTGTTGCTGCCGATGGAATCGGTGGGCATCCTCGGTTCGCTGGCGGGCATCGCCGAGCTGGCGAAGGATTCCCTGACCAGCCAGCGCGCCAACGTGCAGCAGCCGGCGCCGCAACCGCCGCGCACGCCGCCGCAGGTTCGCTGATCGCCATGGAAGCCCTGTCCATGCATTACATCTGGTGGATCGTCGCCCTGCTGCTGATCGGCGGCGAGGTGATCATGCCCGGCTACTTCATGCTGTGGATCGGCATCGCCGCCGCCGGGATGGGCATCGTGATGCTGGTGTTCCCGGACATGGGTGCGCTGGCCCAGGCCGTGCTGTTCGCGGTGTTCACCTTCGTCTCGTGCTTCGTCTACTGGAAGATGGTGCGGCCGCGCATCGCACGGGTGCCCTCCGGCAACGAGCGCCTCAACCGGCGCGGCGAACAGTTGATCGGCGAGACGTTCACCGTCTGCGACGCGATCGTCCACGGCCGTGGCAAAGTCCGCGTGGGCGACAGCGTCTGGCTGGTGACCGGCCCGGACCTGCCGGCCGGGGCGACGGTGCGCGTGCTCGGCGTCGACGGCACCACGTTGCGCGTGGAGGCGGTGGCCGTTGGCTGAGGCTGTGCCCCTGAGCGTGCCGGTGAGTTTCGCCACGACGGCGATCAACACCCGCATCGCCTTTCTCACTGAACTTGCTCGTCGACTGCATCAGTACGGCACCACGGCGCCGCGCCTGGAAACGGCCATCGCGCGTTCGGCGCAGCGGCTCGGCCTGTCGGCGGAAGTCTGGTCCAGCCCCACGGCGATCATCGTGTCGTTCGCCGACCTGGGGCAGGGCGAGGAGAGCGTCGCACAGGTGACCCAGGTAATGCGCCTGCCTCCGGGCGACGTGAACCTTGGCCGCCTCTGCGAAGCCGACCGGATCGCCGACGCGGTTATCGACGGCAAGCTGGAATTGCGCGAAGGCTTCCACCTGCTGCGCAAGCTGGGCGCGCCGGATACCTTCCGCGCCGAGCTGGGTGTCATCGCCAGCTATGGGTTGTGCGCGGCCAGCGTCGTGGCCTTGCTATTGCACAGCGCGTGGCCCGACCTGGTCACGGCCGGCATCATCGGCGTCGTCATCGGCTGCATCACCGTGGCATCGGGTAGCCGGCCGCGCCTCGCCGCCGCGAGCGAGGCGATCAGCGCGCTGGTGGCCACGATCATCGCCACCGTGGTGGCTGCTTACATCGTGCCGCTGGCGTTGAAGTCGGTGATCCTCGGCAGCCTGATCGTGCTGTTGCCGGGCATGGCGTTGACCACGGCGGTGCGCGAAATCTCCAGCCAGCACCTCGTGGCGGGCGTCGCCCGCATGGGTGGCGCCGTGGCGACCTTGCTGAAGCTGACCTTCGGCACCGTCGCCGCCACCCAGATCTGCGAAGCACTGGGCATCGTCCCGCACGACTACGCGCTGCCACCCCTGCCGGGCTGGGCCGACTGGCCATTCCTGGTGATGGGTGCGTTCTCGTTTGCCATCCTGTTCCGCGCCGCCACGCGCGACTGGCTGGTGGTGATGGCGTCGGTCATCGTCGGCTACCTGGCGACACGCTGGGGCGGGCAGATCTCGGGCTCGCTACCGGGCGCACCGTTCGGCGTGTTCATCGGCGGCGTATTGCTCGGGTCGCTGAGCAACGTCTATGCCCGCTATGCGCAACAGCCCGGTGCCGTGGTCCGCGAGCCCGGCATCATCCTGCTCGTGCCGGGCTCGGTCAGTTTCCGCAGCGTGTCCTACCTGCTCGACCACGATGCGTCGCTGAGCATGGATACCGGCCTGCTCGGCGTCACGTTGCTGGTCTCGCTGGTGGCCGGCCTGCTGTTTGGCGACCTGATCGTGGCGCCGCGCCGTTCGCTCTGACGACGGTCAGGGCGCGTACTGCGCCTCGCCGTTGCCGAACGACCAGTTCTCCTTCTTCACTTCGACCAGGCTGACCAGGACGTCGCCAGGCTTCACGCCGGGTGATTTGCCGAGATTTTCGGCGATCGCCTTGTAAAGCGCCTTCTTCTGGTCGAGCGTGCGGGTGTCGTTGAAGGTGATCTGGACGAAGACGACATCGTCGGTGCGATGGATGCCGAGATAATCCGGATCGTAGACGAGGCCTTCGGCACCGTGTTCGGCGATCACCTGGAAACGATCGTCGGGCGGAACGCCAATCGAAACGAGTGCGTCGTGGACACCTTTGCCAAGCGCGGTGCGATAAGCGGCGTCCTTTCCGCGACGGACATCGATGCGAATCAGGGGCATGGGAGATTCCTTAGGGAGGAGGTCACCCATCATATGCCCAAAAATAAACCCCGCCATTGGCGGGGTTTATTAGTGAACTGGCGATAGCGATCAGGCCAGCATGTCTTTTTCGCTGGTACCGGCTTTCAATGCCTCATTGAACCAGCGCGGGCGCTTGCCACGGCCCGACCAGGTCTGCTCGGCGTCTGCCGGATTGCGGTATTTGGCGGCCACCGTGGTGCCTGCACGCTTCGAGCGCGGGGCGCGCTGGCCGAACACGTCGTCGAAGGTGAAGCCTTCGGCCTTGATCATCGCGTTGATTTTGTCGCGAAGCGTGGTGACCTTCTCTTTCTGGAGCTCGGTCTGGCGGGTCTGCGCCTTGGCAATCAGCTCGGTGAGCTGGTTATGGTTGAGGTTTTTGATATCGACGGCCATGGCGTCCTCCCGAGTGGTGGTATCGACAATCCATTAGCCCGGAACTAATCCGCTTCCGGCTAATGGTGATTTGTCCCGATTGTGGACTAATGCCAGGCGAAAAGGGAGGCATTTGATTATCTGACCCCTAATATCAGGTAATTCCTACAAAGAAATAGTCCATCGCCCACCCAAATCTTGATCCAACCCCGGCAATTGGTCGTAACCTCGACCTCCGCGCGGCGCTCGTGCGTGGTCGCGGACACCCCGCGGCGCTCGGGCGTGGTCGCAGGACCAGCCCTCGGCGCCCACCCTCGCTGCTCAGACAGCGTTCTGGCGTGCGACAGGGAAGGGCTGCTCCGCAGCCCGTTTTCTTTATTGGCCTACGGCCGCGCACCAGGTGCCGGGCGGAGGTTCTTGATTCGGCATCCTGCCTCAACAAGAACGGCCGGCCATCGTGGCCGGCCCCCTTCGGGCTTTTCCCGCCCAGCCCCCTCGCCGCCACGAACTCGCCTCGAGGGTGGGCGCCGAGGGCTGTTCTTGCAGGCCGCGCGCGACATGCGGGAAACCGGCCTGGGGCCTGGCCCGACGCTGCGTGCTGTTGGTAGGAGCGCGCCTGCGCGCGATTGGGCGACAGGGCGGGGATGATTGAGCCTGATTGACCGATCCATGCGAACGCACTCGACGAACATCAACATGGTGATCGTGGACTAAGGCCATTGCTGTGTTTTGGCAAACCCATTCGCGCGCAGGCGCGCTCCTACAAGAGCCGCCGTGGCGTCGGGTCGTCCAAACCAGCTTGCGGGAACGTGGAGAAAGAGCCCTCGGCGCCTACCCTCGAGGCGAGTTCGTGGCGGCGAGGGGGGCGGGCGGAAGAAGCCCGAAGGGGGCCGGCCACGATGGCCGGCCGTTTCTGCCGAGACAGGATGTCGAGTCAGAAACCGCCGCCCGGGACCCGGTGCGCGGCCGCAGGCCCATAGATAAACGGGCTGCGGAGCAGCCCCTCCCTATCGCACGCCAGAACGCTGTCTGAGCAGCGAGGGTAGGCGCCGAGGGCTCTTCCTGCGACCAAGCCCGAGCGCCGCGCGGAGGTCGGGTCCTGCGACCAAGCCCGAGCGCCGCGCGGATTTGCCTACGGAGCGAGTAGCGCCAGCAGTTCCGCGCGGGTGACGTTGCGGGCTTCGGCGTCCGTGCGGGCGCGGTATTCGAACGTGCCGGCTTCGAGGCCGCGGCCGCTCACCACGACGCGGTGCGGGATGCCGATCAGCTCGATATCCGCAAACATCGAACCGGGACGCAGGCCACGATCGTCCAGCACCGTATCGATGCCCGCCTGCGACAGCTCGGCATACAGCGACTCCGCGGCTTCCGCCACGGCGACATCGTTCTTCGGATTGATCACGCACACGGCCACGCGCCAGGGTGCCATTGCATCGGTCCAGATCATGCCGTTCTCGTCGTGGCGCTGCTCGATGGCGGCGGCGACGATGCGGCTGACACCAACGCCGTAGCAACCCATGAACATCGTGCTCATCTTGCCGTTGCTGTCCAGCACGCCGGCGCCCATGGCCTCGGCGTACTTCTGGCCGAGCTGGAAGATGTGGCCCACTTCGATGCCGCGGGCCAGGCGCAGCGTGCCCTTGCCGTCCGGCGACGCGTCGCCGTCGACGACCTTGCGGATGTCTTCGACGCGGGTGACCTGCGCATCGCGGCCCCAGTTGGCGCCGGTGTAATGCGTGCCGTCCTGGTTGCCACCGCAGACGAAGTCGGCGAGCACGGCGGCGTCGCGATCGACGATGACCGGGATGCTGGCGGGCAGGCCGACCGGGCCGATGAAGCCCGGGCGCGTGCCCGTGGCGGCGAGGATCTCTTCTTCGCTGGCCAGCACCGGCTCGTCGCCGAGTTCGGCCAGGTGTGAGACCTTCACCTCGTTGACTTCGTGGTCGCCGCGCAGGCACAGGGCAACGACGCCCTCGATGCCACGGACGAGGATCGTCTTGACCGTCTGTGCCGCCGGCACGCCGAGGAAAGCGCTGACGTCGTCGATGGTGCGCTGGGTCGGCGTGTCGACGCGCTGCAGCGGCGCCGACGGGGCGGGGCGCTCGCTGGCGGGCGCGAGGGCTTCGGCCTTTTCGATGTTGGCGGCGTACTGCGAGCCGTCCGAGAACGCGATCGCGTCTTCGCCCGAATCGGCCAGCACCTGGAACTCGTGGCTGGCGCTGCCACCGATGGCGCCGGTGTCCGCGTCGACGGCACGGAACTCCAGGCCCAGCCGGGAGAAGATTCGGCTGTACGCGTCATACATCACCGCGTAGGTCTCGCCGAGCGATTCCGGGGTGAGGTGGAACGAGTAGGCATCCTTCATCAGGAACTCGCGCGCACGCATCACGCCGAAGCGCGGGCGGATCTCGTCGCGGAACTTGGTCTGGATCTGGAAGAAATTCAGCGGCAACTGCTTGTAACTCTTCAGCTCGTTGCGCGCGAAGTCGGTGATGACTTCCTCGTGCGTCGGGCCGTAGCAGAATTCCTGCTCCTTGCGATCCTGGATCTTCAGGAGCTGGCCGCCGAACTTCTCCCAGCGGCCGGTCTCTTCCCACAGCTCGCGCGGCTGCACCGAAGGCATCAGCACTTCGATGGCACCGGCGCGGACCATTTCCTCGCGCACCACGGCCTCCACCTTGCGCAGCACGCGCAGGCCCAGCGGGCTCCACGTGTACAGGCCCGAGGCCAGCTTGCGCAGCATGCCGGCGCGCAGCATGAGCTGGTGGCTGGCGATTTCCGCGTCGGCGGGTACTTCCTTGACGGTGGCGAGATGGAACTGGCTAAGGCGCATCGGGTCGGGATCGTCGGGTAAAACCGGGATTATAGGCCGGTTACTTGCAGTAGAGCGTCATCTGGGCCTGGTTGGTTTCCATCTGGCGCTTGCGGGCGGTGTCGTCCAACTGGGTCTGGCCACCCTTTCCGTCGTCCATGGTCACGACCTTTTCCTTGTTCAGGACGTCCATGTTCTTCCGCAGCTGGTCGCACAGCTTCGACCGGTTCGCGGCGTTGTCGGCGACAGCCGTGCCTGCCGGGGGCGTCGCGGCGGTCGCGGCCTTTGCCGGGCCGGCATCGCTGGAGGAGGGCGACGAGACGCCTCCCTTCATCTGGATCTTCTCCACCTTCTGGCTGCTGCCGGGCGGCGGCGAGTCCGAATAATGGGTGACGCCCTGGGCGTCCTTCCACTTGTAAGCCTGGGCGAAGGCCAGCGGGCAGGCGGCGACGAGCAGGATCAGGGCGATGCAACGGCGCATGCGGGCGTTCCCAGGCGATGGTGGAGAGTGGCGCACACATCTATCACCGCCCCCCGGGCTACGCAAGCGACGGCGTCGCGGTTCCTGCCGGTAATGCGCGGACTGACGGTTCACGGCGGCTGGGATAGACTGAAGGCCCTCTCAAAGACCAAGGCCCATGAGCGAACCGATTCCAGCCCGCAGGCCACGCCACCGTGGCATCTACCTGCTGCCGAACCTGTTCACGACGGGCGCGATGTTCGCGGGCTTCTACGCGATCGTCTCCGCCATCAACGCGAACTACGGCACGGCAGCGCTGGCCGTGTTCGTGGCCGCCATCCTCGACGGCATGGATGGGCGCGTGGCTCGCCTTACCAACACCCAGAGCGAGTTCGGCGTCCAGTTCGACTCCCTCTCGGACCTGGTCAGCTTCGGCCTGGCGCCGTCGCTGGTGCTGTACACGTGGTCGCTGTCCTCGCTGGTCGAGTACGGCCGGGTGTGGGGCAAGATCGGCTGGGCCGGTGCCTTCATCTATGCCGTGTGCGCCGCGTTGCGGCTGGCCCGCTTCAATACCCAGGTGGGCGTCGCCGACAAGCGTTACTTCCAGGGGCTGGCCAGCCCGGCGGCGGCCGCGCTGTGCATGTCCTTCGTCTGGACCATGACCAAGTTCGATATCCCGGGTAACCAGGTCGCGTTCTTCGCGCTGCCGCTGGCGGTCATCGCGGGCCTGCTGATGGTCAGCAACGTGCGTTACTACAGCTTCAAGGCCTGGCCGAAGGGCGACCGCGTGCCCTTCATCTGGCTGATCGCCGCCGTGCTGATCGTGGTCCTGCTGTTCATCGACCCGGCCCGCGTGCTGTTCGCCGGCACGGTGATCTACACCATCTCCGGTCCGGTAATGACGCTGTGGGGCCGCGCCACGCACCGCCGTCGCGTGCGTCGCCACGCCAAGGCCGCGGAATAAGCCATGGCCGCCGTTTCGCCCGGTCGACGCGAGCGCCTGCTGAAGGTCATGGGGGTTACCCCGTGGCGCTTGCGAGGCTCGGGCGTCGTGCGCGCGGACGGCGACGCAGCGGCAGCCAACGATGGCTTGCCGGGCGAACGCGTCGCCTGCGTCGTCGTGTTGCCCGCCGGTCCGAGCGAGCGTGAGCTGGAACTCGTCGGTCGCGCCCTGCGCGCGTCCGGACCGGTGATGGCGCGTGCGGCGCGGCTGGAAGCGGGTGAGCGCGGCCTTGGCCACGTGCCCGAGGCGGCGAATTACCTGGTCTTCGGCGAAGCCCAGGCACACGCACTTGGCCACGAATTGTCGGCGGCGGTGATGAGCGCCGCGCAGATCGTGCTGGTGGACACCCCCGCCGCGATCCTTGCCGACCCGGCCGCCAAGCGCCGCCTGTGGAATGGCCTGCGCGCCGTGGGCCGGGCGCTGGGCAGGGGCTGACGCCATGGTCGCCGTCGCACGCCCGTCCACCGAGGTCCGTGCCATGCGTCGGGAAGACCTGGACGCGGTGGTGGCGATCGAGCATGCGTCCTACGAGTTTCCCTGGAGCGCTGGCATCTTCCGCGACTGCCTGCAGGCGGGGCACAACTGCTGGGTGATCAGCCATGACGGCGAGATCGCCGGCTACGGCATCCTCTCGGTGGCCGCCGGCGAAGCCCATGTCCTGAACGTTTGCATCGGTAACGCCCACCGCGGCCTGGGCTACGGCCGGCGGATGATGCGCAGGCTGATCGACCTCGCCCGCTGGTACGGCGCCGAGCGCATCTTCCTTGAAGTGCGCCCGTCCAATCCCGTCGCTCACGCCCTATACGGCACGCTCGGCTTCAACGAGATCGGCCGCCGCCCGGCGTACTATCCGGCAAAACACGGCCGCGAGGAGGCGATCGTGATGGCGCTGGACATGCACGTCGGCGATTGAGGCCCTCCGGGCCTCACTCCCGCAACAGTGCCATCGGCGACGTCCTCAGCACGCTGCGCGTCCCGAACAGGCCAATCAGCATCACCACGAAAGCAGCCAGCGCGGCTGCGCCGAACAGTGGCCACAGCGGCGGCACGAAATCCTCGATGCGGAACACCGCGTGGCCGAGCCACAGGCCGGCACCTGCCGCGCCGAGGCCGGCGGTGAGGCCGGCGACCAGGCCGAGCAGGGCGAACTCACAGGCCGCGGCAAGGCGAAGCTGGGCACGGGTGGCACCAAGCGTGCGCAGCAGGGCGGCTTCCTTGCGCCGCTCCTGCGCGCTTGCGGCGAGCGCGGCGGTTAGCACGAGCGCTCCGGCCAGCAGGCTGAAGCCAAGCACCCAGCGCACGGCGCCACCGACCCGGTCGACGATCTCGCGGACCCGGTCGAGCAGGGCGTCGACGTCGATCAGGCTGAGGTTGCCGTAGTCGCGCGACAGCTTCGACAGCTGGTCGCCATGGCCGCGCGGCAGGTAAAAGCTGGTCAGCCACGTATGCGGCAGGTCGCCGGCGTGGGCCGGATCCACCATCAGGAAGAAGTTCACCCGGAACGAGGTCCAGTCGACCTTGCGCACGCTGGTGACGCGGGCATCCAGCGCGCCTTCGCCGACTTCGAAACGCAGGGTGTCGCCGAGCTTCAGGTGGTAGCGGTCGCGCCACGATGTGTCCACGGAGACCTCGGCCTGCGCGGGCGAGGCGCCTGGCCAGGTGCCGGCCACCACCTCGTTCGACGGCGGCAACTCGGCCGCCCACGACAGGCGTAGCTGGCGATCGGCGTTGTCGCGCTCGTCGTCGCGCAGGAACGGCAGCTTGTCCACCGGCGTGCCGTTCACCGCGGTCAGCTTGCCCACGGCGAGCGGCATCATGTTGGTCTTGGATGCGCCGATCTGCTGCAGTTGCTGGGCGAAGGCATCGCGCTGGTCGTCCTGCAGGTTGAGGACGAACCAGTTCGGGGTGTCGGCGGGAAGTTCGCGGCGCCAGCCTTCCAGCAGTGACGGCGCGATCACCGCCAGCAGCAACAGCGCGCAGAGGCCGAGCGACAACGCGGTGGCCTGGACCAGCGAGAGGCCGCGTCGGCGTGCCAGTGCCGCGAGGCCGAGGCGCAGGGCAGGGTGGGCGCCCGGTGCGACGCGGCGCGCGATGACCAGCAACAGCGCGGCCAGCAGCGCCGCCACGGCGGCGACGGCGGCAAGGCTCACGGCGAGGATGCCGGCCAGTTTCGCGGAGTCGCTCTGCAACCACATCAGGCCGACGGCGGTGGCCAGTGGGACGAGATAAAGCACGTCGAAGCGGCGCAGGCGGCGCTGCATCGATTCGCGGAACACGGCTACCGGCGGCACTTCTGCCAGCCGGACCAGGGGCGGCAGGGCGAAGCCGGCGAGCACGGCCAGGCCCATCGCCGCCGCCGCGAACGCAGGTGCGAGCGGCAGGCTGGTCGGGATGTTGTCGAACAGCTGGCGGGCGAAATACCACGCGCCTTCGGTCAGGCCCAGCGCGATCACGACGCCCACCGCAGCGGCGGGCAGCGCGAGCGCGGCCAGGGTCATCACCAGCAGCGACGCGATCTTCCGCCGCGGCGTACCCAGTGCGCGCAGCAGGGCCACTTCGCCTGCTTTGCGCCGTGCATAGCGGGCCGAGGCCAGCGCGATCGCGACGCCGGATAGCAGGGCCGAGAGCAGGGCCGTGAGCCGCAGGAAGGCACTCGCACGATCGAACGCGCTGCGCATGCGTTCCTGCATCTTCTCCGGCGTGATCAGTTCCGCACCGGCCGGCAGGCTGCCTTGTTCGACGCTTGACCGCCACCGGGCAACGGCGGACAGGTCGCCCGAGACCAGCAGCCGGTGCCGGGCACGGCTACCGACGCCGAGCAGGCCTGCCGTGGTCGCATCGTCGAGGTTCATCAGCGCACGCGGCGCCAGTGCAAACAGCTCGCCACCATCGGGCTGGCGCACCAGTTCGGCGGAGGCGACCAGGTCCTGGCCACCGATCTGCACGCGCTGGCCCGGCTTGATGCCCAGCCCGACCATCGCGCGATGATCGAGGTAGACCTCGCCGCGCGGCGGCCCGTGGGCGACGCGGCCATGGCCGTCGGCGCCGCTGACTTCCAGCGTGCCGCGCAGCGGATAGGCGGCGTCACTGGCCAGTACGTCGAGCAACTGGCTGTGCTCGCCAACGAAGGCCACGCTGCGGAATTGCGCGCCGCGGGTCACCGCCAGCCCGTCCGCGCGTGCGGAGCTGGCCATGGCGTCGGGCAGGGGGGCTGGCGCCGAGACGCCGAGGTCGCCGCCGATCAGTTCAGCCGCACTGGCGAGGATGCCGCGCTCGATGCGCGTGGAAAGGGTGGCGACGACGCCCAGGGCGACCACGGCCAGCACCAGCGACGCGGCCAGCGTGCGCAGTTCGACCAGGTGCCATTCGCGACGCAGCGTGCGCAGTGCAAGCCGCGTCACGTTCATGCGGGTACCCCGAGGCGGCCTTCGCGCAGCTCGGCCGAGCGGGCGCAACGAGCGGCCAGTCGCGGGTCGTGGGTGACCAGGATCAGGGTGGTGCCGTGCTGGCGGTTCATCTCGAAAAGCAGGTCACCCACGTGTTCGCCGGTGTGCTGGTCGAGGTTGCCGGTGGGCTCGTCGGCGAAGAGGATGCGTGGCCGATGGACGAAGGCCCGCGCCAGGGCGACGCGCTGTTGCTCGCCACCGGACAGCTGTGCCGGGTAATGGCGGCGGCGTGCGGCCAGGCCCACCGCGTCCAGTGCGGCGTGGGCACGCTCGCGCGCGCCATCGTCACCTTCCAGTTCGAGCGGAAGCATGACGTTTTCCTCGGCGGTCAGCGCCGGCAGCAGGTGGAACGACTGGAAGACGAAACCGACCAGGCGGCGGCGGATCGCGGCGCGGGCTTCTTCGTCAACCGCCTCGAGCGCCTGGCCGTCGATCTTCACCGACCCATCCGTCGGCACGTCGAGGCCGGCCAGCAAGCCCAGCAACGTGGTCTTTCCCGAGCCTGAAGCACCGACGATGGCGAAACTTTCGCCTGCGGCCACCGCGAGGTTCACGCCGGACAGGATATCCAGTCGTCCCTCCGGTCCGAAAACCGACTTGCTAACATCCACTACTTCAAGAAGAACACGGGAAGAATCGCTCATGCGTCGTAGCCTGGTCCTGGTGATGGTCGTGCTGCTCATGGTCTGTGGCGCCGTGGCCCACGCGGCGGGTGCGCCGCGCAAGGTGCTGGTGCTGGGCGACTCGTTGTCGGCGGCGCACAACATCCCGGTGGATGCCGGCTGGGTGCGTTTGCTGGACGCTCGCACAACCAACATGGCGACGCCGTGGACGCTGGTCAATGCCAGCATCAGCGGCGAGACCTCGCTGAGCGGGCGCAACCGACTGCCCGCGCTATTAGAGAAGGAAAAACCGGGCGTCGTGGTGATCGAGCTGGGCGCAAACGATGGCCTGCAGGGCCTTCCGCTGGACAAACTGGCCGCGAACCTCGAGGCGATGGTGACCGCGGCCCAGGCGGCCGGGGCGAAAGTGCTCCTGCTGGGGATCGAGCTTCCGGTCAACTACGGGCCGCAGTACCGCGATGGCCTGCGCAAGGTCTATGCGGACCTCGCCGCACGTCATAAGCTCGCGCTGGTCCCGTTCCTGCTCGACGGCGTAGCGCTCGACCCGACTCTCATGCAAGATGACGGGCTTCATCCCACGGCAAAGGGTGAGCCCCGGGTCGCGGCAAATGTATGGAAAGCGCTTGCACCCCTGCTCATGTAACTGACGAAACGTCGACGTACGCGTGCCCAGAATGAACGCATGTTTTCGGTCTTCACGCTGTTCTCACCGGTCCGGCCGTTAACTCTTCACATTTGTGAATCAGCGAAAGGAGAGTTGAGCGATGAGCAACCGCGACGAACAAGCTGGCCTGATCCTTCTTGTGGAAGACAATCGCCAGATCGCTGAAATGGTGGGCGAGTTCCTCGAGCGCCGGGGTTACTCCGTCGACTATGCAGCGGATGGCGTCAGTGGCCTGCACCTCGCCGTGTCCAACAGCTACGACGTCATCGTCCTCGACCTGATGCTCCCGGGCATGGACGGCCTCGATGTCTGCCGCAAGCTGCGCAAGGATGGCAAGAAGTCCACGCCGGTCCTGATGCTTACCGCGCGCGACACGCTTGAAGACAAGCTCGTTGGCCTCGAAGCCGGTGCCGACGATTACCTCGTCAAGCCGTTCGAAGTGCGCGAACTGGAAGCCCGCCTGCGTGCCCTGATCCGTCGTGATCGCCGCCAGGTGTCGTCGGAAGTGCTGACCGTGGGCGACATGACCCTCGACACGGCCACGCTGCGCCTGACCCGTGGCGGCCAGGAACTGACCGTCTCGCCGATCGGCCTGAAGCTGCTCGCCATCCTGATGCGTGAATCGCCGCGCGTGGTCAGCCGCCGCGACATCGAGCGCGAAATCTGGGGCGACACCCTGCCTGATTCGGACACCCTCCGCTCGCATCTGTACAACCTGCGCCGCGTGATCGACAAGCCGTTCGACCGCCCGCTCCTGCACACGATCCACTCCGCCGGTTATCGCCTCGCGGACCTCGACTCCGAGGTTGCCGCCTCGCAGACCGCCTGACGGGAATGCGGGCCGGAACTAACTGATGGCAGGCGAGACGACGCAGGGGACAAGGCGACGCAGGCGCGGATTCCGCGCTCACGTCGCCATCGTCTTCGGTTTACAGACGCTGGTGGTGCTCATCGCTTCGGTGATGACGGCCTATAACGTCGCGCCCCTCGGCGCGGCGCTGGCGATCATGCTCTGTTCGGGCGGACTGGCCTGGCTGGCGGTTTCGCGTGCGTGGCTGCCGATCGCCGCGCTGGCCAAGCTGCTGAATGGTTGGGACCCGGACCACCCGGACATGGCTGGCCTGGCGGCCGAGGGCGACAAGCGCTCGGACGGCGATGTCGCGTCGTTGATTCGTGGGTTGCATGGCTTGGCCACGCGTATCGAAGGTTTCGGCGAGCGCGAGCGCAACTTCACCCGCGACGCCAGCCATGAGCTGCGTAGTCCGTTGACCGTGATCAAGATGTCGTCGGACATGCTTGCCGACGAAATGGACATGTCCGAGTTCGGCCACCGTTCGCTGGAGCGGATCCGTCGTTCGACGCGCGAGCTCGAGTCGTTGGTCGAGGCCTTCCTGATCCTTTCGCGAGAGTCGGACCAGGGCCTGGCCGAAGAAGACTTCATCGTAAACAAGGTGCTTCGCCAGGAAGTGGACTACGCGCGCGAGTTGATCGCGGGTCGTCCGGTCGAGTTGATCCTCGACGAGCCGGCATCGTTCGCCCTGCATGCCTCGCCGCGGGTGTTCGCGGTGTTGTGCGGACAGTTGATCCGCCACGCGTTGCAGCAGACCGACCAGGGCACCATCGTCGTGACGGTGATGCCCGGCAGCGTAAGCGTGATCAACCCGGCGGTCGACGTGCCGGAGCCGGGCAGCCGGCGGCATGCGGCGGTCGACCGGCATGGCTTCGACCTGGCGATCGCACGGCGCTTGTCCGACCGCTTCCAGTGGCCGCTCGAGTTGCGCGCACTCCCCGGCGCATCCCGCGTCGCCAGCGTACGCTTCCCCAACCCCCAACCCATCGAAGCCTGACGCCCGCTCCCGCCGCTCCCGCCGCTCCTGTAGGAGCGCGCCTGCGCGCGACAGCCCCGCTGCGTCCTCGCACCACCGCGCAACCAGTTATTTAAACAACGCCTCGATACGCCCCGCCGTCAACGCCCCACTAACGGCCTTCCGCGACCCATCCGCATAAACCACCAGCGTCCGCGGCGTCTCCCCGCCCCATGTCGGGTCGAGCAGGAAATTGATCCGCTCCGGCGTCGCATCCGCATAGGCGCGCGAGGGCACGTCGTCCAGCTTCGCCCGCTTCAGCCGCGCCTCGAGCGCCTGTACCTGCGATGCCGGATCGGTGGCGACGAACACAAGCTCGACACCACCATGCGTGCGCTGGTAATCGCGCAGCGCGGCGAGGTTCTGCTCGCAATAAGCGCAATCGAGCGACCACAGGGCCAGGATCCTCGCCCCCTTCGCCGGCGGCGCGACCAGCGCCTTTGCGTCGGCCGGCGCCAGCGGCACCGGCGCGGCAGCGAATGCGGGCGAGGCAAACAGAGGCACGGCTGCCGCCAGGGCCACGCCCACGCAGGCCAGCCTGATCGTCGCCGTGCGCGGCCAGCGGCGCATCACTGCAACGCTTCCGTCGGCACCAGCCGGAACGTACCGCCAGGATTCCATGCCACGAAGGCGCGGTGATCGAGCAACACGAGCCTGGGCCAGCCCGATGGACCGTCAGTGTGGGCAATGCTGCGCGGATCCGAGAACGTCAGGCCACCGTCGGTGGACTGGCGAAGCATCAGCTCCAGGCCCTTGTCGGTCATCTGGTGCCAGGCGATCCAGACCTGCTTGCCGTCGACCGCGAGGTCGGCATGCGAGGCGCCATTACCGGCCACGGTGAACGCATGCTGGGGCGGCTTGCCCGGCGCCAGCTGGCCGTACGTGATCGTCGGCTTGCCATCGCCGGCGCTGAACCACACCGCATGGCGGACGCCCGTGCCATCGATGGCAAGCGACGGGCCGTGGTGCGGGCAGCCTTCGATGTGCCACTGCGTGAACGTGGCGCGCTGCACGTCGGGCGTGCCGCCGACGGGCAGGGTGGCGTAGGCGTGGTCGCGGATATTGTCGCCGTAGATCGCGCGGAAGAAGGCGTCGATGCTGCCGTCCGGCGCACGGGACAACGCAATGCGGCAGCACTCGCAGCTCTGGTCGGTGATCTTGCGCTCCGCGGCGAAGGTCGCGCCACGATCGGTCGACCAGCTGTAGTACGTGGCGGCGCCGAGGTAGGCCTTGTGGGCCTTGGTCGCGGCCTCGAGGTCGCGTTTGTCGATCCACGCAACGAGGATATTGCCCTTGCCGTCGACCGCCATCGAATCGAAGCGATGGGTGATCTCGGCGCGATCGGCATGCACGGTCTTCGGTGCGTCGAAGTGCGCGCCGTGGTCGAGCGAGCGCGAGAAGCGCACGAAGCCGGTCCACGGCGCCTTCCGCGGCTGCGACCAAGATACGTACAGCTCGCCCTTCGGGCCCAGCGCGATCTTCGGCCGGTTTTCGCCTTCCGCGTAGATCGGCTCGCCGGTGGGATTGACGATGGTGGAGAGCGCGAACTCGCGGCCCATGTCGTCGGAACGACGCACGCGCACATGCTCACCGATCGTGTCGACCACCCAGAGATGACCGCTGGCATCGATGGCGGCGTCGAAGCCGAGCGGTGCTTCGTGGCCCATCGCCATGCCGTGCATGTCGTCGGCGAGGGCGACGGCCGGCGCCAGGCAGGCCAGCCAGGCGAGTGCGTGCAGGCGCTTCATCAGGTTTCGTCCGGGCGTTCGCGTACGGGATGCTTGCTGAGCTTGCGCTGCAGCGTGCGGCGATGCATGCCGAGCCGGCGCGCGGTCTCGGAGATATTGCCTTCGCATTCGGTGAGCACGCGCTGGATGTGTTCCCACTCGAGGCGGCGCAACGGCAGCGGCGCGTCCGGTGCGTCGAGGAAATCGTCGGCATCGGCGGGGCCGGCGTCGCCATCCAGCAACGCGCGGACCACGGCGTCGGCGTCGACCGGCTTGGCGAGGTAGTCGTGCGCACCGCGCTTGATCGCCTCGACCGCCGTGGCGATCGACGCATAGCCGGTCAGCAGCAACACCCGCATGTCGGGCACCAGCGACTGCAGCTCGGGGATCAGGCGCAGGCCGTTCTCGTCGCCGAGCTTCAGGTCGAGCACGCAATAACGCGGCTGATGGCGGCGGGTGAGGGCGCGCGCATCGTCGGCGTTGTCGGCAGTGATCACTTCGAACCCGCGCGAACCCAGCGCGCGGCCGAGCACGCGTGCGAACGTCGCGTCGTCATCGACGATCAGCAGGGGGCGGCCGGTGGGCGGGGCAAGATCGTTCATGTGTGGTCTCCGATGACCGAGAGGGGCAGGCGCAGGCGCATCTGTGCGCCGTGGCCGGTATTGCTGGCAGCGAGTTCACCGTCGAGGCGTTCGGCCGTGGCTTCGGCCAGGGCCAGGCCGATGCCCAGGCCCGTCGCCTTCTGCGACAGGCCGAGGGTACCGAGTTCGTCGGCTTCGTCGAAGCCGGGGCCTTCGTCGGTCACCGTGAGCACGAGCCAGGGGCCTTCGACGCGAATGTCGAAGCCCACGTAGGCGCTGCCGTTCAACGAAGACGCTTCGACGGCGTTGTTCAACAGGTTGATCAGGGCATGGCGCAGGCCGGCGGGGGAGCGCAGGGCGAGACGCTCGGCGCCGGGTTCCACGCTCAATGCGACGTCGGCCTCGGGACGCAGCAGCTGGAAACGCTCCATGCAGACATGGATGAACTGGGCGACGGTGAGTCGCTCCGGCTCCTGGGAAAGCTGGGCCTGGCCGAACGCGACCATCTCGCGCAGGATCGTGCGGCAACGCTCCACCTGGCCGTCGAGCAGGTCGAGGTCGTCACCCAGTGCGTTGTCGCCCGCGTGTTCGCGGCGAATCTCCGGCAGCAGCGTACGCATGGTCGACAGCGGGGTGTTGAGTTCGTGCGCGGCACCGGCGGCCTGTGTCGCGATGGCCAGGATGCCTTCGTCGCGCAAGGCACGCTCGCGCACGCGCTGCACTTCGCCCTGTTGGGTGCGGATGGCCTTGGCCAGGTTGCTGATGAACACGCCGAGCAGGATCGCCATGATGACGAAGTTCACGCCCATGCCGGCGACGTACAGGTCGAAATCCAGGCTGGTGCTTCCCAGCGTCGGAAGCGGCAGGTGGTAAGGCACCAGCAGTACGTAGGCCACGCCGGTGAGGATGGCGACGAGGGACACGCCGACGATCGACAGCGCGGCCGCGGACAGCGCGATGGGCACCAGCAGCAGGGTGACGAAGGGATTGGAGGCGCCACCGGTGAAGTAGAGCAGGTAGCCGAGCACCAGCGTATCGGCCGCGATATGGACGACGGCCTCGCCTTCGCTGATCTTCCAGGGCATGCCCAGGCGGAACGATGCCGCCGCGGCGAACACCGCCAGCGTGCCGACACCGACCATCAGCGGCAGCAGCGGCACGTCGAGCTTCAGCAGCGTGACGCAGGACAGGATGGCGATGCTCTGCCCGGCGATGGCGCACAGGCGCAGCCAGGCCAGGGTGCGTGCCAGGACGAACGGACCGGAGCGTGATGAAGGGGTGTGGAGGTGGTCGCTCATGGTCTCTTCAAGGCAAAGGGCCGCCCTTGCGGGGCGGCCCTTGCCGGGGTTAGTAGTCTTCGTTGTGCACGGGCGGCACCGGCTGCACGTCGGCCAACGCGTGGTCGAGCGAAAGCTTGCGCATCAGCGGGAGCATGACGACCGCGATGACCGTGCAACCCACGCCGACGAACCCCAGCTTGTTGAACAGACTGGTGTAGACCGGGAGCGACTGCAGCGGATCGGTGATGTTGTCGGGGATGGCGGCGTAGTTGGCGACGACGCTGCCCATGTACTGGGCCACGCCAACGGCTACGTAGTAGGCGCCCATCATGAAGCCACCCATGCGCGCCGGCACGTAGCGGGCGATCATCGCGAGGCCCAGGCCGCTGACCAGGATTTCGCCCAGCGAGTAGGCGCCGTAGCCCCAGACCATGTACCAGGAGGAGATCTTGCCGTCGACGGCGGTGTGCGCGCCCAGGCCATACATGAAGAAGCCAGCGGCGACGGCGACGAAGCCGAGGGCGAACTTCGCGGCAACCGAGAAATCCTTGCCGTGCCTGCCGAGCGCGTTGTACAGCCAGACCAGGATCGGCGAGAGGATCACGATCCAGATCGCATTGAGCGACTGGAACTGCTCGGGGATCCAGTTGAAGATGTGCAGGCCGAACAGGTCGAAGGAGAGGTCGACGTTGCGCTGCGCGAACAGGTTCAGCGAGGTCGACATCTGCTGGTAGAAGATGAAGAAGGCGATCGTCTGCACCGTCAGCACCAGCGCGGCGACGAGACCGGCGCGCTCGCCGGGTTCCACGGAATAGATGAGGTAGGCGAAGATGCCGAGGACGACGACGCCCGCCAGATACACGCAGTATTCCGCAACCGTCTGGTTCTGGAGGATGACCGCAGACACGCCGATGATGGCGAGGCCACCGACCAGCACGCCCAGGATGTGCTTCATCGACGGGCGCGTTTCATCCGGAGCCGAGCCGATGTGCGCCAGGGTGTGACGCATGAAGAAGTAGTTGACGAGGCCGAGGACAAGGCCGATGGAGCAGACGCCGAACGCGGTATGCCAACCGAGGGCATCGCCGTAATGCTGGCCCACGTAGTCGCGGATCCACGGCGTGAGCAGCATCGAGATCGTCGAGCCGACGTTCACCGCCATGTAGTAGATGGTGAAGGCGCTATCGATCTTCACTTCGTCACCCTCGTAGATCTTGCGCACGAGGTTGCCGGCGTTCGGCTTGAACAGGCCGTTGCCGAGGACGATGACGCCCAGGGCGACGTAAAGGAAGACTGCGTTGTTCGTGGGGACCCAGAGCATCGCGTAACCGATCATCAGCACGACGGCGCCGGTGAGCATGGTGCGGCGGGTGCCCAGGAACTTATCGCCGATCCAGCCGCCGATGGCGGGGGTGGCGTAGATGAGGGCTGCGGCAGCGCCCCAGACGAGGTTCGAATCGGCTTCGGCGAAGCCGAGCTTCTTCACCATGTAGGTGACCATCAGCACCTGCATGCCGTAGAAGCCGAAGCGCTCCCACATTTCGATGAGGAAGACGGTGCTGAATGACTTGGTCTGTGAAACGGGCGGGTTCTGGATTGCCATTTAGATTCCGGAAACATTGGAAACAGCGAACGGCCCAAGAGGGCCGTTCCCGTTGCCATGACCCTGAACGGGGCCACAACCGGTCAAGCGTAATACAAATGGTCCGCCGGGTTGTGCTGCAGCGCCAGAGGGGCGCGGCGATACGCCACAAGGGAAGGCCGTAAGCTTGTGCGAAGACCGGCTGTGGCATCATAGAGGGCTGGAACCCAAGCCCTGACCGTCCATCATGTCGCAGCCCACCTACAACCCGACCCGCCCGGCGCCCTCGCTCGCCGCCCACCTCGGGGGCTGATCGATGGCATCCAACGTCAACCGCGGCCCGCGGCAGATTTTCGCGGCCTTCCAGTGGTCCATGAAGGGCCTGAAAGCCTGTTTCCAGTACGAAGCCTCGTTCCGCCTCGAGGTCCTCGTCGCCGTGATCGTCATCCCGCTGGGCCTGTGGCTGGGTAATGGCCCGGTCGAGAAGATTATTCTCATCACCTTCCCGATCCTGGTCCTCTCCGCCGAGCTGCTGAACTCGGCCGTCGAGGCGGTGGTCGACAAGGTCAGCCCGGAGTTCCACGAGCTGGCCGGAAGGGCCAAGGACATGGGTTCCGCGGCGGTATTCCTGCTGTTGGTCATGGTCGGCGTGAGCTGGGCGATGATCCTGCTGCCGCGGTATTTCTGACTCGACCATATGGCTTAGGGGCTGGGCCATCCGCCCGGGCCGGCTTTGGGTTAACGTGTGCCTCGCACACCCCAAGGACCCTGCCACCATGAAGACTTTCCTCCGCGCCTTTGCCCTCGTCGTGATCGCCGGGTTCCTCTCCGGTTGCGGCTATAACGCCATGCAGCGTGAGGACGAGGCCGTCAAGGCGGCCTGGTCCCAGGTGCTCAACCAATACCAGCGCCGTGCCGACCTGGTGCCCAACCTGGTCAACACCGTGAAGGGCTACGCCCAGCACGAAGAGCGCGTGCTCACCGAAGTCACCAATGCCCGCGCCAAGGTCGGCCAGGTGCAGCTGAGCCCCGACCAGGCCAACGATCCCGAGGCGATGGCGAAGTTCCAGGCCGCGCAGGGCCAGCTTTCCGGCGCGCTTTCGCGCCTGCTCGTGGTCAGCGAGAACTACCCGCAGCTGAAGGCCGACGGTTCGTTCCGCGACCTGCAGGCCCAGCTGGAAAGCACCGAGAACCGCATCTCCGTCGCGCGCCGTGACTACGTCGCCGCCGTGCAGTCGTACAACACGCTGATCCGCTCGTTCCCGAACAACCTCACGGCGAAGGTCATGGGTTACAAGGTCAAGCCGAACTTCAGCGTCGAGAACGAGAAAGCCATCTCGACCGCGCCGACGGTCGACTTCAATAGCACCCCGGCACCGGCGGCTTCGGCGGCCCACTGATGCCTCGCCTGGTGGCACGCTGGCTGTCCACGCTGGCCGTGCTCGCGCTGGCCCCGCTGGCGTCGCCGATGGCGGCGCTGGCGGCCGACGCGGCCGTGCCGAAGCTCGCCCGGCACGCCACCGACCTGACCGGTACGCTCAGCGCCGACCAGCTGAACCAGCTCGACACGCAGCTGACCGCCCTCGAAAAGGCCAAGGGCGCGCAGGTCGTCGTGCTGATGGTGCCGACCACCGAGCCGGATGACCTGGAAACCTATTCGCTCAACGTCGGCCGCCAGAACAAGGTCGGCCGCGAGGGCACCAACGACGGCGTGCTGCTCCTGCTGGCCAAGGACGACCGGCGTGTCCGCATCGAGGTCGGTTACGGCCTGGAAGGCGCGATACCCGACGTCATCGCCTCGCGGATCATTCGCGAATACATGGCACCCAAGCTGCGTACCAACGATTACTACGGCGGCATCACCGAAGCGCTCAACGCGATCACCCAACTGGTCAACGGCGAGCAGTTGCCGCCGCCGGTGCAGCCGGACGACAGCCATGAGCGCCGCCGCAGCGGGGGAGGGCATTTCCTCATCCCGTTGCTGTTCGGCGTGCTGTTCCTGCGCAGCGTGCTTGGCCGCGCACCGCTCGGCGTTCGTGCACCCATCGGCGGCATCGTCGCCGGCGGCCTCGGTTGGCTGCTGCTCAATTCGCTGTTCTTCGGTGCGCTTGGCCTGGTCGGCGGCGCGCTGCTGATGGCCATCCCGATGGGTGCCGGCCGCTCCATCGGCGGCGGTGGCTGGGGTGGTTGGGGCGGCTTCGGCGGTGGCGGAGGTTTTGGCGGCGGCGGCTTTGGTGGTGGTGGAGGCGGCGGTGGCGGTGGTTTCAGCGGCGGCGGCGGCAGCTTCGGCGGCGGCGGTTCGTCGGGGAGCTGGTGATGGATATGCAACGGATCTTCACCAACCTCTTCGGCGCCTGGTTCCAGATCGGCAAGCAGTTTCCCCCCGATGCGCTCGAGGCCATCGCACAGCGCGTCGGCGTGGGCGAGAAGACCCATCGCGGTGAGCTACGCGTCGCCATCGAGTCGCGCCTGCCGGTCGGCGAAGTCATGGCCGGCCTCACCGCGCGCGAGCGGGCGACATCGCTGTTCGCCCACCTGCGGGTGTGGGACACCGAAGAAAACTGCGGTGTATTGCTGTACGTGTTGCTCGCCGAACACCGCATCGAAATCGTCGCGGATCGCGGCATCGCGGCGAAGGTCAATGCGGCAGAGTGGGCGGCGATTACCGCGCACATGCGCGATGAATTTGCCAAGGGTCATTTCCGCGAGGCGGCGCTGACGGGCGTCGACGAAGCTGGCGCGTTGCTGGCCCGACATTTTCCTGCCGATGGTAAGCCGCGCGCGAACGAATTGCCGGACCAGCCGTTGCTGCTCTGACGTTCCGACTTTTCGCACTGCGCCGCTAGGCTCGTGTCGTCTTCGCGGTGTTGGCTTTCGCGCGCAGGCGCGCTCCTACAGAAGCGTTGCATGCGGCCTGGGTTTTTTCCGCACGTCGCGCGTGGCGGGGGCGGCAAAGAAAAAGGCCGCCTTGCGGCGGCCTTTTTCGACTCACGGGTACGACGACTTACAGGCTGAAGTCGTACTGCACCATCAGGCGCATGTAGCGCGGCGTCTGGTAGTACGTCGGCACACGGTAGGTCGTGCCGTAGTAGTTCGAGTCCGAACCATTCTCGCCGATCTCGTTGATCGCGGTCTTGGTGTCGTTGTTGAACAGGTTGATCACGTCCAGCTGCAGCGTCAGGCCCTTGGCGTATGCCGGGGTATAGACGACGTTCGGGCTGATCGACCAGTTCCACGGCAGGCGCTTCGCGGTGCCACGGCTCGAGATCTTGCCGTCGCAGTAGAAGAACTCCGAGTTGTAGCTCGGGATGCCGCCGACGGTTTCGTCGCCGCCGCCGAAGCAGCTGGTCGGACGACCAGACTCGAGCAGGCCGTTGACGCCAACCTGCCATTCCGGGGTGATCCGGTAGCCACCGTAGATCTTGAAGCTGTGGCGACGATCGTTCGGCAGGTAGCCGGTCGCGCCGACCATTAGTTCCGGGTAATCGAACGCGCTGGTCGTGCCGGTGTCGTCCTGGCCGTTATCCGACTTCACGAGGCCTTCCGTGTTGCCACGGTTCTTCGACCAGGTGTACGACGCGTTGACGTACCAGTTGTCCGTCGCCTTCTCGGCCGACAGGGTGACGGCTTCGTACGTGCGCTTCGCCTTCTCGCCGAACGCGGTGCCCGGCAGGGTGACGTTGCGCAGCTGGCCGCTGCCGTCGAGGTCGACGTCGACCGAGACCTTGCTGCCCGGGTTGTAGATGAAGCAGCCCGGCATCGTGGACGGCGGGGTGAACTGGTCGCCGTTGGCGTCCATGTCCAGGCCGATCGACTTGCCGTAAGCGTAGAACGGGCGCCAGTCGCAGGTATCGTCGATTGCGTTGTTGAGCTTGCGGTAGGTCGCCTTGGCGCCGACCACCCAGTCGTTCAGGAAATCGTTGTCGCTGGTGATGCGGTGCTGGATACCGAGGATGAACTCATCCTGCGAGTACGGCTTGAGATCCTTCGTAGCGACCGAGCGCGGGTCCGGGGTGGAACCGTTCTCGCCGTTCACGATCGACTGGCCGGTCAGCGGGGCGCCGAGGGTCGGCACGCCGGTCACCGGGTCGATGCTGGAGTAGCCGAAGTTCTGGATCGTGTAGTACGACGCGGTGGCGGCGCGCAGGGCGACGTTCGCGGCGATCGGCAGCGAGTAGCGGCCAGCGGTACCGAAGACCTTGGTCGTCGAATCGCCGAACACGTCCCACGAGAAGCCCAGGCGCGGCTGCCAGATGTTGCCCTGGCGGACGAAGTTCTGGCCGGCGCCGTTCTGGTTGTTGAACGAGTCGTTGCGCACGCCGATGTAGGCGAGGACCTTATCGGTCACCTGCCAGTTGTCCTGCAGGTACCACGACTTCTGGTCGATCGCGACCGAACCACCGGTGCGGTAGTTGTAGAGCGAGACGTAGTCCTGGCCCTGGGCGTTCGTGCGGTAGTAGTACAGCGCGCCGCCGGCGTAGCTCTGGCCCGAATCCGACTTCCACTTCTCGCGCGAGAAACCGCCCGACAGGTCGTGGTCGCCGATCTTCCAGTCCAGGTCGACGCGGTAAGCGGTGCGCTGGTCTTCGCCGTTGAAGCGGTCGATGGTGCTCGACAGGTAGCACGAGTTGACCGGATCGGTCAGGCCGCTCTGGGTGCTCGAGCGACGATCGATCACGTACGGGCAACCCTGGTTCGGGCTGTTGATGTTGCCGTCGTACTTGGTTTCGGTACCGTCGGCCGAGGTGTAGTCCGAGGAGTTCTTGGACTTCATCTTGCCCCACTGCGCCGTCAGGGTCAGGTCGTCGGTGAGGTAGCTGGTGTACTTGAACACGTTGACCGCGCCGCCGGTCTTGACCTGGCGGTTACCCAGGTAATCGGTCGTCGACGGGGTGCCGTCGGCGTTGATTTCCGAGTTGTAGTAGCGGTTGGTCGTGTGCTTGGTGTTGTTCATCCCCGTCCATTCGAGGATGTTCGAATCGTTGATGTTCCAGTCCATCTTGATGAGATAGAACGGGTCATCGTAGCGATTGCGCTCTGCCGGGGCCGACGAGGTCGCGCCAGGATAGGCGGTCGCGGTTTCCTTGTGCGACTGGAAGATGCCGTAGAAGAACAGCTTGTCCTTGACCAGCGCGCCACCCAGCCATGCCGAGTAGACGTTGTCGTTGTCGTTGTTCTTCTGGTACGTGCGGTAGAGGTTGCCGTCCTTCGTGTACGTGGTCGGCTGCTGCTCGCGGCCCCATGCCGGGGTGTAGACCCACGACGCGCCGCCCTTCCACTCGTTGGTGCCACGCTTGGTGATCACCGAGGTCACGCCGCCGGTCGAGAAACCGTACTGCGCGCCGTAGCCACCGGTCTGCACGTCGAGCTGCTGGATGGCCTGGAACGGCACTTCCGAGAACGACAGGTTGTTGTACAGGTTGGTGACGTTGAAGCCGTTGACGTAGTAGCTGTTCTCGGCGACCGAGGCGCCACCGAACGACGGCAGGTTGCCGAAGGCGGAGTCGCCCTTGACGGTGCCCGGGGTCAGCGCGGCGACGTCGACGACGTTGCGCGGGACCGGCAGTTTGTCGAGCTTGTCAGCGGTGAAGCTGGTGCGCGATTCGACCGAGGCGACGTCGATGGCCGACAGAGCGTTGGCCGAGACGGTCACGGTGTCGAGCGCCTGCGCGTCGGCGTTGCCGCCCGCGGCAGCCGCGAAATTGATCTGTGCGGACTGGCCGGCCACGACGTTGACGTCGCGGGTCGACACGGTCTGGCCGTTCTCGATCACGTTGATGCGGTAGCTGCCGATCGGCAGCGACGAGGCACGATAGTGGCCTGTCTGGTCGGCGGAAACGGTGCGCGCAGCGCCCGAGCCGAGGTTCTGGATCTGCAGGGTCTGCGACGCCGAGGCGGTGCCGTAGATGTCGCCGACGGTGCTCTGGGCATACGCGGTGCCGGCGAGCAGGCAGGCGCCGAGCGCCGATACGAGCGCAGTGCGCTTCAACACGCGAGAGCGCGCGAACAGGGTGGTGCTTGTCATGAGGTCAAAAACTCCCTGGCCCTGCGTAAAACGCAAGGCTGAACAGCTTGTAGTAGCGCCGCGATACGGCACTCGTTTGTGGGTGTGTGAGGTTTTCGGCGTGGGGACACCGACGTCGCGCCCACCTCGGGGCGAATGGCGACGTAACAGGAACATAACGCCGTCGTCATATGACTGCAAGCGTTTACGGCATTTCACGCACACTCGTGCGGATATCGCTTGATATCACTGGATATCGCGCAATTGTGCGAATGCGAGTGGTTCTCAGCTTAGAAGCGCTGTTGATAGCCGATGTAGAAATAGCGGTCGATATCGAATGCGGGGTTATACGGCGGGCTGCCGCCACCCGCGCTGGACACGTTGTAGTAGAACGGGCCCTTCTTCGCGAACACGTTATTGACGCCTACCCGGACGCTGCCATTCCATGGCGTCATCCAGCGGAACTGGAAGTCGTGGAAGGCGACCGAGCCCTTGCGGCTCACGCCGGTGACGCCGCTGATGACGTTGAGCTCGTCCGGGCGATTGCATTCTTCCGTGGCCGACCAGCACGAATCCTTCAGGCCTGAGTAATAACGCACGGTCCAGGTCGCACCGAAACGTTCGTAGCCCCAGTCCAGCGTGAGGTTGGAGCGCACGCGATACAGGCCCTGCACGCCATTCATGTAGCCCGCGAGCTGGCGCGGTTCCGCGCTGGCGCTGCTGCGCTGCGTGTAGTCCTGCAGGTAGGTGCTATCGGACGCCAGCGCGAACTCGCCGTAGCGCGTTTGCGGGAACCGGTAATGCATGCCCAGGTCGTAGCCTTCGGTGCGCAACGAGCCAAGGTTCACGAGGCTTTCGTCGAGCGAAGTAATGCGTCCGTCGGTGCTGCGCGTGAAACGCCCGCAATACGTGGGGTCGTTGCGCACATAGCAGAAATTGAGGATATCGCCGGCGAGGATCGGAGTAATGACGTCGCGAATATCGACTTTGTAATAGTCGAGCGTCATGTCCAGTCCGTCCAGATACACCGGGCTATAGACCAGGCCAGCCGTGCGGGTGATCGACGATTCCGGCTTCAGGCGTGGATTCGCGCCGGTGGTGAATGCGGTCGGATTCTGTCCGCCGGTGTTCGACGACACCTGTGCGCCCGACTGATCTACCTGGCGGTAATTGGCAGGCACGCCCGCGGCGGCGCAACGCGAGCGCACGGCGGCATCCGTTGCCGAGGCGCCGAATGCGCTGTCGCACGGGTCGAGGAAGCTTTCGAACGTTTCCGACGCGCCGGCATACAGATCCGACACGGTCGGCGCGCGGAAGCCCTGGGCATAGGTGCCGCGGACCAGCAGGTCATCGAACGGCTTCCAGCGGAAGCTGTATTTATTGTTGGTGCGGCCGCCGAACGCGGTGTAGTGCGAATAACGCGAGGAAGCGTTCACCGCCAGTTCGCGCGCCAGCGGCAGGTCGGCCAGCAATGGCACGTCGAATTCGAGGTAAGCCTCGTTGACGACATAGCCGCCATTGGTGGGGTCGCTGGCCAGTTGCGTGGTCAGGCCCGCGGAATCGGCCGGATCGGGCTCATAGCGGCCGTTCTCGCGGCGGTGCTCAAGCCCGCCCGCCACGCGCAGCGTGCCCGCGGGCAGGTCGACGATGCCACCGGTAAGGTTGGCGATGATGTCGTTGGTACGCGTGGTTTCGTGCGAGGTCGTCGTCGACGACACGTAACGCCACACCGCATCCGGCGTGCCGCCCGGGCCGGCGAGGATGTTCCACGGCACGCAGCCGGCGGCGCGATCAGCGGCATCGGCGCAGGCGACCTGGCCGTCGATGGTCGCGGTCGGGCCGAGCGCCTTGCGCGCGTTGACCAGGTTGATGTTGCCGCTGGTGGTGCGGCTCGCGCGGTCTTCCGAGTACGCGTAGGTCACGTCCCAGTTCCAGGCGTGGCCGCCCCAGTCGAACGTGCCCTCGGCGCCGGCGTCGGCGTGGAATACCTTCGATTTCGCCCAGTCCATGCGCGGCATTTCCACCGTGCGCCGGAAGAACGAGGTGTCGTAGCCGGGGAAGGGGTTGTACGCATTGGCGGGGTCGATGAACAGGCCATCGGCACGCCCCGTGGCGCTCTGCAGCGGGTAGCCCGACGCCTGGCTGCGCGTGTCGCGCACGCTGTAGGTCGCCATGCCACGCAGGGTGATGTCGTCGGTCAGGTTGTAGCGACCCGTCGCGAACAGGTTGCGCAGCTTGCTACCCGAGCGGAAGGTCATGTCGCGTGACGTGTTGTATTTGTCCGCGATGCTGTTGACGTCGTATGGGTGGTAGTCGGAGAGGTTCGCCGCGTCGGTCGCGCCGTGGTTGATCACGTAGCGGTTGGGCACCCAGCTGCCATCCGATGCATAGTTGCCGGCACCGGTGGTCCCGGCCGCACGCGGGTCGACGACGCCACCGTACGGGCCCATGTTGAATCCGTCGTCGGGATGGCGGGGGCCGTACGCGGTGCCGGTCAGCGAACGCTTCGCGTCGTCGATCGCATCGAGGTCTTCATAGCTAGCGCCGAGGATGACCGACGAGCGCTCAGTACTCTTGCCCCAGGTGAACGTGCCGTTCTTCTGCGCGCCGTCGCCCTTGCCATTGACGCCGTAGAGCACGTCGGCCGAGGCGCCTTCGAAGCGATCGGTGGTGATGATGTTGACCACGCCGCCGATGGCGTCGGAGCCGTAGATGGACGATGCGCCATCCTTGAGCACTTCGATCCGCTCGACGATCGCCACGGGGATGGTGGACAGGTCGGTGAGGCCGCCCAGGCTGGTCGTCCAGCGGCGGCCGTTGACCAGCACCAGTGTGCGCACGGCACCGAGGTTGCGCAGGTTGGCGTAGCGGCCACCAGCGTCGTTGCTGGAAGAGAGCGTGTCCTGCGGGGTGACCTCGGGCGTGGCCGCGGAGGGCATGCGCGCCACGATGTCGCCGAGGCTGGTCAGGCCGGTGGCGCGGATCGCCTGGCGATCCATGGTGTAGACGGGCTGGGCCGTCTCCACGTCGATGCCGCGGATACGTGAGCCGGTGACGGTGACATTGACCGGGGCAAGGGTCTCCGGGGTTTCACCGGCATCCTGGGCGCGTGACGCGCCGGATCCAAGGCAGGCGACCAGTGCCACGGCAAGCACCGCCCGCCGCGCCGCGACGTGGCGCTTTTGCCCGCAACTGACAACCATACCCCGACAACCTCCCGATCCCCGCCAGGTACCACCCGGACCCAGCGATCACGCGACCATAACGCTTGCGAGCGCAAGGGGCAACCGCCGGAAGGTATGGGGTTGCCCCTGCGGGGAGGGCTCAGAGCGAGGCGGTCTTTTTCGCCGCGCCATCGCCGATATTGCGGTCCAGGAACGCGGCGAGCTTGTCGTAGAGCTCCTCGACGTTCTCCGGCTTGACGAAGCCGTGCTTCTCGCCGGACTTGGTCAGGGTCTCGTACGGCTTGTGCGCCGCGTCCAGGGCAGCTTTCATGGCCTTGAACTGGGCGAACGGCGCGCGCTCGTCGTCTTCGCCGTGGACCAGCATGATCGGCAGGTCGAGCTTGTCGGCCATCCGGTCGGGCGAGTTGG
Source organism: Bacillus sp. NP157 (assembly GCA_018889975.1). Lineage (NCBI taxonomy): Bacteria > Bacillati > Bacillota > Bacilli > Caryophanales > Bacillaceae > Bacillus > Bacillus sp. NP157. Next base: position 279,472 of record CP076546.1, read on the forward strand.
CCACCAGCATCGCCGGGTCGGTACCCAGGGTCAGCTTCAGGTCGCTCAGGGCGCTCTTGCTCTGCTGGATGTCGCCCTTCTCGTACATCATCGGCAGGTCGTAAACGCCGGCGTAGCCCACCGCGCACTTGAACATGCCTGGCGCGCGGATCGGCGCCATCATCGCCGAGTAACCGCCGAAGCTGGCACCGAACACGCACACCCGCGAGGCGTCGGCGAAGTTCTGCGCGATGGCCCACTTCACGCTGTCGATCAGGTCGTCCTGGATGCGTGTGCCCCACTTCTGGTACCCGGACTGGACGAAGCCCACGCCGCGGCCGGCGGAACCGCGGAAGTTGACCTGCAGCACGAGGTAGCCACGGTTGGCGAGGAACTGGGCATCGGCTTCGTAGCCCCACTTGTCGCTGATGTCGAACGGGCCGCCGTGCGGCATCAACACCATCGGCAGGTTCGCCTCGCCCTTGCCCTTGGGGAAGGTGAGGATGGCTTCCAGTTCCTGTCCGTCGCTGGCCTTGAAATGCATCGAGCGCTGCTCGGACATCTTCGCCGGATCGATCCATGCCGCCGCCGTGATCAACGGGGACACCTTGAAGGTCTTCGTATTGATCAGCATCACGCGGCCGGGGTCGCGGTCGCTGTAGATGGAGAACATCAGTTCGGAACCATCCTCGCTGAACGAGTTGAAGTTGACGGCGTAGCCCGGGAATTTCTGCGAAATCGCCATGTGCAGGCGGGCAGTCGGATCGGTCTGGTCCACGTAGGTGACGGTGGGCAGCCCGGTCTTGGCGCGCGTGGCGAACGGGCGGTGCGGCGCCGGCGTCCAAAGATAGTTGGACGACACTTCGCTGAACTCATCACGGCGAATCACGCGCGGGTTGCCGCCGTCTTCATCCTGCTCCACCAGGGCGCCGCCCTGGCCGTGCGGGCTGTAGGTGGCGTACATGCGGGTGCTGCCCGACACCTGGGCGAACGGGGAAAACCGCTGGTGCTCGTCGTCAAGATTGACCTTGGCCCAGCCGCCGCTGGCGTCGCGATGGAACACCACCCACTTGTGGTCCGGATTGACGCCGAAGGTGAAGCGGGTGTTGCCCTGCGGATCGACCATGAAGTCCATGTCGCCGATGCCGACGTCGGCCATCTGGCGGCGCACGCTGGTCTTGGCGTCCACGTCGTAGAGCGTGCTGCGGTCCTGGTCCGACCAGGACACGGCACGCATGTAGAAATGGCCGTTGGCCGCGGGCGGGGCACCGTTGATGAAGCCCCAGCCCTTGTCGGTCGCGCGGGTGGCCGCGCGCTTGCCCACGTTTTCAAAGCCGTACAGGTAATCGGGGTTCTTGCCATCGATGTCGATGGCCATCAGCTCGCCGGTGTAAGTCGTGTTGCCGATCGAGCCGTCGACCTTGCCGCGGGCGACGACCAGTCGGGTGTTGCTCGCCCACATCACGTCCGCCGGTAGCTCGTAGGGAGGCATGCGGATCAGCGAGATCGGCTTGCTCATGTCGGCGATGCTGTAGATCGCCAGGCCGTGCGTCTTGCCGTCGGCATCGTGGAAGGCCATCGACACGTGCAGGCCGTCGGGCGACAGCTCGGGGTCGGTCAGCGGTTCGTGCCGGGCGAAATCGGCGGCCGGCACGAGGTCGGCGGCCACGGCGCCGGTGGCGCACGCGGAAAAGCACAACGCGGCCAGCAGCGGCCGGGCAAGGCGGAAGGTCATCTTCGTTTTTCCCCTGGTAAAGCGTCCATACCCGCCGTCCCTCTGGATGGCGTTCCGGCTGGCTCTATAGCCCATTCCGGGCCTTCCACACAAGGCAGCATGCGCCATGCCGTGGCGGTACACTGGGGGATCACCCTTTTTCGTGCCCGTCCATGGCCAATCCGTTCGTCGTCGAGTTCAACTCCGTTGCTGTCCAGCTGGGCCCGCTCAAGGTCCACTGGTATGGCCTGATGTACCTCGGCGGCTTCCTCGGCGGCTGGGCACTCGGCGAATACCGCCGCCGCCAGGGACGCCTCCCGGTCAGCGCGGACCGCTTCGGCGACCTGATGTTCTACTGCATGATGGGCGTGGTGCTCGGTGGCCGCGTGGGCTACATGCTGTTCTACACGGCGATCGACTGGATCTGGACCGACCCGCTGGCGCTGTTCCGGGTCTGGGACGGCGGCATGTCGTTCCATGGCGGCCTGCTCGGCGTGCTCGCCGCGGGCCTGTGGTGGTCGCGGCGCAACGGCGTAAAATTTTTCGACACCGTCGATTTCGTCGCGCCGCTGGTCCCGGTCGGCCTCGGCCTGGGCCGCCTGGGCAACTTCATCAACGGCGAGCTGTGGGGCAAGCCCACCGACCTGCCGATCGGCATGATCTTCCCGCACGCCCCGGACGCGCTGCCGCGCCACCCGAACCCGCTGTACGAATTCGCGCTGGAAGGCGTCGTGATGTTCACCGTGTTGTGGATCTTCTCGCTGAAGCCGCGCCCGCGCTATGCGGTGTCGGGCCTGTTCGGCCTGATGTACGGCGTGTTCCGCTTCATCATCGAGTTCGTCCGCGTGCCGGATCCCCAGCTCGGCTACCTCGCGTTCGGCTGGCTGACCATGGGCCAGATCCTGTCGCTGCCGCTGATCGCGGTGGGCATCCTGTTGTTGCTGATGTCGCGCCGCGCACCGTATGCGCCGGTCGCCACGCCGGCCGCCGAACCCGTCGCCTCGACCCGATAACGGCACCGCCATGCAGCCCTACCTCGAACTGCTCCGACATGTCCTCGACCATGGTGCCGACAAGTCGGACCGTACCGGCACGGGCACGCGCAGCGTGTTCGGCTGGCAGATGCGCTACGACCTGGCGAAGGGCTTCCCGCTCGTCACCACCAAGAAGCTGCACCTGCGTTCGATCATCCACGAGCTGATCTGGTTCCTGCAGGGCGATACCAATACGGCGTACCTGAAGGAAAACGGCGTCAGCATCTGGGACGAATGGGCCGACGAAAACGGCGACCTTGGCCCGGTGTACGGTCGGCAGTGGCGTGCGTGGCCGACGGCGGACGGCAAGGTGGTCGACCAGATTGCCTGGGTGGTGGATGAGATCCGCCGCAACCCGGATTCTCGCCGGTTGATCGTGTCGGCGTGGAACGTCGGCGAGCTGCCGAAGATGGCGCTGATGCCGTGCCATGCGCTGTTCCAGTTCTACGTGGCGAACGGCAAGCTGTCGTGCCAGCTGTACCAGCGCTCGGGCGACATCTTCCTGGGCATCCCGTTCAACATCGCGAGCTATGCGTTGCTGACGCACATGATCGCGCAGGTGACCGGGCTGGAGGTGGGTGATTTCGTCCACACCATCGGCGATGCGCACCTGTATTCGAACCACGTGGAGCAGGCGACCCTGCAGCTGACGCGCGAGCCGCGGCCCCTGCCGAAGCTGGTGCTCAATCCGGAAGTGACGTCGGTCTTCGACTTCCGCTTCGACGATGTGTCGATCGTCGACTACAACCCGCATCCGGCGATCAAGGCACCGGTCGCTGTCTAGCGCGCGGCGCTCGGGCTTGGTCGCAGGACCCGCGGCGCTCGGGCGTGGTCGCAGGACCAGCCCTCGGCGCCCACCCTCGCTGCTCAGACAGGTCCTCCGCGCTCGATAAGGTTGGCCGCAGCCGCGGCCCGTGTATTTGATTAGCCTTCGGCTGCTTGCTTGTGCGGAACTCGCCTCGAGGGTGGGCGCCGAGGGCTGTTCTTGCACGCCTCCGCAAGCCTTGTCCGTAGGAGCGCGCCTGCGCGCGAAAATCCAACCGGGCGAGGACGATGGAACCGATGCAAAGACTCGTGGAACGCCTTCGAATCACTTTGAAATGATGATCCTGGGCGCTGGGACCTGCTGCGTTTAGGCCATCCCATTCGCGTGCAGGCGCGCTCCTACAAGAGCTGTCGTAGCGTCAGGCCGTCCAATCCACCTTGCGGGAACGTGGAAGAAGAGCCCTCGGCGCCTACCCTCGAGGCGAGTTCGTGGCGGCGAGGGGGCTGGGCGGAAGAAGCCCGAAGGGGGCCGGCCACGATGGCCGGTTGTTCTTGTTGAGGCAGGATGCCGAATCAAGAACCTCCGCCCGGCACCCGGTGCGCGGCCGTAGGCCCATAGATAAACGGGCTGCGGAGCAGCCCCTCCTTTTCGCACGCCAGAACGCTGTTTGAGCAGCGAGGGTAGGCGCCGAGGGCTCTTCGTGCGACGACGCCCGAGCGCTGCGGGGTAGGCGCCGAGGGCTCTTCCTGCGACGACGCCCGAGCGCTGCGGGGTAGGCACCGAGGGCTGTCCTGCGACCACGTACGAGCGCTGCGGGGAGATGGGGAAAGAGGAATGCCCCAATCGCGCGCAGGCGCGCTCCTACGCGGGTTTCGTGGGGGTGTAGCGTTCTAGCCAGTGGGCGTAGGACGGGGGCAGGGTCCATGACGGGCGCGGCACGTCCAGCGCCATCGCCGCCTTGTACGGCCAGTGCGGATCCGACAGGTGGGCGCGGCCGACCATCACCAGGTCCATCTGGCCATCCGCGATCACGCGATTGGCCGCACGCGGATCGTCGATGCCCCACGACGATGCCACCGGCAGGCCGGCTTCGCGGCGCACGCGTTCGGCGATCGGACCAAGGAACGCCGAACCCCAGGGGATCTGCGTTTCGGCGATGGTGAAACCAACACTGACGTTGAGCATGTCCAGGCCGTCGGCGTGCATCTTGCGGACAAGGTCGATGGCTTCGACCAGTGTTTCTTCGTCGCGGCCGTCGTACTCGATGACGCCGAAGCGCGCCGTCAGCGGCAGGTGCTCCGGCCATACTTCACGCACGGCGGCCAGCGTTTCCAGCAGGAAGCGTCCGCGGTTTTCCGCGTTGCCGCCGTAAATGTCGTCGCGCTGGTTGCTGTGTGCGGAGAAGAACGTCTGCGCCAGGTAGCCGTGGGCGAAATGCAGTTCCAGCCATTCGAAGCCGGCGTCGCGGGCGCGCCGCGCGGAGGCGACGAAATCCGCCTTGACCCGGGCGATGTCGTCCTGGGTCATGGCGCGCGGCACGCGCGGCAGGCCGCGACCGTAGGCGATCGCCGACGGTGCAAGGGTTTCCCACGCGCGCGGGTCGGTCGTATCGATATGGTCGTCGCCTTCCCACGGGCGCTCGGCGTTGGCCTTGCGGCCGGCGTGGGCGATCTGGATACCGGGCACGGCGCCGGCGGACCGGATCGACGCCGCGATCCGAGCGAGGCCTTCGGCCTGGGCGTCGTTCCACAGGCCCAGGCACGCCGGGGTGATCCTGCCCTCGGGCGATACCGCCGTGGCCTCGACGATGACCAGCCCGGCGCCGCCACGGGCGAGGGCGGGGTAGTGGATCTGGTGCCACTCGTTCGTCAGGCCATCCACGGCGCGGTACTGGCACATCGGCGGAATGGCGATGCGATTGCGAAGGGTGATGTCCTTCAGCGAGAAAGGGGAAAAGAGGGCAGACATGGGACGTGTCTTCGGTTATCGGGGAAGGGCGTCACGATAGGGAGAACGAGATATAATAAGAAGCGCATATGACTAATGGTTTCCATAAGACTTCGTTATGATCAATCCGGCATGGCTCCGTTCGTTCCGTGCGCTCGCCGCCGAGGGCACGTTCACCCGTGCGGCCGAGTCGCTGGGGCTGACCCAGGCGGCGGTGAGCCAGCACATCCGTCAGCTCGAAGAACGCTATGGCGCGCTGCTGATCCGCCGCCCGCGCCGCGTCGAACTCACCCCTGCCGGCGAAGCGCTGCTGGCCTACTGCGACGAGGTCGCCCGTGCCGACCGATGCCTCACGTCGCGCCTGGCTGACGCCGATGCCATGCAGGGCGCCGTGTCCATCGTGACGCCGGGTAGCGTCGGCCTGTCGATCTACCCGAAGTTGCTGGAGATCCAGCGCCGGACGCCGGGCGTCGTCATCCGCCATCGTTTCGCGCCCGACGAGGAAGTGCTCGAAGCGGTGCTCGACAACCGATACGAGATCGGTGTGGTGTCTCGCCGGCCCGATGACGAGCGGATCGCCGTACGGGCGTTCTGCGAGGAAGCCCTCGAGCTGGTCGTTCCCGCAGGTGCCAGCGTCCATGGATGGGACGACCTGGTCCGGCTGGGCTTCATCGACCACCCCGACGGCCAGGCCATGGCCACGCGCCTGATGGCGCGCTGGTATCCCGGCAAGCGCAGCATGGCCGACGTACCGGTCACCGGCTTTACCAACCAGATCGGGCTGATCCTCGAGCCCGTCTCGCGGGGCCTTGGCTTCAGCGTCATGCCGCGGCATGCACGCCAGGCCTTCCTCCGTCCCGAAAGCATTCGCGTGCTGCAGGAATGCACGCCGGTGGTCGACGCCCTGTGGCTGATCCACCGTGCGGAATGGCCGCTTTCCCGACGGGCGCAGTACGTCATCGACGAACTCGACCGAGACCTGGCCAGGCACTGATCGACGACGCTGCACGCTGCGCCGAGGCACGGCACGGCGGGCACGGGATGTGGGCCGGCGCCTACAGCGTGCCGAAGGCTTCGCGCAGTCGATTGCCGACGAACGCCTGCGCCTTGCGGGCCTTTTCGAGCACCGCGGCCGCGCCGAAGAATTCGTGCGTCACACCCGTGTAGACCTCGCGCTGCACCGGCACGCCGGCATCCTGCAGGGCTTCTTCGAGCATGCCGCCGTCGCTGCGCAGCGGATCCAGCGTTGCATTGACGATGGTTACCGGGGGCAGGTCGTTGAGGTTCGCGTGGATGAGATCGATCCGCGGATCCTTGAGGTCGTCGGGATTGTTGGTGAGGTGGCCGACGAACCATTCGATCATGGCCCGGTTGAGCGGCTTGGCGATCGCATTCTCGATGTACGACTCGGTATGCAGGTTGCCGGTCTGCGCCACCGGGTAGACGGCGACGATGTGGCGGGGCGCGGCAAGCCCGGCGTCGCGCGCGGCGATGGCCGTCGCCACGGCCATGCAGCCACCGGCACTTTCGCCGACGATGGCCAGGCGGCCCGGATCGCCGCCCAGCGATGCAGCGTTGGCGGCGATCCAGCTCCAGGCATCGATGCAGTCGTTCCATGCCGCCGGGAACTTGTGTTCCGGGGCCTGGCGGTAGTCGATCGACACCACGATGGCGCCGGACTGGCCGGCGACGCCGCGGGCACCGCCGTCGTACACCTCCGCGCTCGCGATCACCCAGCCGCCACCGTGGATGTAAAGCACCACCGGGGCGTTGGCCGCGCCCTCGGGCGTGTAGACCAGCGCGGGCAAGCCACCGGCGCGCGTGGGCACGGTGATGCTGGTGCGGGCGACGCCGGGCACCAGCACCTGCGGGTCCATCGGCTTGCCCTGCTTGCCGAGCAGGCGCTCGACCGCATCGGCGATGGTGGGCTGCTGGCGCGCTTCGGCGGGCGACAGCTTCTCGATCGCCTTGGGCTCGAGCTCATTGAGGGCCGTCGCCAGTTCGTGCATGTCGTGATCCGCCCGGATCGCGCCGATGGCATCGGCAAGGGCGTTGACGATGGGGTTGGGCTTGCCTTGGCCAGTCATGGAATCTCCGAGGTGGTTGCGCAGGCACAGCGCCTGGAAGCATCCATGGTGGCCGGCGGGTCAATCAAAACGGTGTGCAGCGCAGGGCAGGGACCCGTCACATACGTCACGGCCTGCATCTTCAAACGACTGTTTCGTTCCCCCATCACATTCCTAGGACTACTATCTGCATCACACGGGCCATCGCGCCCGGCTCCCCAATGAATTGCTGAAAGGATGTTCCATGGCCGTCCACCTGGTTGCCGCGCTCGACGAAAACTTTGCCATCGGCAAGCAGGGCGGGTTGCCCTGGCACCTCCCCGACGATCTTCGCTACTTCAAGACGCTGACCACCGATCGCGCCGTGCTGATGGGCCGCAAGACGGCCGAATCGATCGGTCGCGCGCTGCCGGACCGGGTCAATTACGTGCTCTCGCGCAAGGGCGAAGCACCGTACCCGGGCCAGGTCACCGTGCGTTCCATCCCCGAAGCGCAGGCCAGCTGCGGCCACACGGGCCTGATGGTGATCGGCGGCGGTGAAGTCTTCCGCGAGGCGCTGCCCTACGCGCGCACGCTTTACCTGACCTGGGTCTACGCCTCGGTCGACGGTGCGGACGTGTTCTTCCCGGGCATCGACTTCAAGGAATGGAGCGAAGTGTCGCGCGTCCACCACAAGGCGGATGCGCAGCACGCGCATTCGTTCGACATGGTCGAATACGTCCGGAACGTCTGATGCACGTGGTGGCCGGCGTGCTGGTGGACGGCGCCGGGCGGATCCTCATCGCACAGCGCCCGCCGGGCAAGCACCTGGCGGGCATGTGGGAGTTTCCCGGCGGCAAGCTGGAGCCGGGTGAGCAGGCCATGGCCGCGCTGGAGCGCGAACTCGACGAAGAGTTGGGCATCGCGGTGGATCCGCTGTCGTTCGAGTCCCTGGTCAGGATTCCGTGGAACTACGGCGAGCGCAGCATGCTGCTCGAGGCCGTGACCGTGCGCGCCTGGAGCGGCGAGCCGCGGGCGCTGGATGCTTCGGCGATCGAGTGGCGGCTTCCGCGCGACATCGATCCGGCCATCCTGGCGCCGGCGGACCGGCCGATCCTTGCGGCGGCGTGGCTGCCCGAGCACGTGGCGATCACCCCGGCGGATGCGAGCGTGGCCGTGGCGTCGACGTGGCTGCGCGCAGCCCTTGCCCGCGGCGAGCGGCTACTGCAATGGCGTATGCCGGCTATGACGGTTGCTGCATCGCGCGAGGCGGTGGCGGCCCTGCTGCCCGAAGTCCATCGCTTCGGTGCCCACCTGTTGCTGTGCGACGACGTGGAAGGTGCACGGGCGCTGGGCGTCGGCGTGCAGCTATCGGCGTTGCGGCTTGAAGGGCTCTCTGAACGTCCCTTGCCGCTCGGCACCCTGGTCGGGGCGTCGTGCCACGACGCCGAAGGCCTGGCGCTGGCCGGTCGGTTGGGTTGCGACTTCGCGACGCTCTCACCCGTCGAGCCGGATGCCGGCAGTCCCGACACCCCGCCGTTGGGCTGGCCGCGTTTCGCCAAGTGGGTCGAGAACGCGTCGCTGCCGGTTTATGCGCTCGGGGGTGTCGGGCCAGACGACGTCGCGATGGCGCGGATGCATGCCGCCCAAGGCATCGCCAGTTCGCTATTTCTGTAGGAGCGCGCCTGCGCGCGATGGGCCTGATCCGTGCAGGAAACCCCGCGCGCGCGATGGGCCTGATCCGTGCAGGAAACCACCCGCGCGCGATGGGCCTGATCCCTGCAGGAAACCACCTGCTCGCGGTGGATGTGGCGTGGGTAGTGGCATCTTTCGCCACGCCCATCGCGCGCAGGCGCGCTCCTACACGGTCATTTGGCTTTGAGGCGGGCGACCAGGGCGTTGAGCACGGCCTGGGTTTCCTTGGCGAAGAAGTCGTCGATGAACCCGGCATCGAGCAGGCCGTTGGTATCGCCCCAGACCTCGAGCAAATCGGCGCGGGCGATGGCGCGCGTGCGCAGCATCGCGTGCGGCGGCGATTTGAGCAGCTCGCCCAGCCAGAGCACCGCGCGGGTCACCACCTGTTCCACCGTCGCCAGCTCGTCGACCAGGCCTAGCGCGTGCGCGGCTTCGGCGTCGACCATGGCGCCGGCAACCAGCAGGCGCTCGGCGCGGTAGCCGCCGACGAGGCGGCGCATCGCGAACTGGATCGGCTCGGGCACGGACAGGCCCACCTGCACTTCGTTCAGGCCGATCTTGTACATGCCGTGGGCCATGACCCGGTAATCCGCGAACAGGGACAGCACCGCGCCACCGGCAGGGCTGTGCCCGGTGATCGCCGCGACCACCGGAACCGGTGAGGCGGCGATGGCGCCGCACAACGCGAAGAAGTCGTTCCAGAACGTCTCCACGCCGGCACGGTCCAGCTTGAGCAGCGCAGGCACGTCGACGCCCGCGGAGAACATGCCCTGGGCGCCAGATAGCACGATGCCGCGTGCGCCGTTGACCGGCGCGTCCTGGATAGCCTCGCGCAAGGCGTTTACCAGTGCTGTATCCAGCGCATTGACCGGCGGGCGCGCCATGCGGATTTCGTGGATGTCGCCGTCGTGGGGAAGGATGTCCAGCATGTACGTGCCTCGGGTTGGGGTTAGCGCGGCGACAGGTCGGCGTCGGTCCAGCTGTAGCGTACGGCGAAGTCGAGGCTGGCGCTGCCATGCGCCGGCACGTCCACCTTGAACTCCAGCATATCGGGGGTGTTCTTCGAGGGCTTCACCGACGACGACACGAGGCTCCACGCACGCCAGCGGTAGGGATGTTCGCGCACCGTGACCACGCGCGCCGCATCGCCCGCATTGGTCAGGGTGATGCGGGTGCCTTCGTCGATCTGGTGGGCAGCGGCCGTGTAGGTGGTCTGTTCGCGCTTCGCGCGCAGGTCGAAGGCGTTGCCCAGGGAGATCGTGGCGTCCTCACCCTTCGGTGTGTCGTTGAAGCGGCCTTCGCCCAGCAGCTCCGCGTCGCCGTCGCGGTCATTGGTCATGACCCGGACGTAGCCGGCGGGCAGGCTGTCGAATGCCTTGAACTTCAGGCTGGTGGTGACTGGCACGCCGTCCGGCGGCGGCAAGGCCATCTCGCGCTGGCTGATCGGCACGTTGGCGAAGAAGCGCTGGCCGCTTTCGTACAGCGTCTCGCGTTCGCAAGCGAGTTCCCTGCGGTCGTAGAGGGGGGCGAGGGTGACACTGCCGTCGGGCAGGTCCACGGCGTGGGGCAGGGTGTACGTGCGCAGGTCGCCGAGGGTCGCCTGTGTCGGGTTGGCGTCGGCGCTGAAGCCCTGCGCGACCGGCGCACGGGCCATCATCATCACTGGCCTCGGTGCTGCCGACTTCGAACGCTGCGCGTCGCCCGCGACAAGCTTCAGCGAGACATCCTTCCAGTCGCGCCCGCTGCGATTGGCGATGCTGGCGCTGGCGTCGAACGCCATGCTGCAGGCACTGCCATTGGCGAGCGTCGCCACGTAGGCGGCGCGCCAGCCAAGGCCGGTGGTGGGGTAGTCGAGCTGGGCGGTGGTGTTGCCGGCGGCGGCGCCGTCGACGCGTACCTGCAGGGTGGAACCGCGGGCGATGCTGTCCTGGCCGGTAACGCGCAGGGCCGCGTAGTCGCGGACCAGGGCGAGGTCGCCATTCGCGGTGCGGATCACCATCGGGGTACCGCCCTGGACGAGCGTGCCGGAGGCGAGCTCCTGGCCGCCGGTGCCGACCACCTGCACCTTCTGGCCGACCAGCCCGGACACCGCGCCGTCGAAACCCTGGCCGAGCAGCAGCCGCTGCGAGACCACGCGGGTGCCCTTGCCGGGGAAGCGCAATGTCAGCGCTTCGCTGTCGAGTGCCGAGGGCAGGCCGCCGATGGAGAGGTCCTGCGTGCCGCCCTTGAGGTCGAAGGCGCGACGCTCGTGGACCACGGCGTAGCCATCGTTCGACACGGCGTCGCCGGTCGCCTGGAACAGCTGGTCACCGTCGGCACGGTAGAGGGTGAGGGCGGTGCGGTCGTTCGCGGCGAAGGCGGGCAGGGTCATGGCGCAGGCAAGGGCCAGAACGAGGGGGCGGCGCATGGGTCTCTCTCCGTGTAGATCGCGACGGCGATCATACCCGCAGGCTCCATGAACCTTTTCTGTAGGAGCGCGCCTGCGCGCGAAGAGGTGGTGCGAATGGGTTTCCAGTCGTGGCGGTCTGAGCCTGGTCGCCGTGGTCGGTGCTCACCGCGACGATGGACGACGATGGACACCCATTCGCGCGCAGGCGCGCTCCTACACGGCGTCGCGAATGACCTGGGGCAGCGGCACCGGGCGGCCGGTTTTGGTGTTGATCCAGACCATGGTGACGCTGCCGTCCGCGTGGATGCGGGTGGCGTCGGTGCTGTCGACGATGCGGTGGCCGACCGTCATCGAGCTGCTGCCCATCCGGTTGACGTATAGCTCGATCTGGATGTCGGCCGGCCATTCGATCGGCAAGCGATAGTTGATCTCGCTATGCGCCATCACCGGCGCGGCTTCTTCGCTGTACCAGCGGTCCGGCAGGGTCTGCAGCCACTTCAGGCGGGCTTCCTGGAGGTACACCAGGTAGTTCGCGTTATTGACGTGGTTGTAGGCGTCCAGGTCCTGCCAGCGCACGTCCATCGGCGTGATGAACAGCGGCAGCGGGGCGGACGTCGGGGAAGCGTCGGTGCTCATGCGGTCTTTTTCTTCTTTGCGGCCGGTGCCGCCTTGGTCGTGGTCTTGCCGGCGGCCTTCGTCGCCGTCGTCTTCTTTGCAGCAGCCGTGGCCGCCGGCTTCGTCTTCGCCGCGGCCTTCGGTGCCGGGGCAGTGCCCGGCTTCAGGTGCGGCAGCAGGAAGCGCCCGGTATGCGAGGATTTGGTCGCCGCCACCGTTTCCGGCGTGCCGCTGACCAGGATCTGTCCGCCGCCGGAACCGCCTTCGGGGCCGAGGTCGACCAGCCAGTCCGCCGTCTTGATGACGTCGAGGTTGTGCTCGATCACCACCACGGTGTTGCCGTGCTCGACCAGCCGGTGCAGTACGTCGAGCAACTGCTCGATATCGTGGAAGTGCAGGCCGGTGGTCGGTTCGTCCAGGATGTACAGCGTGCTGCCCGTGTCGCGCTTGGACAGTTCCTTCGACAGCTTCACGCGCTGCGCTTCGCCGCCGGACAACGTGGTCGCGCTCTGGCCAAGCTTGATGTAGTCCAGGCCGACCGCCCGCAGCGTTTCCAGCTTGCGCGCGATGACCGGCACGTTCTCGAACAGCTTGAACGCATCTTCCACCGTCATGTCGAGCACGTCCGCGATGGTGTGGCCCTTGTACAGGACCTCCAGCGTTTCGCGGTTGTAGCGCTTGCCATGGCAGACGTCGCAAGGCACGTACACATCGGGGAGGAAGTGCATCTCCACCTTGATCATGCCGTCGCCTTCGCAGGCCTCGCAGCGGCCACCGCGCACGTTGAAGCTGAAGCGTCCCGCCTGGTAGCCGCGCTGGCGCGCTTCGGGCACCTGCGAGTAGAGCTCGCGCAGCGGGGTGAACAGGCCGGTGTACGTCGCCGGGTTCGAGCGTGGGGTGCGGCCGATCGGCGACTGGTCGATGTCGACGACCTTGTCGAACAGGTTCAGGCCTTCGATGGACTCGTACGGCGCTGGCTGTTCGCCTGCCCCGTTCAGTTCCATCGCTGCGATGCGGTAGAAGGTGTCGTTGATCAGCGTGGACTTACCCGAGCCGGACACGCCGGTGACGCAGGTAAACGTGCCCACGGGCACGCGCAGGTCGACGTCCTTCAGGTTGTTGCCGGTGGCGCCCTTCAGCTCGACCCACTGGCCGTCCTTCGCCTCGCGGCGCTTCGCCGGCACCTTGATGCCGCGTTCGCCGCTGAGGTACTTGGCTGTGATCGAGCGCGGCGACTTCATCAGCTGTTCGAAGGTGCCTTCGCCGACGATGGCGCCGCCATGCACGCCCGCACCGGGGCCGATGTCCAGGATGTGGTCGGCGGCACGGATCGCGTCTTCGTCATGCTCGACCACGATCACCGTGTTACCGAGGTCGCGCAGGCGCGTAAGCGTGCCGAGCAGGCGCTCGTTATCGCGCTGGTGCAGGCCGATCGACGGCTCGTCGAGCACGTACATCACGCCGACGAGGCCGGCACCGATCTGGCTGGCCAGGCGGATGCGCTGCGCTTCGCCACCGGACAGGGAATCGGCCTGGCGATCCAGGGTGAGGTAGTTGAGCCCGACGTCGTTGAGGAAAGTCAGGCGCTCGCGGATCTCCTTGACGATCTTCACCGCGATCTCGCCGCGCCAGCCGGCGAGCTTCAGCGTGGCGAAGAAATCCAGCGCGTTGTCTATCGCCAGCGAGGTTATCTGGGGGATCGCCATGTCGGCGACGAACACGTTGCGCGCGGACGGATTGAGGCGCTGGCCGCCGCAATCCGGGCACGGATGGTCCGCGATGTAGCGCTGCAACTCTTCGCGCACCGCCACCGATTCGGTTTCGCGGTAGCGGCGTTCGAGGTTGTTGAGGATGCCTTCGAACTTGTGCTCGCGGGTGACCTTGCCGCCGCGGTCGGTGATGTAGCGGAACGGGATGAGTTCCTTGCCCGAGCCGTACAGCACGGCGTTCTGCTGAGTCTTGGTCAGCTGGCGCCAGGGCGTCTCCGCGTCGAAGCCGTAATGCTTCGCCAGGGAGATGATCATCTGGAAGTAGTACGCGTTGCGACGGTCCCAGCCGCGGATCGCACCGCCCGCGAGGCTGAGCTCGGGGTGGCCGACGACGCGCGCGGGGTCGAACACCTGGGTCACGCCCAGGCCGTCGCAGGTCGGGCAGGCGCCGACCGGCGAGTTGAACGAGAACAGGCGCGGCTCGAGTTCCGGCAGCGAGTAGTCGCACATCGGGCAGGAGAAACGCGACGAGAACACTTGCTCGGTCGCCTTCGCGTCGTCCATGTTGACCAGGATGGCGATGCCGTCGCCCAGGCGCAGGGCTGTTTCAAACGACTCGGCCAGGCGCTGCTTGATGTCGTCGCGCGGGCGGAAGCGGTCGATCACCGCTTCGATGGTGTGCTTCTGGCGCAGGGTAAGCGGCGGGACGGCGTCCAGGTCGTAGACCTCGCCGTCGACGCGCGCACGGACGAAGCCCTGCGCACGCAACTGCTCGAACACCTGGACATGTTCGCCCTTGCGCTCGCGGATGACTGGCGCCAGCAGCATCCAGCGCTTTTCGGCATCCTGCGCCATGGCCGAATCGACCATCTGGCTGACGGTCTGTGCCTCCAGCGGGATGCCGTGGTTCGGGCAACGGGGCGTGCCGACGCGCGCGTAGAGCAGGCGCAGGTAGTCGTACACCTCGGTGATCGTACCGACGGTGGAGCGGGGGTTGTGCGACGTCGACTTCTGCTCGATCGAGATGGCCGGCGAGAGGCCTTCGATCGTGTCCACGTCCGGCTTTTCCATCATCGAGAGGAACTGCCGCGCGTAGGCGGACAGGGACTCCACGTAACGGCGCTGGCCTTCGGCGTAGATCGTGTCGAAGGCGAGCGAAGATTTGCCGGACCCGGACAGCCCCGTAATGACAATGAGCTTGTCACGGGGCAGGTCGAGGTCGATGTTCTTGAGATTGTGCGTGCGGGCGCCGCGGATGCGAATGCTGTCCATGTGCCGACGTAGATGGGGGAAAGCGACGACTATACCAAGGGGTAGTGACGGTCAGGTCAGCCCCATGTCTCCACGACCTCGGCTACCATGCCTCGTCCCCCGGGGAGGGGCATCCACCATCATGAAGAGGAATCGAACCATGCGGAAATGGACAGGGATCGCAGCCGGCGTGCTGCTGGCGATGGGCGCGGCAGGCCAGGCCATGGCAGCGCCGCCCAGCGAGGCGCAGGTGCGCCAGCTGATGGACGCCGTGGGAATGGGCCGCATGCTCAGCCAGATGAACAGCCAGATGGCCGGCGTGATGGCGAACGCGCTGCCGTGCGTGCCGGCCAGCTACTGGCAGGGTTTCGTGGATGCGAATGCCACCAACCAGCTGATCGGCCGCATGGTGCCGGTCTACCAGAAGCACTTCACGGCCGAAGACATCGACGGCCTGCTCAAGTTCTACAAGTCGCCGCTGGGCCAGAAGGTCATCACCCAGATGCCGGCCACCATGGCCGAGGGCATGCAGGTCGGTAAGCAGTGGGGCCAGGAACGCGGCCAGCAGATGATTTCCCAGCTGCAGGGCCAGGGCACGCTGAACGCCCAGGGCCAGTGCCCGGCGACCGGCCAGGCCGGCAAGCCCGCCGCCACCCCGGCCCCCGCCAAGAAAAAGTAGGAGCGCGCCTGCGCGCGATCGACCGTGCCATGGACGGCGCGGTCGGCGAGGGTGACTGACCCATTGGCTCAATAAGATCTTGTTCGTATCACAATAAAATGTTGTTTTTATTGACTTTTGTATTCTGGACAACGTTGCGGACCCATTCGGTCGCGCGCAGGCGCGCTCCTACAACCGCCTGATTGACCTTGGCTTTTCGGCTCCGCTATAATTCGCGGTTCGTAACACCCGCAACACCCTAAAAAGAACTACATAATCAGTAACAGGAATCCATCATGAGCTACGCAGTCATCAAGACCGGTGGCAAGCAGTACCGCGTTATGCAGGGCGAAGTCCTGCGCGTTGAGTTGCTGCCCGCCGAAGTCGATGCCACCTTCACGTTCGAGGAAGTCCTCCTCATCGGTGAAGGCGAGTCGATCACCGTTGGCGCCCCGCTGGTCGCCGGTGCCACCGTCAGCGCGAAGATCCGCGCCCACGGCCGCGCCGATAAGATCCGCATCGTCAAGTTCCGTCGTCGCAAGCACTACAAGCGTACGCAGGGACATCGTCAGCATTACACCGAAATCGAGATCACGGGCATCAACGCCTGAGTCGCCGGAGGATATTGAGTCATGGCACATAAAAAAGGCGTAGGTTCCAGCCGTAACGGTCGCGATTCGAACCCGAAGTATCTCGGTGTGAAGATCTATGGCGGCCAGGCTGTCGAAGCCGGCAACATCATCGTTCGTCAGCGTGGCACCAAGTTCCACGCTGGCGTGGGCGTCGGCCTCGGCCGCGACCACACCCTGTTCGCGCTGGTCGATGGCACGGTTGCCTTCAAGACCCGCGGCGACAAGGGTCGCAAGTTCGTCGACGTCGTCCAGGCGTAAGCCGTACCGACGCGACAGCGAAGGCCCCGCCCAACGGCGGGGCTTTTCGTTTGTAAGGCCCCCTATTCATTACCCCAGGTTGTTCCATGAAATTCGTCGACGAAGCCCAGATTCGAGTCCAGGCCGGTAACGGTGGCAACGGCTGCGCCAGCTTCCGCCGCGAAAAGTTCATCCCGTTCGGCGGCCCCGATGGCGGTGACGGCGGCGACGGCGGCTCCGTCTGGCTGGTCGCCGACGAAGGCCTGAACACCCTGGTGGATTTTCGCCACATGCGTCAGTTCAAGGCCGTCCGCGGCCAGAACGGCATGGGCAGCCAAATGTATGGCAAGGGTGGCGAAGACACCGATATCCGCGTGCCCGTCGGCACCGTGGTCACGAACGTCGATACCGACGAGGTCATCGGTGACCTTACCTCGCACGGCCAGCGCCTGAAGGTCGCCGAAGGCGGTCGTGGCGGCCTCGGCAACATCCACTTCAAGAGCTCGGTCAACCGGGCGCCGCGCAAGGCCACGCCGGGTACGCCGGGCGAGGTGCGCGACCTGAAGCTGGAGCTGCGCCTGCTGGCCGACGTTGGCCTGCTTGGCTTCCCGAATGCCGGCAAGAGCACCTTCATCCGCGCCGTGTCGGCGGCGACGCCGCGCGTGGCCGATTACCCGTTCACCACGCTGCACCCGAACCTGGGCGTGGTTCGCATCGGCACCGACCAGAGCTTCGTCATCGCCGACATCCCCGGCATCATCGAGGGTGCGGCCGAGGGTGCGGGCCTGGGTATCCAGTTCCTTCGCCACGTGTCGCGCACCAGCCTGCTGCTGCACGTGGTCGACATCCGCCCGATCGACGGATCCGACCCGGTGGAGCAGGTGCAGACCATCGAGCGCGAGCTGGCCAGCTTCGACGCGGAACTGGTCGAGCGCCCGCGCTGGCTGGTGATCAACAAGATGGACGTGTTCGACGACGAGGAAGAGCTCGAGGCTGCCGCGAACGACATCGTCAATCGCCTCGGCTGGACGGCCCCGTCGTTCCTGGTCTCGGCCGCCGGCCAGCAGGGCACCCGTGAGGTCTGCCTGCAGGTCCAGCAGTTCTTCGACGCCGAGCGCGCCGCCCGCAAGACCGAAAAGGAAGTCATCGACGACGTCCGCATGCGCACCGAATAACGCGCTCCTGCTCAATCAGGTAGCAGAAAGCCGGCTTGCGCCGGCTTTCTTATAACTGCCGGTGTGACTTCCCCGGCACCATGGCTAGTCCGGCAGCATCTCGATGTTCCGTCTCGCGCACACATCGTGGAAGTCGCCGTGATTGAAGCCTACGAAGCCATCGATGCGCACCTCGGGGTCTTCCATGATCGACCGGAGGATGTGGTCTACCAGGCTGAAGGTATGCCCTCGGTTTCCGAGCGTGAAGTCGAGTGAGCTGTCGCGGTAAGGCAGGTCGTTGATGAGCTCGTTCCCGTCGCGCTTCAAGATCTTTCTGAGGCGTTCTCCGTCCGACGCATTGCGGGCAAGGCGCGTATCCACGAACTCAAAAAGAGTGGGCCAGGGAATGAGTAGATGATGGGTCGCCAGGTCTTCTTCCAGAATCAGGGCCGTGGTGTGGTGCCGATCTCCCTTGGTCAGGAGTGCGATCCAGAATCCGGTATCTACCAGGACTTTCTTGGTCATCAGGCGTCGTCCTGATCAGGCGTGGCGTCTCCATGTCCCTGCCAGGGCGATCCGCGCCGCTTGCCAGATATGAAGCGACCCCTGTTCTGACCGTCATCTCCCGTCCAGATGACGTAGATGCGGTCAGATTTCGAGACCGACACGTGCTCATCGATCTGCGTCTTCACGAAATCGGGCGGGTCGTCGGTTGAGGGAATGTCGAGCTTCAATACTGCGAGATTGTCGCCGCACTCTACCGCGCCGATATTGTCGAACCAGCGATATAGGCCCGGGTAATCGGCTTTAACCCCGAAGGCGTAGGAAATCCATATGGTCTTCTTCATGTCAGTCCTTTGGTTGAGCGGAGCCTGCTGTGGCTTAGCTCAAGCCTACGGTCTTCTCGTTCCAACGCCAGTCTCGTGTGCCTTGGTACGCTGTAGTCGTTCGCTGTATTGCTGTAGGGTGGTGGTTCGCAAGGGCGGCGCAAAAGGCGGAGTGTTTGGCGCGCTTGCCGTGGCTCTCGGCGTCGGCGCGCACTAGACAACAAAAAAGCCGGCTTGCGCCGGCTTTTTCGCGAACAGCGATGTCGCGCAGGCGTTAAGCCAGTTCGCGGATCTTCGCGTTCAGGCGGCTCTTGTGGCGAGCGGCCTTGTTCTTGTGGATCAGGCCGCGGGCGGCGTAGCGGTCCATGACCGGCACGGCGACGGCGTAAGCCGAGGCAGCAGCTGCCTTATCCTTGGCGTCGATCGCCTTGACGACCTTCTTCAGTGCGGAACGCACCATGGAACGCGCGCTGACGTTGCGCAGCCGGCGCTGCTCCGACTGACGCGCACGCTTCTTCGCGGACTTGATGTTGGCCAAGGTAAAGCTCCAGAGTTCGGTGGGTTTTAAAAAAGACGCCCATTGTGATGCCAAACTGGGGCAGCGTCAATAGGTTAGCCCCGCGCGGGGCGCCCGGGCGGGAGAGGCCGGCTCGGGATGCCCGGGACGTGCCAGAACGCGGACTGTCCGCCGACCGCCCGGCTTTGTCAAACTAGCGGTTTACCGGTAAGCCAGGCACGGATGAAAACCCCCAGCCTTCTCCGCGGCGTGCTGTCCTTCAGCGGCATGACCATGGTCTCGCGCGTGCTCGGCCTGGTCCGCGACATGGCGATCAACGCATCGTTCGGCGCCAACGCCGCCACCGACGCCTTCTGGGTGGCGTTCCGCATCCCCAACTTCATGCGCCGCCTGTTCGCCGAGGGCTCGTTTTCCACGGCCTTCGTCCCCGTGTTTACCGAGGTCAAGGAGACCCGTCCGCACGCCGAGCTGAAGTCCTTGATGGCGCGCACGTCGGGCACGCTCGGTGGCGTGTTGCTGATCGTCGCGGCGATGGGCGTGATCTTCGCCCCGCAGGTCACCGCGCTGTTTTCGCCCGGCGCGGTGGAGACGCCGGAAAAATTCGAGCTCACGGTGAGCCTGCTGCGGCTGACGTTCCCGTTCCTGCTGTTCGTTTCGCTGACGGCGCTGTGCGGTGGGGCCCTGAACAGCTTCCACCGCTTCGGCCTGCCTGCGCTGACGCCGGTGATCCTCAACCTGTGCATGATCGCCGGCGCGCTGTGGCTGGCGCCGAAGTTGCACACGCCGATCATGGCGATGGGCTGGGCGATCCTGGTGGCCGGCATCCTGCAGCTGGCGTTCCAGTTGCCGGCCCTGCGCCAGCTCGACCTGCTGGCGATCCCGCGCTGGGGCTGGCAGTCGCCGGACGTGCGCCGGATCATGCGACTGATGGTGCCGACCCTGTTCGGCTCGTCGGTGGCGCAGATCAACCTGCTGCTGGATACGGTGATCGCCTCGCTGCTGGTTGCCGGTTCGCAGAGCTGGCTGTCCCAGGCCGACCGCTTCCTCGAGCTGCCGCTGGGCGTCTTCGGCGTCGCGTTGGGCACGGTGATCCTGCCGTCGCTCTCGCGCCACCACGTGGGCAGCGATCGCGAGGGATTCTCGCGCGCGCTGGACTGGGGCCTGCGCACGACGTTGCTGATCGCCGTGCCGGCCATGTTCGCGCTGATGATCCTGTCGTTCCCGCTCGTGGCCACGATCTTCCAGCACGGCGCGTTCACTGCCTTCGACACGAAAATGGCCTCCCTGTCGATCTCCGCCCTGAGCTTCGGCCTGCCTGCGTTTGCCCTGGTCAAGGTCGTGCTGCCGGCCTTCTATGCGCGCAAGGACACGACGACGCCGGTCCGCGCCGGCGTGGCGTCGCTGGTCTCCAACATGCTGCTGAACGGGCTGTTCCTGGCCCTGCTGTTCGCCCTGTGGGCGTCGCCGGCACAGAAGGCCGGTTCGTGGATGCAGGCGCTGGCCAGCATTCCCGGCCTGCACATGGCCCTGGGCCTGGCCAGCGCCGTGGCCAGCTACATCAACCTGGGCCTGCTCTGGCGCTGGCTGGGCAAGGCCGGGGTGTACGAGCGCCAGCCGGGCTGGTCGCGCCACCTGCTGCGCCTGGCGGTGGCCTGCGCCACGATGTCCGCCGTGCTGCTCGCGGGCCTGCACGCGTGGCCCGAATGGAGCGACGTGGAAAAGTGGACCCGGGTAGGGCGCCTGGCAGTGCTGGTCGGGGCGGGCGGGGCGTCCTACCTGGCAGCCCTGTTCGCCATGGGTTTCCGCCTCTCGGAGCTGCGCGGCCGCTGATCCGGCGGGCCTCGCATTGTGCGGCGCAATGGGGCCGCTATACTGGCCCGATGGCTTTTATTCCGCACCGACTCCAGGGTGGCCGCGCATGACGCTGCGACTGCATCGCGACGTGGCAGGCGCCTGCCTGACACCGCAGGGTAGCGTCGTCGCGATTGGCGCGTTCGATGGCCTGCACCTCGGCCACCAGGCGATCCTCTCCGAGGTGCGCCAGCGCGCCGAAGCGCGCGGCCTCGCCCCGGCGGTCATCACCTTCGACCCGCTGCCGCGTGCCTTCTTCTCGAAGGAGCCCGTGCCGCGCCTGTCCGGCGTGCGCGAGAAGGCCGAGGGCATGACCGCTGCCGGCATCGTCGAGCTGCTTTCCCTGCGCTTCGACGAAGCGCTGACGACGATGTCCGCCGAGGATTTCGTCCGCCAGGTGATCGTCGGCCGGCTCGCGGCGCGCGAAGTCTGGGTGGGTGAGGATTTCCGCTTCGGCCATCGCCGTGGCGGCGACTTTGCCCTGCTGCAGTCGATGGGCGCCGAGCTGGGCTTCACCGCCCACGCGGTGGCGCCGGTGCTGGTCGACGGCGAGCGCGTCTCCTCGTCGAAGGTGCGCACGCTGCTCGCGGAAGGCCGCTTCGCCGATGCATCGACCCTGCTCGGCCGTCCCTTCGTCATCGACGGCCACGTAGAGCACGGCAAGCAGCTCGGCCGCGAGCTCGGCTACCCCACCGCCAACGTGCACCTGCGCGACCGGGTCAGCCCGATCCAGGGCATCTTCGCGGTGCGCATCGGCATCGGCGACGGCCCGTGCAGCTGGCCCGGCGTGGCCAGCCTGGGCTTCCGGCCCACGGTGAACGAAGTGACCGAGCCGCTGCTCGAAGCCCATCTGTTCGATTTCTCCGGCGATCTCTACGGCCAGCGCATCGGCGTGGAGTTTGTCCGCAAGTTGCGCGATGAAGAAAAATTCGACGGCCTGGACGCCCTGTGCGCGCAGATGCGCCAGGACGACCGCGCCGCCCGGCAGGCGCTGGGGATGAACCCCATCCTTGCCGATGCCTGACACACCACGGTTGCCCGCAATGACCCAGGACTACAAGAACACCATCAACCTGCCGCAGACGGAATTCCCGATGCGCGGCGACCTGCCCAAGCGCGAGCCGACCTGGCTGGCGAACTGGGAGCGCGTGGGCCGCTATGCGCAGATCCAGGAAAAGACCGCCCACCGCGACAAGGTGTTCGTGCTGCACGACGGCCCGCCCTACGCGAACGGCGCGATCCACCTGGGCCACGCGGTCAACAAGGTGCTCAAGGACGTCATCGTCAAGTCGAAGCTGATCGCCGGCTACCGCGCACCGTACGTGCCGGGCTGGGATTGCCATGGCCTGCCGATCGAGATCGCGATCGAGAAGAAGTTCGGCAAGGCCGGCGACAAGCTCGACGCCGCCGCGTTCCGGCAGAAGTGCCGTGAATACGCGCTGGCGCAGATCGACCTGCAGCGGACCGACTTCAAGCGCCTGGGCGTGCTCGGTGACTGGGAGCGCCCGTACCGCACGCTCGACTTCACCTACGAAGCCGACATGATCCGCGCGCTGGCGCGCATCGTCGACAACGGCCACGTGGTGCGCGGCGCCAAGCCCGTGTACTGGTGCTTCGACTGTGGTTCCGCACTGGCCGAGGCCGAGATCGAATACGCCGACAAGACCTCGCCGGCGGTGGACGTGGCGTACGACGCCGTCTATCCGAAGGAGATGGGCGCCGAGTTCGGCGTCGACGTCGGTGACGCGATCGTCGCCGTGCCGATCTGGACCACCACGCCGTGGACGCTGCCGTCCAGCCAGGCCGTGTCGCTCGGTGGCGAAATCGAATACTCGCTGGTCGAAGGCCCGGCGCGCGACGGCAAGCGCGTGTTGCTGGTGATCGCGTCGGCGCTGGCCGGCAAGGCGCTGGCGCGCTATGGCGTGGAAAACGCCGTCGTGCTCGGCCACAAGCAGGGCGCCGCGCTGGAAAACCAGCAGCTGAAGCACCCGTTCTACGACAAGCGCGTGCCGATCATCCTCGGCGACCACGTGTCGGACGAAGACGGCACCGGTGCCGTGCACACCGCTCCGGACCACGGCGCGGAGGACTTTGCCGTGGGCCAGCAGTACGGCATCGGTACGCTCAACTACGTGGACGGCCGCGGCGTCTATCGCAGCGACCTGCCGCTCGCGGGCGACGTCACCTTTGCCGGCATGCACATCTGGAAGGGCAACGACGCCGTCGTCGACCTGCTGCGCACCCGTGGCGTGTTGCTCGCCTTCGCGAAGCTCACGCACAGCTACCCGCATTGCTGGCGCCACAAGACGCCGGTGATCTACCGTGCCACCCCGCAGTGGTTCATCGGCATGGAAACGGCCGGGCTGCGCGACACCGCGCTGAGCTCGATCAAGTCCGTGCGCTGGGTGCCGGCGTGGGGCGAAGAGCGCATCCGCGGCATGGTCGAAGGCCGCCCGGACTGGTGCATCTCGCGCCAGCGCACCTGGGGCGTGCCGATCACCCTGTTCGTCGACAGGAACACGCACGAGCCGCATCCGGATACCGTCCCGCTGATGGAGAAGGTGGCGCAGAAGGTCGCGCACGAAGGCATCGACAGCTGGTTCAACCTCGATCCGCGCGAGCTGATCGGTGACGACGCCGACCGCTATGAGAAGGTCACCGACGTCCTCGACGTCTGGTTCGACTCGGGCGTGAGCCACTTCGCCGTGGTCGGCCAGCGGCCGGAACTGCAGGCGGGCGAAGCCAGCGAATACAAGGTGATGTACCTGGAAGGCTCCGACCAGCATCGCGGCTGGTTCCAGTCGTCGCTGCTGACCTCGGCCGCGATCAACGGCCGCGCGCCCTACGACCACGTGCTGACCCACGGCTTCACCGTGGACGCGCAGGGCCGCAAGATGTCCAAGTCGCTGGGCAACGGCATCGAGCCGCAGGACATCATGAAGACCCTGGGTGCGGACATCCTGCGCCTGTGGATCTGCTCGACCGACTACCGCAACGAGATGTCGCTGTCGGACGAAATCCTCAAGCGCGTCGCGGATACCTATCGGCGCATCCGCAACACGGCACGCTTCCTGCTCGGCAACCTCGATGGCTTCGATCCGGACAAGCACCTGCTTGCCACCGATGCCTGCCTGCCGCTGGACCAGTGGGCCGTGCAGCAGGCCGCGGATACGCAGGCCGCCATCGTCGCCGCCTACGAGCGCTACGACTTCCCGGAGATCGTCCAGCGCGTGCAGAACTTCTGCACCACCGAGCTGGGCGCGCTGTACCTGGACGTCACCAAGGACCGGCTCTACACGATGCCGACCGACAGCCATGGCCGCCGCAGCGCGCAGAGCGCGATGTACCGCATCGCCGAAGCGATGGTGCGCTGGATCGCCCCGATGCTGAGCTTCACCGCCGAGGAAATCTGGCAGCACCTGCCGGGTTCGCGCAGCGAGTCGGTGCTGTTCGAGACCTTCTACGAAGGCCTCGACGCGCGCCAGGATGCGGATGCCCGTGCGTGGTGGGGCAAGCTGCTCGCCATCCGCGAGACCGCCTCGCGCGTGCTCGAAGGCATGCGCAAGGCCAGCCTCATCGGTGCGTCGCTGGATGCGACCCTCACCATCCATGCCGACCTGCCCACGCAGTCGGCCCTGGCCGAGGCCGCGGGCGAGCTGCGCTTCTTCTTCATCACCTCGGACGTGGCGCTGGCCCCGCTCGAAGGCCGGCCGGCGACGGCGGAGCGGGTGGAGCTGGAGGGTGCCGAGGTCTACGTCTCGGCGGCCGTCACCGACTGGGCCAAGTGCATCCGTTGCTGGCAGCACCAGCCCGACGTGGGTGCGGATCCTGCACATCCGGAGATCTGTGGCCGCTGCGTCGGCAACGTCACCGGCGCCGGCGAAGACCGCCGCTGGTTCTGACCAGTGGCGCCCATGCTTTACCTCTACCGTAGGCTCGTTGCATGACTCTTCGCCCCCGCCCCAGCGCGCTGTCGTGGCTCTGGCTGACCGCCGGCATGATCGCGCTGGACCAGCTCACCAAGTGGTGGGCCCTGGTCGCCCTGCAGCCGGCCGAAACGCCGCATCCGGTGATCCCGGGCATCCTGAACTGGACGCTGACCTTCAACACCGGCGCGGCGTTCAGCTTCCTGGCGGACGGCGCCGGCTGGCAGCGCTGGTTCTTCGCGGTTCTGGCGATCGGGATCAGCGCCATCCTGGCTGTCTGGCTGTCGCGGACGCCGCGTGGTGACTGGCGCACGGCCGCTCCGCTGGCCCTGATCATCGCCGGTGCGCTGGGTAACCTCATCGACCGGCTGCACGCGGCGAAGGTCACGGATTTCATCCAGGTGTTCCTGGGCAGCTATCCGTTCCCGGTGTTCAACGTGGCCGATTGCGCGATCAGCGTGGGCGCGGCGGGGTTGATCGTGTTCAGCCTGTTCCAGGCTAGCCCGAAGAAGGCCTGAGGCCCCCCGGACCCCACCCATGCGATAATCCCGCCCATCCCCACCAGCGGCGCGATCGCCGCCCCGAGGCCTCCTTTGGACATCCTGCTCGCCAACCCCCGCGGCTTCTGCGCCGGCGTCGATCGCGCCATCGCCATCGTCGAGCGTGCGCTCGAGTCGTACGGCGCGCCGATCTACGTTCGCCACGAAGTGGTTCACAACCGCTACGTTGTCGAACGCCTGCGCGCCGATGGCGCCGTGTTCGTCGAAGAACTGGACGAAGTGCCGGACAACTCCACCGTGATCTTCAGCGCGCATGGCGTGCCGAAGGCCGTGCGCGAGGAAGCCGACCGCCGCGGCTTGCGCGTGTTCGACGCCACCTGCCCATTGGTGACCAAGGTGCACATGGAGGTGGCTCGCCTGGGCCGCGCTGGCCACGACGTGGTGCTGATCGGCCACGCCGGCCACCCCGAGGTGGAAGGCACCATGGGCCAGTGGAACCCGGCGAACAGTGGCAGCATCTACCTGGTCGAGTCCGTCGAGGACGTCGAGGCCCTGCAGCCGGGCCAGCCCGAGCAGCTCGCCTTCGTCACCCAGACCACGCTGTCGGTGGACGACACAATTGCCATCATCGGGGCGCTGCGCACGAAGTTCGCGTCCATCCACGGCCCGCGCAAGGACGACATCTGCTATGCGACGCAGAATCGCCAGGATGCGGTGCGCCGTCTCGCCGATGCCGTGGACCTTGTGCTGGTGGTCGGTTCGGTCAACAGCTCCAACTCCAATCGCCTGAAGGAACTGGCCGAAAAGCAGGGCGTCACGTCGTACCTGATCGACGGCGCAGAGCACATCGACCAGGCATGGATCGAGGGCAAGACCCGCATCGGCGTCACCGCTGGCGCCTCCGCGCCGGAAAAGCTGGTGAAGGAAGTCATCGCACGCTTGCAGTCGTGGGGCGCGGGCAGCGTCCGCGAGCTCGATGGCGAAGCCGAAAGCATCACCTTCGCGTTGCCCAGGGAGCTGCGACTTGCCTCTTGAGGCTTGCGCGGGGATCGTCACTCCCCTAGAATTCTGCGTCTCGCCGGGATAGCTCAGTTGGTAGAGCGCGTCATTCGTAATGATGAGGTCGTAGGTTCGATTCCTATTTCCGGCACCACATGCTTCCCCGATTGCCGTCGCGCGCTCGCGGAAGAAACGAAAAACCCGCCCTGGCGGGTTTTTTTATGCCCGCTGCCCGTGCGACCCGAGGCAGGTTATCGTTGCGCGAACCTACCAGGGAGGCCGCATGAACGCGACCCAGGACACGCATATCGACACGGCGCGCCTGCGCCTGGACGCGTTGGCCGCAGCCGATGCGGCCACGCTGTTCGCTTACCGCGGCGACGACGCCGTGGCGCGCTACCAGGGCTGGCGGCCGGCCGCCCTTGAAGATGCCGAGGCCTTCATCGCCAGCCAGTTGGCCGTCCCGTTTGCGACGCCGGGTGCGTGGTGCCAACTCGCCGTACGCGACCGCGCCTCGGGAGAGCTGCTGGGTGACCTCGGCATCCACTTCCCGGATTCGCCCGAGGGCGCCATCGAGTTCGGCGTGTCGTTGCGTCCGGACCGGCAGGGCAGGGGATACGCCCACGAAGCCATGCGTGCCGCCCTCGACCTCGCCTTCGGCGAGTGGGGATACCGTCGCTCGATCGGGTCGGTCGACCCGCGCAATGTCGCCAGCATCGCCCTGCTGCGCTCGCTGGGCTTTCGCCAGGAGGCGCACCACGTGGAGAGCTACTTCTTCCGAGGCGAGTGGGTCGACGACGTGATCTTTGCCCTGCTGGCGCGCGAATGGCGCCAGCGCGGCTGAACGGAGCGGGAAAGTTGGCCGAAAACGCTTAGGTGTGCCGTCGCCGGGAACACGGCACCTTCATGGCCGGCGTTCCATATCTCACGGGGCGGCTTGAGTGGGCAGACCGAGTGCGCAGGACCGGCGACACCTCCAGCGCGGTTGACGGCTGGGCAAACCTCAAGCGGACGCCCCATGACTCACCACCCCGAGCATCACTACCGCGGCTACGACATCCTTTGCAGTACGTCGGGCTATACCGTCATGCAGCGCCACGTCGAGGTGCTCAACGTCGGCGCCATGGACGCCGGCTCAGGCCTCGCGGACTGTGCGGAGGTGGACCACATGCTCGAGCACGCGCGCAAGGCGATCGACCGCCTGATCGAGGACGAAGGCCGGGGCTGAGCTCAGGCCGCGCTGGCGAGCCTGGCCAGCGCCGCCGCCGTCGGCGGTGACAGGTGGGCGAGTGCCGCGGCCGGCAGGAAGCGCCAGTCGGCGAGGCGGCGGGGCAGGCGCAGCGTGGGGCTGGCTTCGCGAAGGTCGCGCACGGCGTCTTCTGCCGAATCGAAGCGGCCGATCTCGACATTATCGCGCAGCGCGCGCCAGCGATGGCCGTGGCGGACGATGCGGAACAGGGCTTCGGATGAGGTGTGGACGTATTGCGCGAGCACGGTGTACGACTCCTTCGTGACCTCGCCATTGTCTCGTGCGCCTCGTGACCGTCTTGTTATCCCGGGACTACGGCAGGGTGTCGCCGCCGCCGCTTGTCGGTGAAACCCTGCCGCCCGTCGTCCGCCCCCTTGGCCTCGCCGCAGGCTCCGGTTAGCGTGCAATCGGCTGAATATCGGTCCAGGGGGACATCGTGGCTGCTTTCCTTTCGCGCCTTCCGGCGCGCGCCCAGCGTGGCTTCACGCTTATCGAGATGATGATCGTCGTGGCGATCATCGCGATCCTCGCCGCGATCGCCATGCCGATCTATCGCGACTACATCATCCGTACCCGCCTGAGCGAGGTGCAGGGGCTGATGTCCGGCGCGCGGACCTCGCTGGAGCAGTACTACCAGGACAACCGCAACTACGGACCGACCACGGGCACCGCCTGCGGCGGCACGTTGCCGGCGTCGAACTACTTCACCTTCACCTGCACCACCTCCAACTCCGGCCAGGCCTTCGTGCTGCAGGCGCAGGCGAAGGCGGCACCGGTGATGGGCTTCACCTACACGGTGGACCAGACCAACCTGCGCCAGACCACGGCGGCGCCGGCCCGGTGGAGCCAGAGCACAACGTGCTGGACCACCCGCAAGGACGGCAGCTGCTCATGATGCGCCGCGACGCCAGGGGCTTCTCGTTGATCGAGCTGATGGTGACCATCACCATCCTGTTCATCCTTGTCACGTTCGGCATCCCCAGCTTCCGCGATTTCCTCAACAACTCGCGCATCCGCTCGGCGGCCGAGTCGATCCAGAACGGCCTGCGCGAAGCGCGCAATGAAGCCGCGCAGCGCGGCACCAACGTGCGCTTCGAGCTGACCTCGGGTACGGGTGCCAGCTGGCAGGTGTGCCAGCTGAAGACCACCGAGACCACCTGCGCGACGCCGACGAACATCTTCGACAAGCGCGACGCCACCGAGACGAACATCACGGTCTCGGCGTCGACCGCGTCGGCCAAGCAGGCCAGCGGCCAGCTGGGTACGGCGCTGACCGGTGGCGTGCCCGCCGGGGTCACCTATACGGCGCTTGGCCGCCCCTCGAGTTTCAACGCCAATTCGATCGCCCGTGTCGACGTGTACGGCACGACCACGGCTGGCCGCCGGCAGGTCGTGCTGGTTTCGGCAGGCGGGATGACGCGCATGTGCGATCCCGTCTCCAACACCATCCTGGCAAGCACGGACGCCCAGTCCTGCGGTTCCAACTGAGGCTCACGCCATGGCCAACCTTTTCAAACCCATGAAAGCTGCGCGCGGCATCGTGCTGCTCGACGCGCTGATCGCCATCCTCGTGTTCACCTTCGGCATCCTGGCAATCGTTGCTCTGCAGGCCAGCGCGACCAAGCTCAGCGGCGACTCTAAGTACCGCGTCGACGCCGCCCTGCTGGCCAACCGGTTCATCTCGGGTATGTGGACGGCCGATTCGTCGCTGTTGGCCACCGACTACGTCACCGGTGGCACCGCTTACAACAAGTGGTTCGCCGACACCGTGGACTGCACCACCGCCAAGGTGACGAGCAACTGCCTGCCGGGCATCACCACGGCGCTGAAGCCGACGGTCACCATCGATGCGAACAACCTCGTCACCATCACCCTGAAGTGGCAGGCCCCGCAGGACACCGGTCCGCATCAGTACATCTCCATTTCGCAGATCCAGTGAGCGCCCGCATGACTCGCACCCCGATCGCATCCTCCAAGCGCGGCGCCGCAGGCTTCTCACTCATCGAGCTGATGGTGGGTACCGTGATCGCCATCATCTGCACGGTCGGCGTCCTGACCGCGTTCGCGGCGTTCGAGGGCCAGAAGCGCACGACCACCAATGGCAGCGATGCCCAGCAGAACGGTAGCTATGCGGCGTTTACCCTCGAGCGTGAGTTGCGCACCGCCGGCTCGGACATCGTCCAGGGCAAGAATTACGGCGTCTGGGGCTGCACCCTGCAGACCTGGTCCGGTGGTACCCAGCGCCTGCCGCTGACGACCGCGCTTGCCGCGCCGTTTGCCAACTGGCCGTTGAAGACGCGTGCCGTGCCCGTGCTCATCGCCGCCGGCACGGGCGACGTCGCCGATGCGATCGGCATCGTCCGCGGCAACGCCATCGCGCGCACGTTCCGCACCAACCTCGTCTCCGCGACCAGCAACAAGGCCACGGTGGACAACGGCATGGCGATCTTCCCCAACGAGTACCTGCTGCTGTCCGACAAGTCGGGCACCTGCACGATGGCGAAGATCTCCTCCATCGACGTCGCCGGCACGACGATGACTTTCGATACCAACAACAGCGACTCCACCAGCTTCGCCGGCCACTACACGGGTGCGGGCTACGTGTTCGACATGGGCATCACGCCCGCGGTGACCCTGTACAGCGTCAACCAGACCAACTTCAGCCTGGTCTCCTACGACCTGCTTCAAGTCGGCAATACGGCGAGCACCAACCAGCCCGCGATCAGCCTTGCCGACAACGTCGTGCAGATGAAGGCGCTCTATGGCATCAGTGCCACGGTCAATGACCTGCCGATCGCCTCGTGGGTCAAGCCGACGGGGAACACGTGGGCCATCGGCAAGCTGATGCCCGATACCGACACGGCAGCCGCGTTGAACGCGCGCGGCCAGATCCGCGCCATCCGCATCGCGGTAGTGGTGCGTAGCCGGCAGCAGGAACGCGCGCCGGCCGGTTCCGGCACGGTCGCGGGCAGGGCGTCGTACATCGGCTATAGCGGCCCGACCTCGCTAACGCTGTTCGGCGACCTGGACGCGACGCTGCAGTACACCGTCACCACGGATGCGTCCTATCGCTACAAGGTCTACGACTTCGTGGTGCCGGTCCGCAACAGCCTGATCACCAAATTCTTCTGAGGCCGGGCATGAATCGCATGTCTTATCGTTATCCACTGCCCGCCGCATCCCGCCAGCGTGGCGTCATCGCGACCCTGATCGCCGTGATCGTGCTGGTCGCCACCTTGCTCGCGGCAATGGCGCTGATGCGTTCGGTCGACACGGCCACGGCCATCGCCAGCAGCGTCACGTTCCGCCAGGCCGCGTTCCAGGAAGCCGAGCGTGCGTACACCGACATCCGTACGAACCTCGACAGCACGTTCGCACCGCCGATCAGCGACACGGATGCGCCGTCCAAGGGTTACTACGCGTCGTTGCAGCCGCATACCTCGGTCCGTCCGGAAATCCCGGATGTACTCGTGAACCTGACGGCCGGCAAGATCGTCACCATGGCGCCGCTCAGCACGGGCGGCAACACCGTGTCCTACGTCGTCGAGCGGCTCTGCCCGGCGGCGGGCGCGGCGTCGCTGAACACCTGCATCGTGCCGGGCACGGCGATCGGTGGCGGCACCAGCTCCAACCTCACGACCGATCCGGGCATCCCGTTCAACACCACCGGCTCGGCCGCGGCGTTCCGCCTGACCGTCCGCGTGGACGGTCCGCGCAACGCCATCGCCTACGTCCAGACCATCATCCGTTGACCCCTGACGCCACGACGCCACGGAACTTGCCATGACCTCTCTTCGCCAGGCGCTCAACAAATCGTTCGCGGCGGCCGTGCTCGCCACGGCGCTGATCGTTCCCATGCCTTCGGTGGCGGACACCACGCTGTCCGACCTGCCGCTGTACAGCGCATCGAACGTACCCGCCAACCTCATGCTCGCGCTGTCGGTGGAGTTCCCCACCGGCACGGTGGCGGCCTATACGGACTCGGCAGGCTTCTCGATCACCAACACGTACCTGGGCTACTTCGATCCGCTCAAGTGCTACACCTACTCGGCCACCAACGGCTATTTCTCGCCGTCGACGCAGAAGCTGGCCGACACCACCGTTGCGTGCAGTTCGAACGGCTGGAGCGGCAACATGCTGAACTGGGCGACGATGACCGCCCTGGACGAGTTCCGCAAAACGCTGACCGGCGGCACGCGTGACGCGGGTGAAACCGCGGCGCTGACCGTGCTGGTGCGCTCCAACCTCAACAGCCAGAGTAACAGCGGCAACTTCCCCGACAAGAACATCACGTTCGGGCCTCCGTTGTTCCCGGCATCGGCCCTGGTCGGCGACAGCACCTTCAGCGGTTCTAGCCGCCTGTGGTTCCGCTCGTACCAGAAGGGCTACACATTCCAGGTTTCCGATAACAGCAGCTTCAGCACGAGTGGCACCGGTAAGGTCGTCACTTACAACGTCAAGGTGCAGGCCTGCTCGACGGCATCGACCACCGCGCTCGAAGACAACTGCACCAAGTACGGTTCCAACTACAAGCCGGAAGGCCTGATCCAGCAGAACTACAAGCGCATCCGCGTGGGCGCCGTGGCCTACGGCGCGGTCACCGGCGGCGCGAACCCGAACGGTGTCGTCCGCGCGCTGCTGCGCGATAACGGACCGACGACGTACAACGGCAACGCGACGCGCCAGACCAACACCTACGCGGAGTGGAGTGCAACCGACGGCACGCTGGTCGGCAACCCGGCGGCGGGCGACGCGGCGCTTTACGGCGCGCGGACGCCCAGCGGTGCCGCGTTCACCCAGAGCGGCACGATCAACTACCTCAACTCGTTCGGTGCCAACGGGTACGAGACCTACGACACCATCGGAGAACTGTACTGGTCGGCGCTGGCGTACATGATGCGCCAACCGCTCAACCCCAATTACACGAACAACTACGGCACGCTCGGCTCGCTCGACAACACCTTCCCGGTGTTCAAGGGCCTGAAGAACGACACCACCGACTCCAACGATCCGATGCAGTACAAGTGCGCGGCGAACGCCATCGTGGTGATCGGCGACGCGCATACCCATTGCGACCAGCGCGTGCCCAGCAGCACGGCGCCGTCGGGCGGTTCGAACGGCTACTGCGCGATGCAGAGCCCGACGGCCCTTCAGGGCGGCCTCGATGCCGGCCTGTGGACGACCAAGCTCGGCAAGCTGCCGATGATCGAAGCCGACGGCAACGGCGGCACCGCGAGCGCGACCTTCTCCAATGCCAAGCTGGGCGGCGTCGATGCCGGCAAGGCCTACCAGAACGGCGGCAACCTCGCGACGTGGATGATTGCCGGCATGGCGTACTACGCCCACGTCAACGACATCCGCGGCGACCTGACCGGCAAGCAGACCGTGGACACCTACGTGGTCGACGTGATGGAGCCGGGCGCGTTCGACGGCAGCTCCAGCAATCCGATCTATGGCTCCAGCGGCAATGCAGGCCCCAACCAGTACTGGCTCGCCGCAAAGTACGGTGGCTTCACCGATAGCAAGGGCGACGGTGTCCCGTCGTCGTACCTGACCTGGCACACCAATACGTCGTCGGGTTCGAGCCTGCGCCCGGACAACTATTTCGTCGGTAACCGCCCCGACCTGATCGCGTCCGGCCTCACCAGCATCTTCACCAACGTGGCCACGACGGCTTCGCTG
Source organism: Bacillus sp. NP157 (assembly GCA_018889975.1). Taxonomy (NCBI): domain Bacteria; kingdom Bacillati; phylum Bacillota; class Bacilli; order Caryophanales; family Bacillaceae; genus Bacillus; species Bacillus sp. NP157. The sequence goes on from CP076546.1 coordinate 312,848, forward strand.
AGCGCGTCCGGCCCCAGCGTGTCGCCGACCCGCGTGCTGACCGCCGTCGCGGCCAACACCGCCCCATACAACTCGCCGGTGGCGGGCTTTCCGATCTACACCACCTCGTATTTCCCGGGTACCTGGAGCGGTGAGGTGAACGGCTTCGTCGCCACCGCCGCGCTCGGTGCCGACGTGACCGCCGCGACCGGTGCCAATACCTGGAGCGCGCAGACCAAACTCGACCAGCTGGGCGCCTACACCGATGCCCTCAACGGCGTGCTCGGCTGGCGCGACCTGCGCCGCATCCTCACCATGAAGGGCACGACGGTGGTGCCGTTCCAGTGGGGCAACCTCAGCTCGGGGCAGCAGACCGCACTGGGCAGCAGCGACATCCTGAATTTCCTGCGCGGCGATCGCAGCAAGGAAGGCTCGTCGTTCCGCATCCGTACCCACCTGCTCGGCGACATCGTGAACTCGCAGGCGAGCCTGGTGCAGGGTGCCCTGTCGACCAACTACAGCGACACCTACAACCCCGGTTACAGCGCCTTCGCCACGTCGGTGAAGACCCGCCTGCCGGTGGTCTATGTCGGTGCCAACGACGGCATGGTGCACGCGATCCAGGCCGACTTCTCCGCCGCGACCAACACGCTCAATGGCGGTGGCTCGGAGCTCTATGCCTACGTGCCGAGCTTCACCTTCAGCGGCCCGAACAACACGCCGACGGTCGATGGCCTGGCTGCGCTGGCCAACCTGAAGGGCGCAACCACGAACGCGTTCGTCCATCACTTCTACGTGGACCAGACCCCGCAGGCCGCGGACGTCGATTTCAATCGCGCCGGCACCTCATCGACGCCAGGCACCTACGACTGGCGCACGGTGATCGTCGGTGGCATGGGCAAGGGCGGCAAGGGCATCTACGCGCTCGACGCCACCTCGGTCCCGACCGGCATGGGCACGACCAAGTCGACTACGTTCGAAAGCAGCCTCACCAGCAAGGTGCTGTGGGAATTCACCAACAGCCACATGGGCTATTCGTTCTCGCGTCCGCTGATCGCGAAGACCCGCAAATACGGCTGGGTGGTCCTGCTTACCTCGGGCTATAACAACGATGACGGCAAGGGCTACCTGTTCATCATCAACGTCAAGGACGGCACGCTGCTGGAGACGATGACCACGACCTCGGGTACCACGGCCAACCCGGTCGGCCTGTCGCGTCCGTCGGGCTACGTGCAGAACACCTCCGACAATACGGTGGAACAGGTGTATGCGGGCGACCTGCAAGGCAACGTCTGGCGCTTCGACCTGTCTTCCGCGTCGAGCGGCTACCCCTCGCCGGTGGTCATCGCCCAGCTCACCGACCCGAGCGGGAACCCGCAGCCGATCACCACGGCACCGCGCATCGAGCTGGACTTCGACACTTCGGGCCTGAACACGCGCCGTTGGGTGTTCGTCGGCACGGGCAAGTTCCTGGATACCAGCGACCTGACCGATACCCAGCAGCAGACCATGTACGCGCTGCGCGACGGCACCGGCAGCACGCCGAAAACGTTCGCCACGCCGGTCAAGCGGGCCAACCTGAAGCAGAATGACCTCGTCACCGACCTGAACATGCAGGACACGGACGCAGGCTGGTACTACGACCTCACCGGCGTGGCGCCGAACACGAATGGTGCGACCGAGCGCATCGTGGTCGACCCGGATGCGGTGGCCGGTATCTTCTCGATCAACTGGGGCACGCTGATCCCGACGGCCGATCCGTGCTCGCTCAATGGCGCGGTGTATTCGG